>CAXTBP010000291.1:1494-5524 GCA_964241985.1 uncultured Armatimonadaceae bacterium | reverse complement strand
ATATAATGCGGGTGGCGGCGACCTCGCGGGCTTCCACTCCATCGGTTTGCGCTGGATTTCTAAGTTCATGAAGGAGCGCAAACTCGAAGCCACCTATTTGCCTTGGATGCAGGCCAACGCCGAAGCGGCATGGAATGTGCGGCGCGCGTCGGACAACCTGTCGTGGTGTCGGTGGCTTCATCCCACACCCGACGGCGTGCTGCATTCGTGGGACACCATCAGCACCGTCGTGGCACTCCAAGTCGTGCCGCCTGACGCTAAAACACCAAAACCTTAGCGCCTTTGCTTAACGGGCTGTTTGACGCTTCGTCCCTAAATCAAATTATTACCTCAGCCTTTGTTTAGTAGAATACTTTCCATGCTTACCACGTTTCGCCTTTGCACTCGGAGTCGTGTGCGGCGTTTTGGGGCACTCTTTCCTCTGGCAGGATCCTTGATCGCTCCATCGTGGGCACAGTCGATGCCGGTTTACCAAAACCTCAAAGCACCACTGGAAAGTCGCGTCAGCGACCTAATGAGCCGTCTCACCGTTGATGAAAAGATCTCGCTTTTGGCGGGAACCGAATTCACGACGCAGCCAATTCCACGTCTTGGAATTCCTGCGATGGGCATGGCCGACGCCGGTCAGGGTGTGCGGGGCGGAATGAAATCCACCCTCGGCCCTGCGACCGCGTTTCCATCCGGTGTGGCGATGGCGTCTACATGGAACCCCACGCTGATCTCGCACGTTGGGGCGGCTATCGGCGTCGAAGCGCAAAATAAAGGAACTGGCGTTCAGGTGATGCTCGGCCCCGCCGTAAACATCCAGCGCTCGCCGCTGGGCGGGCGCAATGCCGAGTACTTTTCCGAAGACCCGTTTTTGACCGGGCGCTTGGCGGTGGGCTACATTCGCGGGATGCAGGCAACGGGAACTGTCGCGTGCATTAAACACTTTTCCGCCAACAATCAGGAAACCCATCGCTTTACCGTTGACGTTCAGGTCTCGGAACGCGCGCTACGCGAGATTTACTGGCCCGGTTTTGAAGCCGGGGTGAAAGAAGGCGGCGTGTGGGCGGTAATGTCGTCCTACAACCGCTTGAACGGGCTGTATGCGTCCGCCAACGGTTACCTGCTCACCGACGTACTCAAGCGCGGCTGGGGGTTTGACGGTTTGGTGATGTCGGATTGGGGCGGCGTTCACGAATCGGCGCGGGTTATCAACGCGGGCAACGATCTGGAAATGCCGGGGCGAGGCTTTTTGGCCCCTGCCAAAGTGAAAGACGACCTCGCGCGTGGCCTGACCACGCAAGCCCAGATCGACGCGAATGTGACCCGCATCGTGCGAACTATTTTGCGCTCCGGCGTAGTAGACGGGCCGAAAACCCCCAATCCCGCACTGGTTAATTCCGAGGCCAGCCGCGATGTTGCTTTGCGTGCCGCCGAGGAAGGCATTGTTTTGCTCAAAAACGAGCGGCAGCTACTACCGCTGGATGCTTCCAAGATTCGTACCATCGCGCTTATCGGCCCCGCCGGGCGACAAATGCAAATCGGGGCGCAGGGCAGTCCGGGCGTTACGCCGCTACGCTCGGTCGGGCCGCTTGAAGGTATTAAAGCGCGCGTCGGTGGGAACGTTTCGGTGCGTTACGTGCCCGGCGATACGGGCGGCAGCCCGTTTCCCACGGGAACCGTAACCGTACCCGGCGCAAAAGACCCGGGCTTCCGCGCCGAAGTATTCCGAGGCAAAAATCTCGAAGGATCCCCCACGGCGACGCGAACCGATGGGCAAATCGATTTTAGCGCCGGGCTGACCGGAACCGGTTCCGACGTTTACAGCGCTCGGTGGACAGGTACGTTCACGCCGCGTAAAAGCGGAGCGACCACCTTTTTATTTCGCGCCGACGACGGCTGCCGCTTGTTCCTCGACGACAAACCTATCATTGATGCGTGGCATGACTCCGCCGCGACGACTTACCCGGCAACGGTCAACCTCGAAGCGGGGCGTGCATACAAACTGAGGGCGGAATACTACCAAGCGGGCGGCAACGCGGTCGCGCAGTTGCGTCTTCTCGAACCGAATACGGATGCGTATGCCGAAGCGGTGGAAGCGGCCCGCACAAGCGATGTCGCCATCGTTTGCGTGACGACGCGCGGAACCGACGGCGAAGGCCAAGACCGCTCGTCAATGGCGCTGCCCGACAATCAGGACGAACTGATACGACACGTCGCGGCGGCGAACCCGCGCACGATAGTCGTTCTCAACACGGGCACGCCCGTTTCGATGCCGTGGCTCCCATATGTTCCGGCCCTACTCGAAGCATGGTATCCCGGTCAAGAGGGCGGGAATGCTTTGGCGGAAGTTTTGTTTGGCGACGTGAACCCGTCGGGGCACTTACCCACAACGTTTGGCGCGCGGCGAGAAGACTATCCCGACTATCAGAACTTTGGCGGTAACGGTCGCTTCATTCGCTACGAAGAAGGTATTTACGTCGGCTACCGTGCCTTCGACAAGCGCAGTATCGCGCCCCTGTTCCCGTTCGGCTATGGTCTTAGTTACACCACGTTCCGTATCGACAACGTGAAACCGTCGTCGCCAACGTTGAGCGCGACCGGTCAGTTGATAGTGCAAGCGCGCGTGACCAATACGGGCAAACGCGCCGGGGCGCAGGTCGTGCAGTTGTATGTACGTGATCCGAACCCCGTGGTGGACAAGCCGGTGCGCGAACTCAAAGGCTTCGTCAAAGTCATGCTGCAGCCCGGGCAAAGCCAAATCGTGGAACTTCCGCTCAGGCCGCGCGATTTTGCGTGGTGTGATGTTTCGGCGAAAGGCTGGCGGGTGAACGCGGGCAACTACGAAATCGCGGTCGGCGACTCGTCGCGCAATCTAAGTCAAAAAACAACGGTTCGACTTGACGACTATTTTGAAGCAATCCCTTTTCTGCGCGACGAAACCGAGCTTGCACCCCGCGAAACCGCGCCCGATCTTGCTCTTAACAAGCGCGCGTTCGCCTCGTCCGGGCAGCAGGGCGAACATCGGGCGGAATTTGCTTTTGACGACAATATAGCAACTCGGTGGCAAAGCGATGGACGAGACAATGAGTGGCTCGCGGTTGACTTGGGGACGCAGCAGCGCATCGGGCGCGTTCATCTGGGCTGGGAAGCCGCTTACGCGAGCGCGTATCGCATCGAAGTTTCAAACGACGGACAAAACTGGCATTCGGTTTATCAAACCGACCAAAGTCAAGGCAGCGAAGAAGATATTTCGCTTGCCCCCGTGGAAGCGCGCTACGTGCGCGTGTTTGCCGTGAAACGGGGAACCAAATACGGTGCGTCGCTGCAAGATTTTGAGGTGCGCGCGCCTAAGAGTTTATCGCGTTAGGTCTGATTGCTGGCACGGTTTGAACGTAATGCAAGCGCAGGCCAAATGCAAAAATGCGAGGTAATTTTGCAGCTTCTTGCTCCATCGGATCCGTAGCCGATGGAAGTGATTCATCCAACTATGCGTTCTTCCCGCGATCCAGCGTCGTGCCCTGAAATCGGCTTCTTCCTTGACATCTCTTGCTTCCTCGCCCCGTAACCAAATGTGGTTGGTGAATCTGAACTCCAACAAAAGGGGCGACGACTAACTGGCGTGTTTTTCGCGGCGGGCGGCGACCCATTCCCACACGGCGGGAATTAAGGATAACACAATGATTGCGATAACGACCAAGCCGAAATGGCTTTTCACGAACGGTAAGTTGCCGAAGAAATAGCCGGTTCCTAAGAGGAGGGCGACCCATGCAAGCGCGCCGACGATGTTGTAGCGAATAAACTGGGCGTAGTCCATGTTGCCGGTTCCCGCGACGAACGGGGCCAGCGTCCGAACGACGGGCACGAAGCGGGCGATCACAATGGTTTTGCCGCCGTATTTCTTGAAAAATTCCTCGGTGCGCTCTATGTTTTCTTTTTTGATGAATTTCATGCGCGGGCCGAAGCGTTTACCGATTTCAAAGTTTGCGCTGTCGCCCAAAATTGCCCCGGCAAGAAACACGACGGCAAGGATCCAAATATTCAC
>CAXTBP010000291.1:0-1484 GCA_964241985.1 uncultured Armatimonadaceae bacterium | reverse complement strand
GCAACGGGGCAAGCGAGCAGATGCCCTCGCCGAGGCGAGGGAGGCGGCGCGGATCGCGCAGACCGATGAGCAGAGCGCGAACCCGGCGAGAAGGCTGGTGGCGGCCACTGTGTTGGCTGACATCGCCTGCTGCGCAGGCGCCCCGCCGCCCGTTGCCGCAAGCGCCCCGGCTCCGAAAAGCAAGGAGTCGCCGGGCAGAAACGGTGTGATAACGAGGCCGGTTTCCAAAAACAAAATCCCGAAAAGGATGAGGTAGGTTAAAACCCCGTACTGCTGCACGATGGACAGCAAGTGCTTGTCCAGATGCAGAATAAAATCAATCATTTGGTTTATTTTCAGGCGGCGCATCCGCTTGTTTGGAAGTGACCCGTTGCTCAAGCGCGCTTTGCACGGTCGGGAGCGTTAAGAGTACGCCGATTACGATGAACACGATACCGACGAGCGTGAGCCGCGACACTTTTTCGTGCAGGAAAATAGCCGCGAGAATCACGGCCAAGACAAAACTCAGTTTGTCGATGGGCGCGACGTGCGAAATCGGCCCCCCTTTAAGCGCGGCGAAATAGCAAAGCCACGAAAGTCCGGTCGCAATGCCGGACAAAACGAGAAAAAGCCACGTGCGTCCGCTCAAATCGCGCAGATATCCCGCTTCGCCACGGGCGAGTACAATGCCGACGGCGAAAATGACGATAACCACGGTGCGCACCATCGTGGCAACGTTCGAGGGAACGTTTTCAATCCCGATTTTGGCGAGCAATGCCGTCAGCGCCGCGAACACGGCGGATAAACCCGCATAGGTTGCCCAGTTCATTTGTTTTTCCTAACGCCCGCACCGTGGTATTAAAGGCCGACTTTATTGCCCGTACACTAAAACCGTGAAGCTACCGGGAACCGGGCGCGGGCGGACAGGGCGACCGCTTGGGGTTTTCGCGTTGGGGTCGGGCGCGGAATAATCCGCCGTCACCAAATACAGGCGGTGCGTTTTGGGGTCGATAGTCATTGTCCGCGCACCTTTTTTGGTCGGTACGCTTTCCACAGCAAACGCCCCGGCTTTGTCCTGCTTGATAACGGATAGTGTACCGTCGTCGCCGTTTGAGGTAAAGGCAAGACTGTTGGACGAATCCACGACAGCGGCATCCGGGCCACTGCCGACCGTGGGCGTGGCGAGCAATTTGCCCGTCCGGCTGTCCACGACGGCGGCGTGTTCATTCCCGCAGGCCGCGAAAAGCAAATGGCGTTTGGCATCGAAGGCCAAGCCGCTCGGCTCTTCGCCGGGCGCAAGGGGCGTGCGCTTCAAAACCGTCAAGGCTTTGGGGTCGAGTGTGACAAGTTCGCTTTTGTCTTCGATATTGACGAAAACGTGCTTGGTGTCCGTATCGCTAATCGCAAATTCCGGCTTGCCGCCGAGTGCAATCGTGCCGACCACTTTGCCGGTCGCGGCATCGAGGGCGGTCGTATCGTCGCTTTTGCCGTTGAAGGTGAAAACG
>CAXTBP010000290.1:0-5533 GCA_964241985.1 uncultured Armatimonadaceae bacterium | reverse complement strand
TGTAGATGAAATAACCAAGATCTACCAAAGCATTACGCGGCCATTTCCCTACGAAGGTTGCCGCAAAGTTCAAGCCGAATACGGAGAGGCTTTCGACGACTTAGTCCCAGACCTTGATATGTTCGATTCAACTTTAGTCGGGTATTCCAGTTGGGGCGAAAAACTGCTAAATATACGTGCCCAACACCACCCGCAAGCAAAAAATATGCAATACGCTTGCGAGCGTAGTTTTTTTGAAGTGTATCCACAGTACAGAACGGCGGAGAAATTTATCACGGCAGACCGCACGCCCGATTTATACGCTTTGTTGCAAAAATTGGAGCGGATTCGTGCGATTTTAACTCTTTTGCTTGAACGACAAAAATGAACGAGATACAGCGCACGATTTTGGACGCCGACCGGGCCGGATTTCGCTTGGAGTTCGTGAACGGTTTAGGTGTTTGGGAAGCGTCGCCAATTTTGCGCCACCAGAAAAAAGTGGATAGCATTCGCGCGACGATTGTTCCGGCAAATCAAACGGGAAATTGCGCCTGCGTTCATTACGCTGACATTCAGGTCGCCTTTCCCGACGGTTCGCAGAAACGCCCTGACATCGCTATCTTCTGCCGCGAACCCGACGAGCAGGACAGCGCAGTCACGCTTTTACCCGAAGCCATCATTGAAATTCTGAGCAAAAACTACGAGGCCAAAGATTTAGAGATTGGCGTGCCTTTTTACAGGAACGCGGGCGTTAAAGATATTGTTGTGTTTGACGGCGAAACCAATACCGTTCTACACTATCAAGCGGGCGCGACAGCTCCGCAAACCTATTCCTCCCCGGTCACGCTGACGCTGCAATGCGGCTGCGTTTGCACGGTATAACGAAAACTATTCAAAAAGCGAAACCAACTATGGCGAAACACGGCGAATTTTGCGGGCGCACACGGCGCGAATTTATCTGGCAAACCGGCGCGGGCTTTACGTCCGTCGCGCTTGCCTCGCTTTTAGAGGGCGACGGCTTTTTTGCTAAAATGGCGCAGGCGGCGGCTCCGCCCGTTGCGGTTAATCCTCTTGCGCCAAAAAAGCCGCACTTTACGCCCAAAGCCAAGAGCGTCATTTTTCTGTATATGTACGGCGGGCCGAGCCAAATCGACACGTTCGACTACAAGCCGGGCATGAAGGGAACGGACGGCAAGACCGTTGCCGTGAACACGTTCGGGCGTGGCGGGCACAAAAACGGCGGGCGTATTGTCGAGCCGAAGTGGAATTTCAAGCAGTACGGGCAGAGCGGCAAGTGGGTGTCCGATTTGTTCCCGAACTTGGCCCAGCACGTCGATGATATGGCGTTCATCCATTCGATGACGGCGGATTCGCCCATTCACGGCTCGGCGATGCTGCAAATGAACACGGGCAAAATTTTGGGCGGCAGTCCCTGCATGGGGTCGTGGGTGAACTACGGACTGGGAACCGAGAACCAGAATTTGCCCGGCTTCGTCGTGATGCTCGACCCGCGCGGCGGCCCCATTAGCGGCGCGAAAAACTGGTCGAGCGGCTATATGCCCGCCACTTACCAAGCGACCGTTTTGAACGCGGGCGACACGCCGGTCTTAGATGTTAAGGCCCGCGAAAACGACGACGCCCAGCGTGCGATGCTGGAAACCCTATCGCAGTACAACCACGAACACGAAGCGATGCGGCAGGAAAACAGCAATTTAACGGCCCGAATCGCGTCGTATGAACTCGCGTACAAGATGCAGGCGTCCGCGCCCGAAGCGACCGATATTGCGTCCGAACCCGAACACATCAAAAAACTGTACGGTTTGGACGATCCGAAAACCGCCGTGTTTGGGCGGCAGTGCTTGATGGCCCGGCGCATGGTGGAGCGCGGCGTGCGCTTTATCCAACTCTACTCGGGCGGCTCGCACACCGATTCTACGTGGGACGCGCACGACGATTTGGTAATTAACCACACCCTCCACGCCGGGGAAACCGACAAACCGATTGCCGGACTTTTGGCCGACCTGAAACAGCGCGGCCTTTTGGATTCCACGCTGATTGTGTGGGGCGGCGAGTTCGGGCGGCAGCCCACCGCCGAGTATGCGACCGGCACGGGCCGCGACCACAACGCCGCAGGCTTTACGATGTGGCTTGCCGGTGGAGGGATCAAGGGCGGCGTCTCGGTCGGCGAAACCGACGAATTGGGCAGCCAAGCCGTCAAAGACCCGTACAAAGTCAAGAACCTCCACGCGACCATTCTCAATCAAATGGGCCTCAATCCCAACCGCTTGACGTATTTCTACAGTGGCCTCGATCAAAAACTGGTCGGTGTCGAAGGGGCGCGTCCCATTGAACAAATCATTTAGACAACCGAAAGGAAACGCCATGCCGCGTTTTACCGTTTGCTCGCTCGCCGTTCTTGCCGCGTTGACGTTTGGCGCAACCCTTGCGCCCGTCGCTCACGCGCAGAAGACGATGGCGAAGCCCGCCGTGATGAAAGCCGTTAAAGGAAAAATGGAAGTAACCAAAACGTCGTGGGGTAAAACCCCGGACGGAAAAGCCGTCGAACTGTACACGCTCCGCAACGCAAACGGAATGTCCGCCGATGTCGCAACCTTCGGCGCTACGCTCGTGCGGTTGTACGTGCCCGACCGTAGCGGCAATGTCGGCGACGTGATTTTGGGCTGGGACGATTTGGATTCCTACGTCAAGCCCGGCCCGTATTTCGGCGCGACGATTGGACGTATTGGCAACCGCATCGCGGGCGGCAAGTTTACGCTCGACGGCAAAGACTACACGCTGGCGACCAACAACGGCCCGAACCATTTGCACGGCGGAACGAAAGGCTGGGACAAACACGTCTGGACGGCAAAACCCGGCAAGTCTTCCGCTGGTGATCCACAGGTCACTTTCTCGACTGTTTCCCCCGACGGTGAAGAGGGCTATCCCGGCACGGTAAACGCTTCCGTTACCTACACCCTTACCGCTGACAACACGCTACGCTTAACCTACGAAGCGACGACCGACAAGCCCACGATTATTAACATGACGAACCACGCCTATTACAACTTGGCGGGGCCGGGCAATACGGTGTTGGATCAGCGCATGAAATTGTACGCTTCGCGCTACACGCCCGTCGATGCAACGCTCATCCCGACTGGCGAACTCGCGCCGGTCGCGGGAACGCCCTTCGATTTAACGCGGGAAACCGCGCTGGGCGTTCATATGAAGGAAATCCTGCCCACGAACGGCTACGACCACAACTACGTATTGGACAAGGGCTACAGCACACTCGGTTTGTGCGCCGAAGCCTACGACCCGTCCACGGGCCGCACGATGACGGTTAAAACCGACCAGCCCGGCGTTCAGTTGTACGCGGGTTTAGGTTTGGATAACTCCAAAGGCAAAAACGGAATCGCGTATCCGCAGTACGGCGCGTTCTGCTTGGAAACCCAAAATTTCCCCGATGCCGTCAATAAACCGAACTTCCCGTCGTCCGTGCTGCGCCCCGGCGAAACGTACCGCCAACAAACCGAATATCATTTCGGCATTCGGTAGGAACCCATTATGAACCGCTTATTTTCTACGGTTTGCCTCGCCGCCGCATTGTCGTGCGGTTTGATCGCCGCCCAAGCGCAGGATAAGAAAGCCCCGGTCTCGCACCGCGTACTCGCCTGCGACAAGGGCAAGGCCGCCATTTTGCGCGACAGTACGGGCAAAATCGAATGGCAAACCGAATTGCCGACGACCGCCCATGATATTTCGTATTTGCCGAACGGCAACGTCTTGATGCCGATTCGAGACAACATCATTGTCGAGCGCACGCCCGACGGCAAAGAAGTGTTTCGGCACGAAGGAAAACCCGTCGCGCCGTATACGGGCCGCATCGAAATCCACGCCTTTCAGCGGCTTCCCAACGGCTTGACGATGATCGCGGAAACTGGCAATAAGCGCATTATTGAAGTGGACGCGAACGACAACATCGTGACGGAAACGCCGCTCACGGTCGATAAGCCCGACGCGCACCGCGACACGCGCATGGCCCGTAAAATCGCCAACGGCAACTATTTGGTCTGCCACGAAAACGACGGCGTGGTGCGCGAATACCAACCGAAAACCGGCAAGGTCGTGTGGAGCTACGCCCTCGATTTGGACGGCAAACCGGAAACGGGCACGCATCAAGGACATGGAAACCACGTTTTCGGGGCCATCCGTTTGCCCAACAAAAACACGCTCATTGCGTGCGGCGACGGGAACCGCGTTATCGAAGTAAACTCCAAAGGCAAAGAAGTGTGGCGGGTCGGAACAACCGAACTGCCGAACATCCACTTGTACTGGGTAACGACTTTGGAACTGCTTCCGAACGGCAACATCGTTATCGGCAATACGCACGCCGGGCCGGAAAATCCGCAGCTTATCGAAGTCACGCACGATAAGAAAAAGCAGGTCGTGTGGACGTTCCAAAACTTCACCGATTTCGGTAACGATGTCGCCGCCGCGCAGATTGTCAGTGAGTCGGTTGTTGTCCGATAGCCCGAAATTGGTGCTATAATCCGTTGTTATGAACCAACCTATAAGCGGGAGCCGAAGCGCGGCTCCCGCGCCAAACCCTGGCCCGACACACTGGCTTTTGGTGTCGTCGCCGGAAAATTTCGAGGTATCGCGCGCCCGTGGTTTCGACATCGCGGGCATGAAAAGCCGCCACCGCAAAAAAGCCGCCACCGTCAAAGCGGGCGATACCGTTTTCTTCTACACGATTGGCCTCAAAGCCGTCGCCGGTCTTGCCAAAGTAACCGGCCCGATGTTCGAGGACGACGAACACATTTGGGATTCGCGTAAACCAGACGAAGAATACCCGTTTCGGTTTCCCATTACGCCGGTCGCCATCATTGACAAACCCGAAGATTTCGTGCGCGTGGAGCCACTCGTCGATTTTATGGAATATCCCAAACGCTGGCCCCGCGCCCACTGGACATTGGCGTTTCAAGGCAACGTCCACAAACTGCCGTTCCGCGATTATAATTTGCTTCAGCGGGCAATCTGCAACGCCGCGCAGGGCAAAACAGAGGATGAATAGGGGGCACTATCAACTATGACCATGACCAGCGATTTTGCCTCGTCTAAAGTTTTCGATCCGCTCACACGCCCGCGCAACCTTGGGTACGCGCGTATTTGGACGAACCAAACCGAACCCATCACGCCCGCGCTTCTCGCCGACGCGCTGGGCGGGCGCGGCTTTATCCCCGGCGTTACGGACGCCAACAGCGAAACAGCGGCCTTAAGCGAAGCGGGCCTTGCCGACGCCGTATTTACGGTCGGCGACCCGAGCGGCTGGCGCGTCGTTTCGCTCGCCTCCTCCAAAGGCGAGGGCTGTTTGGTGCGCGTGCAAGCCGCAACCGAAGCAGATTTGCCCGACGACTATTTGGCCCGCCGCAGTGTGCGCCGCCCGCGATTGGTGTATTTGGTGGAAGCGGGCGGGCCGGGAAACAGCGACCGAACGCTGTGCGAAAACATCGCCGAGTGTTTATTGCTCTTAACCGATGGCGTCGTGGAAATC
>CAXTBP010000289.1:0-5571 GCA_964241985.1 uncultured Armatimonadaceae bacterium | reverse complement strand
GGGACATCGTGCCCGAAGGGCTTAGGCAGGGACGTTCATGTCCCTGACCTAACTGACCTAACTGACCTAACTGACCTAAACTAACCTACGCTACCCACGCCCCGTAAAAGCGCGGCGAAAGCCTTGCGATTGGATCAGCATCGCCCGAAGCGTCGCCGACAAGTTGCCGCCAAACGTGCGGTCGGCGTGTCGTTGGACAATCGCCCGCGTGCGCCCGTCCAAACTCAAATTCAGTTTCCAATCGGTAATCAAACGGTGTTTGCGCGGATTAACGCCTGCGCGGGACGGTTCGTAGCGCAAAATGATTTCGCGTACCAAGCGGCTGTTTTGGTGGGTTAAGGGTTCGCGCCCGGCCTTGTACTCGGCGTCGCGGTAGCGTTTGCGGATAACCTGAATGGCGTCATACGACGGCGTATCAAGCGGCAAAACAAAATACCACGCCCCGCCCTCGCGCTTTGCCGTGGACGCTCGGCCCATCGGATATTTTTTCGCCGTGCGCCCATCGCCCGGCGTATAGCCCCGCCGCTTGTTCCGTTCCCGCTGCTGATACGCCTCCCCAACACCGCGCTGGTATCGTACGCACCGCTCGCAAAAGGTCGCCGTCTTGCATATCCCAGTTCGCTTCTTGCCGCACCGGGCGCAAAGCCCATCCGCTTTTCGGGCCGCATACTGTTTTCTAAGATGGGCGGCGCTCGCATCGGGATGGGCTGCCCGCCAGTTTCGCGCCACGTTTCGCAGTTTTTCCGCGCACGCCCCGCAGCACCGCTTGGTGCGCCCATCGCCTGCCCGCGCCCCGCCGCAGTTCGCGCACAACCCCAGCGCGATGCGTTTCTTGCGTGTTTCGCTTGCCATCGGTGGTTCTCCTTTGGCTTTTTCATAGCACACGCGCGGCGAAAAGCAAACGAATCTATATTCGTTCAATCTTCCATATCTTTATTTCAAGCGACAATTAAGAGACAAAATTGCGCGCATAGTTCGCATTAGAAAAGTGCTAGAAGTGATATGAATGCAGAAAGTCATTCAAAAGCGCAGCAAACTAAAATCTTGTACAGCGAGGTTCGGATCTACTCGTGTGGACAGACCCGGCCCAAAAGTGATATACTGTATTCATAGTCACGAATGAAGCGCCCCGAAAGTCGGGCGCGAGCATTGCGTGGCTTTTTTGCTATCTGCTTGTTTTTGCTTTCCGAAAGGCCGCCCCGATGCCGCTCCAGCACACGCACGAACACGAAGAACAGCCCGCGCCACGTTCGGCGTTTCCCCCAAGCGCGGTGCAGGAAACGCCACTGGAAACCGCCCCCGTGCCCCCGTCTGTATCGAACGTTGCTTCGGATGCGCCGCGCTATGATGCCGCCGCCGTCAAGCAGATTATCGCGCTTGCCGAGCAAATGCAGACCCACCACCGTCAAACTCTCACCCCTGACGAGATTGAGGCGCTGGGCCACGAGGTCGGTGTCGAACCGCAGTTCATCCGCCGCGCTTTGGCACAAATACACGCCCCTACGCCAGCCCCCATCCTACAGCAAAAAAGTCCACAGAGCCGCCAAAAGTTTGCCGCAATGCGTGTGGAGGCGTTCGCCTTCCGTTTGACGCGAAAGCAGGGCCGCCTTCTGATCGTTCCGCTGGCTTTGTACCTGATGGCGCTTCCCTACACACTGGGGCGTATCGATTTGGGCGACCGGCAAAGCATCCTCACCCCCGTTTTGCTGTACCTCCTCGTTCCGTCTGTGCTTGCGCTGTATCTGGGCGGCAAGGGCAAAAGTTACCGGTTCGGTGCGCTTGTCGGCGCGCTCATGGGACTGCTTTGCGTGGCGTCCCTGCTGCTCAGCACCGCCAGTATCAATCACTACACGCCATCGCTGGATGAGATAACCCGCTTGTCTTCGATATGGATTTCGGGTGGGGCGGCGCTGGGCTTGAGCGGGGTCGCTGCGGGCAAGGTTATCCGCGCCATTCGCAGCACCCGCCCTCGGACGAAACGGCGGCTTCGGATGCGCTTGGTTTTAGAAACCGCCGAATAGTCGTTGTTGCGGTTGCTTCCTCCGGTGTTGGCAGAAAGGGCGCTCGCCAAGAGCGTCAAAACTCAAACGTCACGTACTGCAATCCGGTGGACGCGATTTGTCCTATCTTGTTACTGGCGACGGCATCGGCATCACGGATAACCAAACTTCGCTTTTTGTACGCCGCCGCTGAGGCCAGCGTCAATAAATCCGGCGCAGGATGATCTTTGGCGCTGACGCTGACATTGCTGCCTGCGTTGATAAGGGCGTAAACGGCGGGTGCGGAAGTAGGCATAATAAAGTTCCTTTTGGGTTGGTCTTGCAGTCGGTCACGCCGTCAAACCGCGTTCCGAATTAACCTACTTTAGGCCGCTTTTTGCCCCGCCGGTATGCCCCTTCAGGCTACTCTTGTCCCCCTACCGAAGACCAACAAAGCCACACTGCTTACAAAAAACTGGCCCATTGCGCCGCAAACGCAAGACTTCCAAATTACCGGAAGCCCTGCGTTTTTTCTTTGTCCGAAGGACAACCGGCCTTCGCGCCTAAGCGCGAACGGTCACCCAGACGTGGGTTTCCAACCCGCGTGCTTCAACGCACAGACATGGCCCGTTACCGTCAGTCCGTTTCCTTGAGCAAGTACCGGTTGGAAATCGCCTTGAACGACAGCCTGCCGCCCAAAACCGCGCTCTTCCGCTCCGTTTGCGGACGAATCACGATGCCTTCGCGCTCGTTTTTCGTCCCGTCGTACTTGCCTTCCGCAAGCGCGAGTAGCGATTCCTGTGTGTGATTAAACGCTGCACCCCGCTCCACGGTTTCCACCGCAGGCACGTTCGCCTGCGCTAAAAACGCCCGCGCGTCGTCGTGGCTCAAATACGCGCCTTGCCCCACATCGTACACGTTGAACGTGAACAAGGACACCTCTTTCAAACCCAACGGGTTTTTCTGAATACCCGGCCCGACGATTTCCCCCTGCACGACCAAGTTCGGAGACGCCCTGAGCGCGGCCTCGATGTCGTACTTACGCGCCATATTCCAGTACACGTTCGTGCCGTCCCGGACGCTTTGGTTGCGTCCGCAAGCGTGGAACTCGTTCGTGCGCGGATCAATCGCATAGGTCGCCGAGGTTCCGTCGTATTTCAAGGTCACGACATACGGCAATCCGCGCAGTTCGTCCAAAACGGCGGGCACGGACTGCACGCGCATCTCGTCGGTTTTAGGCACGAAACCGGGGAACGGCGCGCGCCAATCGCCCATGCCGGTCGGCGCGGGTGGCTCGTACTTGCCGACGTGCAAAATCCCGGTCACATCGTCGCCGTCGCCCATGCTGGCAAGTTCCGGGAACGCCGACAACGGCAAAAACAAACCCTGCGACAGCGTTCCACGCAAACGCAGCGTCCGTATACGAAACTTCGACGGCAGCGCCAAAGCCTCAGCAGGAACGGCCAAAACATTCCCGTTTTCGTCCATTTTCGGCTTGGGCGTCCACAAAAACTGGAACGTATCCGAATCGGGCGGGATGGCGTCGATTTCAAAATACACGCCCAGATCGCCTGCGCGGAACTCGTTTTTCTTCACGACGCACTGCCACCCGTTGATTTTGACCAGTTCGATGGCGTCGGCGTTTTCAATCGGCAAAACGTCCAGCACGCGCTGCACGCTCGCAAGTTTTCGCTCCATGATGGCTTAGATTTCCTTCCGGCATACCGTATCGCCTCACAACCCGCCGTGCTAAACGCAAAAAAAGGGCCGCGCGAACGTCGCGCGGCCCTTTTTTACGATTGGTTTTCGCTATTTGCTGCGAGCGCGTCGCCGACGCCGCAAAGCAACTCCACCCACCCCACCCAAAGCGGGCAAAGCCAAAAGAATCGTACTCGGCTCCGGCGTTTCCTGCAACGTCACGTTATCGAACTGCGACCCAACGCCACCCGCTAAGGCATCGACCGTGTTGAACTGATATAATCCACCAGTCCCGGAAGTCGGGGCTGTGATATTTTCTGCTGCGGTATTGATGGATGCGGTCGCCAAAGCAGTAGTGCCTGTCGCATCAAAAACCGTGGCACTGAAAAAATCATTAGTACCCGACCGTGCAGAAGAAAACGTGACGCGGTAATTTCCGCCCGAAACAACGGCATTCGCGCCGGAGGTTGCAAGGGCAACCGTGCCGTATTGACCGAAGACCGTGCCGTTGCTAACCTGAGCGAAGAACAATTCTCTGCCATTGTTGGCGCCAGATCCCGTATTTCGTGTGCGCACGATGGCTACAATACCATTTTTGCCTGCATCCCAGCGCAGAACTGCCCCCGAATCACTTGCATTACGCAAATCAAACGAGATAGATGCGTTAGTTAAACTTGTAGCGCCTGCAAAAGCATTATCATTGAACGTAGAAAAGTAGAACTGACTTGCACCCGCAACGGAAGACCCGTACGTACCGCTCGCTCCCGGATTTGCGACAGTCCATGTACCGCTTTGGTCGGTGAATGTTGGATTACCTGCGGCGTTCAACGGTTCGCCGCTTCCATTTACCGCCCCGTTAAACGTTTCCGTGTAAGACGATTGAGCCTGTGCGGCGGGCGCGCTGCTAAGCAAGGCAACACCCAAAAGCGTGGTCGCGGCAACAAAAGCGATTGACGAGCGATTTATCAAGAACATAGCTGGCATACCAAAGCATCCTTTGCAATAACAGGAAGCGTGCCTAACCTTAAGAATAGGTTAAGAACGCGATGCGTAGGCAAAGTATAGCGTATGTACCAGTTTATGTCAACACGGCACGCGAACGGATAGAAGAGAGCAATCTTGCTCTCTTCTATCGTGTGGAAAAATTATCAGGCAAAACCGGCTTCCGGTTTCAAAAAGAACTGGGGGAAGCCGGTTTTGTCGTCAAGCGGCTTTAGTATTTGCCGCTGCCCGCTGCGGAAAAGACTTCCTGACCGGTAAAGGTATGGAGCAAACCACTGCCATAATTGCAGGAGGGATCGCTCGAACCGTCGCCCACCGAATAGGTTCCGTTGTTCGGGCACGTGGGCTTCTTTTTCAAATAAGCGTTCGTACCATATAACAATGCGTCCGTGAACGTGGATTCGGCAGCCCCCACGCCCACATTTTTTTCCATCATATACGTGTTTTTTGCGTACGCGATGCGGCGCAGGTTCGCGGTGCAGGAACGCGCCTGCGCTTTGTACCGAGCGAGGCGGATAGGCCGCGCCGCCATATTGAGCAAGATGCCGATAATGGAAACGGCAATCAGCACCTCAATAATGGTGAAGGCCTGACGGGCGCGGCGGCGGCGGTGAAGAGATTTTTTTCGCGGCATGAGAAACTTCCTGTGTTCGATATGAAGAAAAATAAACGGGTTAATGATTTCTGCCCCATCGGCTACCGATGGTTCACTATTTATTTCGGTTGCTGGTTGACGAAACAAAAGGGTGAAAAAGGAAAAACCGGTGGGAACCCTGCGCTCAGGATTTCCGCCGGTTTTTCATTACACGGGCCGAAGGGCGGCGCTAAACCCGTAACCTACGGGGTGTTGAGAACGTGGCTTGTGTTGGTGAGGACGTTGGGGCAAGCAACG
>CAXTBP010000288.1:0-5572 GCA_964241985.1 uncultured Armatimonadaceae bacterium | reverse complement strand
GAACAAGGGAAAAAGACATACAAAATTATACCCTGCTTATGTTAGACACTCCCTCAACGATGTTCGCACATGGGCGACGGTATAGTATTTGAAAAGGAAACACGACTCCAATCATGCAACGCTTCGCAGCAGTATTCGTAACGGTTTTATTGCTTGGCTTTGTGACCGAAATCTATGGAGCGAAACCGGTGAGCGCAGATAGTTCGCCTTTCGTCCTAACCATGACCACGTCGCACTCCAAACTCTCGCAAGGCGAACCTATACCGATTCGGTACGAGTTACGTAACGTAAACAACAAAACAGTATATTGTTCAGACAGGAATGAAGAAGGGATTAGTTTCCGCTTCCGAATAAAAAGCCAACAGGGTCAAATCGTCGATCAGGACAATCGGCCCTTTCCCACTCCAAACCCATCTGGGGTTCGCGTCCTCATATCCTTATCTCCCGGTGCTGTTGTTAGCGGAACGCTGTATGCAAATGTTGGCTCAGGCATTAAAACCGAGGGCAAATACACGCTCCAAGCGGATTTGCAATTTCTTTATCACCACCAAGGCCAATACAAAGACACTGCATTCACCAATTCCGTTTCTATGCCGCTGGCTATAACAAAGCGAGATGATGCTTTACTGAAAACCGTAGCCAAAAATCTCCGCGTGGCGGCGTTGAAAACGGATGGTCAGGATGCTTCAGCGCGACAAGAAGCGGTTAAAGCACTGTTTCGTATGCCGGAAGATGTTGCTTTTCCATATTGGGAAAGCGTGATCAAAAATTCCGCACGCGAGCCAAGCGTCACTAAAGAAATGATAGACCAACTGGCGACCAACGCGACCGCAACAAGCGTTAAACTTCTTATCGCCTTGTCGCGTCGCACTTTCGTATCGATTGCCGAAGTTCCAACTTACGAGGCGGGAGAAGCGCGGGGGGCCTTGCTTGAAATATACCGAAACGGGCCGGAAGCACTGCGCCCGCGCATAAAGCAGGTGTTTTTGCAGCAAACAGGAAAAACGCCCGAATCGATTCCGCACTTGATTCCCAGTAACGCAGACTGAATGATGAAAACGCCGCTTTTCGTAAAAGCGGCGTTTTCGTTTGAAAAACAAAAGGAACTCAAAAAGCGCAATCGGGTATAACGGAAAAGTATGTCCGTAATCCAAACCGCGCCGCGCCCCGTCGCCAAAAATCACACAATCCCGCACTCTGGCGACCCCGCTCCTTTTTCCGCCCCCAACGCCGAGCCGACCACGTCGGTTCTTTTGAAACAGTTCGCCGCGTATTATCAGCCGCACCGCAAATTGTTTATGATAGATTTCGGCTGCGCGGTCGTGTCCGGTTTGCTCGAACTCGCGTTTCCGCTCGCCGTGCGCTATTTCGTGGATCAACTGCTGCCCTCGTCGAATTGGGGCTTGATTTTAGGGTCGGCGGCAGCGCTGCTCGGTATCTATTTGGTCAACACGGGCTTGCAGTACGTGGTCAATTATTGGGGCCACGTTTTAGGAATTTCCATCGAAACCGAAATGCGGCGGCGCATTTTCGACCATCTGCAAAAACTCTCGTTCCGGTTCTATGACAACACGAAAACCGGGCACTTGGTCGCGCGCATCACCAAAGATTTAGAGGAAGTCGGCGAGGTCGCTCACCACGGCCCGGAAGACGCTTTTATCGCCGTGATGACGTTTTTGGGCGCGTTCGGCTTGATGTTCCAGTTGAACCCGCAACTCGCGCTACTCACCGGCCTTGTCGTGCCGCCGATGACGTGGATTTCGACGCGCTACGGGGCCGCAATGACGCGGACATGGCGGAGTTTGTTCGGGCAGGTCGGCGCGTTTAATGCCCGCATCGAGGAAAACGTGGGCGGTATCCGCGTCGTTCAGGCGTTCGCCAACGAAAACCACGAGCGCGGATTGTTCGCCCGCGACAACGACGAATACCGTA
This sequence comes from uncultured Armatimonadaceae bacterium, assembly GCA_964241985.1. Taxonomy (GTDB): domain Bacteria; phylum Armatimonadota; class Armatimonadia; order Armatimonadales; family Armatimonadaceae; genus CAXTBP01. Next base: position 3,640 of record CAXTBP010000288.1, on the reverse strand, counting down.
AACTCAAACTCAACGCCTACCTTTTGATGAGCAAAAGTATGTCGCTTTCCTACATGACGATGCGGATTGTGACGCTGTTCGTGATGATTGCCGGAACATGGTTCGTTTTGCACAAGCAACTCACAATCGGCGGGTTCATGGGCTTTTTGCTTTTAGTCAACGTGTTTTTCCGCCCGGTCGAAAAAATCAATGCCGTTTTGGAAACTTACCCCAAAGGCTACGCGGGCTTCAAACGCTACACGGAACTTCTCCACACCGACCCGGACATCAAAGACGCCCCGAAAGCTACCGACGCGGGCCATTTGCACGGCGATATTCGCTTCGACAACGTGACCTTCGGCTACGACGAACACAAAAAAGTCCTACAAAACATCGACTTGACCATCAACGCGGGCGAAACGGTTGCCTTCGTCGGCCCGTCGGGCGCGGGCAAAACGACGCTTTGCTCGCTTTTACCCCGCTTCTACGAGTTGGACGGCGGCAAAATTACGATTGACGGTCAAAGCATCCAGTCCATGACGCTCCGCTCCCTGCGCCAAAACATCGGCATTGTGCAGCAGGACGTGTTTTTGTTCGCCGGAACCATCCGCGAAAATATCGCCTATGGACGCCTTGACGCGACCGATGAAGAAATTTGGGAAGCAGCCCGACGCGCCCGTTTGGAAGCCATGATTCAGGGTTTGCCCGACGGTTTGGACACCGTGACCGGTGAGCGCGGCGTCAAATTGTCCGGCGGTCAAAAACAGCGTATGGCGATTGCCCGTATGTTTTTGAAAAACCCGCCCATTCTCATTTTGGATGAGGCAACGTCGGCCCTCGATACGGAAACCGAGCGCGCCATTCAAGCGTCGCTGACCGAACTCGCCCAAGGCCGCACCACCCTTGTTATCGCGCACCGATTGGCGACCATCCAAAACGCCGACCGCATCGTCGTCGTGGACGAAAGCGGCATTTCCGAGCAGGGCAAACACGACGAACTCTTGCAGCGAAACGGTATTTACCGTCGGCTCCACGACGCACAGTTCGGCGAAGTCGCGGCATAGGTTTTGGCACGGGGAAAAGTGCCTTGACACCCCTTCCCCGTGCCGATAAAATGAAAATGTTGTCATTTTGGAAGCGTCCAAACGGACGCTTTTTTATCGTGTCGCCGCTTGCCCCAACGGTGGGGCCAATTTTTGAAGCGACGGCGCGTGCCGGAACGAAAAACCGGCAGGAGGCCAAGTATTAATAATCGTGACCCGCGTGGTTTTGACCGGAATCGGGATACCGGACTGCGTATCAATGAACGAATTCGCGTGCGCGAAGTGCGCGTCGTCGATGAGGATGGCGAACAGCTGGGCGTTATGGCCCCGCGTGAAGCCCTCGACATCGCGCGTGGACGCGGCCTCGACCTAATCGAGGTTGCCCCGACCGCACAGCCGCCCGTCTGCCGCATTATGGACTACGGCAAGTATAAGTACGAGCAGGGCAAGCGCGACCGCGAAACGGCCAAAAAGCAGCGACAGTCCGAAATGAAGGGCATGACGCTCCGCCCCGGAACCGACGACCACGATTTGGACTTCAAGATTAAAAACGTCGTCAAGTTTTTGGCCGACGGCGATAAAGTCAAGGTCACGGTTCGCTTCCGTTCGCGCGAAATGAGCCACCCAGAATTTGCCCGCGCCGCGCTGGACAAAATCATCGCCGCCGTCACCGAAGCCGCTGTCGGCGTGGTGGAACGGCCCGCCTTGATGGAAGGCCGCCAAATGATACTCATTTTGGCCCCGCAACGTGAAGGCGCTCCATCTGCCGCATCGGCGGCGAAGAAACCCGCCGCGCCCAAGCCCGCCGCGAAACCGACTGTGCCGACGAACGGCGCAAGCGCGCCCACGCTTTCGGTTCCGGTTAGCGAAGCGGTCGCCGCGCCCGCAACGTTCGTTCAGCCCGCTGCGGCTGTGGAACCGGCTCCTGCCCCCCCCGCTGCACCGGCGGAAACGACGCCCGCACAAGCGGCGTAGTTCGTAGAAAACCAATCATGCTGAATTGCCGCCGCGCTCGCTGTCGCCCTGCTTTTGCATCCGTTTCCGCTGCGCTGGCGGCATCGCTTTTTTGCGTCGCTTTGCCGTCTGCTTCGTGGGCGCAAAGCGGGGTGGCGCGCGCGGCGGCAGCCAGCGCGCAGGCCGCAGGCGGCAAAAAAGCGGATAAAACTGACAACAGCATCAAAACGGCGCTGATTAAATCCATCGGCAAAGACGACGGCGAACTGTTCGGCAATCTGCTCCAAACGCTCGGCGACGGAAAAAGCGTGTTTCACGTTATCGCGGAAACGACGGCGGAAATTAAGCAGGAAGGTTTTAACGGCAGTATTTCGGGCCGTACCGAGATGCGCGGCAACTACGGAAGCGCGTTTGTATCGGACGCGGAACTCACCGCCAAGCAGGGCGAGCAATCGCACGCAGAAAAAACTAAGTTCGTTTGCGACGGTCAAACGCTGTGGATATATAAACCGGACGAAGACCAATACACGGAACAGCCTTTTGCTACGGCAAAACCTAAAATGGCCGATGAAGTGATGGGCGCTTCGTTCGATATAGCGGGCCTGCTCGCGTCTGAAGCGGCGAACGGTTTCAAAAATACCAGTTCTCCCGCAACCGACGCCGCCACCTATAAGGTGGATCAGGCCTTGTTTCGCGGCGTTCCATGCCGTATCCTGACTATCAGTGGCGTTTCCACCAAACAAGACAAGGCCGAAGCCAAAGGACGCTTTCGCGTGTTTGTCGGTTTGGACAAACGGCTGCGCGGTTTGCAGTTGCAACTGAGCGGCAAAGACGGGGCGGAGTTCATGACGCTGACCCAACTCGTCAAGGTCATGGAAGCGATGACGCCCGCGCCCACGCCGCAGGATGCGCTGTTCCATTTTTCGCCGCCTGCAGGCGCGAAAAAAGTGGACAGTTTTGAGGAAAGTGGCGACGAGTAAACCGCCCCCCGCTTTTTACAATTTTTGATTGAATAAGAAAAACGAAAGGACTAAAACGCTATGCCTAAAATCAAAACCCGCAAAAGCGCCGTCAAGCGGTTTCACGAAACCTCGACCGGCAAACTGATGCACCGGCACACGGGACGCGCGCACTCGATGGTTTCCAAAAGCCCGGGCCGCAAGCGCCGCTTGTACGCCGAAGAAGTGATGGACGCTGGGAAAAACAAAGTTCTCAGCCGCCAACTGCCCACCGGCTCCAACTTCTAAGTTATTATCAACCGTTTGTACTTACCGCCCCCCTGTTCTTTTTTCTTTTGAGCAGGCGCGGGCCGGTGTTCGGGAGAAACGGCGTGACCGCGCAAAATCTTAAGCGGTGACACGCGCCCGAAGGAGAAAAAATGCCCAGAGTTAAACGCGGCGTTATGACGCATAAACGCCACAAAAAAATTATCGGAGAAGCCTCCGGTTATTTCGGACAGAAAAGCAATGTTTTCCAGTCCGCTAAAGAAGCGGTTCGCAAGAGCGGCAACTACGCCTACCGCGACCGCCGCAACAAAAAGCGCGACTTCCGCCGCCTGTGGATCACGCGCATCAGCGCGGCCTGCCGCAACGGTGGCACGACGTATTCCGCCTTCATCAACGCCTTGAACACATCGGGCGTGGTGCTTGACCGCAAAGTGCTGT
>CAXTBP010000287.1:0-5574 GCA_964241985.1 uncultured Armatimonadaceae bacterium | reverse complement strand
GGGCGCGGCTTCCCCGGTGTCGCCAGCACGGGCCGCCGATCCCAGTTCCGTATCCGTTTGTGAACCCGGCATATCGCTCGGCAGGGCCATCGCCACCGCCTTGTCGGAGGGTTTGCCGCTCCCTTTTGCTTCCGCTGTCATCCTGCCGGTTGTAGCAGCGGGGCGCGGCCCCGCTATTTGCCCGCCCCGACCCGTCGGATTGCCGTCGGCGGTTTTGTGCGCTTCGGAGGCGGCGGCAGAAGTATTAACGGCATTGGGCGCGTTTCCGTTTTTTTCAGCTTTGGCGACGGGTGCGGCGACGTTGCCCACCAGCGCAGTGCGCGCGCCATTGTTTTTTTCTTTGCCCACACGGGCATTTGCGCTTGGGGCGTCGCTTTTCGCTCCTGTCGCGGCGGCAGCGGCGGTCTGTGCGGGCAGCGATTTTTTGCGGGGCGCGCTACCCGCAAGAGGCAATTTCACCGTTCCCATTTCGGCGGTAGGCACAGCCGTGCTTGTTGAGAGCGGGGTGGTTCCCGTTTGCCGAGCGTCCTCGTTTTCCGTCGCTTTGGTTCCGTTCGCAAACGCCGCCCGACCATTGCCGGGATGAATTCCCGTTTGAGCGGGCAGGGTCAATAGGGGAGCCGCCGGGCGCGGAACCCGATAGATGCCGACGGACAACGGCGGCCGTTTTGCTTCCGGCTTGGCGGGAAGAAGCGGGGGCGTGAGAAATTGGGCATAACCGAGGAGCGCGACGCCTGCCAAATTGATACCAAGCGCGCCGAAAAAAGCCGTCGTCAGAATTTTGCCCTCCGCGTCCGGCGTTCTTGCCAATTTGGGACGAAGTAAACCGACGGGAAGGGAGGCGGTAGAGGGATCAGTCGGCGGCATAGGCGATACAACTCCTGTTCGTTCCACGAAAAACATCCCGTTTTTCCGCAAAACCGCAGCGCAGTGTGGTAATTATCAAAGACGTGAAAACTGTGCGTTCGGTTCACTTCGTTTTCCGGCTTTGCGCTTCCTTTGCGAACCGATGCCATGCTCCAAAGGCTGTGCTGTTACTGTCAGGTGCGTGGATTCGTCTTTGAGACACAGATGGACGTTCGGAGTCGCGGGCAGGCGCAGGGGAAAAGATGGCTATCCGGCGAGCGCTGCACGTCGGCCTGCGGATGCTCCAGCTTTCTTCAAAAATTTTCTGGCCGAGCCATAGTTTCCCAGTGCGCGCCGCCGACCCGAGGTGGCTCAGGGCAAAGGCGAGGCTTTGGCGATCTCCCAATTCTCGACAGATGCTCAGGCTTTCTTTGAGGAAAACGTGCACTGTCGCACAAGGGATTGGGTAAACGATCCTCTTCGGGTGTCGGTATGCCTTATAATGAAAGCGGACTGCCGCTACGAGTCACAAAAGGACGACGCCCCACCCCGTGCCGCCAAACGACGACGAAAAAATACTGGTTGTTGATGACAACCCGGTTAAACGCTACACCATCACACGAACCTTAGAGCAAGCGGGCTTTTCGGTTACGGAGGCGGAAACGGGAGCCGAGGGCTTACGCTTAGCGGCTCAAAAAATCTGTGTCGCCGTTCTGGATGTGAAATTGCCGGACATAAACGGCTTCGAGTTATGCCGCCGAATTAAAAGTAACCCGGAAACCGCGCACGTTCTTGTTCTGCACCTTTCCGCGCACAACACAAGCGGGCCAGATTTGGCACGCGGTTTGGAAGAAGGGGCGGATGCCTACCTCGCCGTGCCTGTGGAATCGGCGGTACTGGTGGCGACGGTGCGCGCCCTGCTCCGTTTGCACCGCGCCGAAGCGGCGGCCCGCCACGCCGCAACGGTTTGGAGCACCACCTTTGATGCGATTTCCGACGCGGTTTTTCTGGTCGATCCTGCAGGAATCATCCGGCGCGGCAACGTGGCTGCCGGGGCGTTACTCTATCGAATGTCGGATACCTTGCCGGGTATGGCGTTTTCACAGGCTTTAGCCGCTTTAGGCCTCGATAACCTACCCGACATAAAAAACGTTTTGGAACACTGCGGCGCGGCGGAAGCGCCCACCCTCAGCAGCCGCTGGGTGCGCCTCAATGTCGATGCGCTGCCTGCCAAAAAGGATGAAGAAACAACCGATACGGTGTGTATTTTTTCGGATATTACCGACCGGGTTACCGCTGACCAAATGCGCGAAGAAGCGGCATCGAAAAATGAACGCATCGCCGAAACGCTCCAGCGCTCGCTGCTGCTCACGCCAACAAACACCGCGACGTTTCCGGGTTTGGAGGTCGCCGGGGTTTATGAACCCGCGCTGTCCGAGGCAATGGTTGGCGGGGATTTTTCCGACGTATTTTCCCTCGATGACCAATGCGTTGCGCTTGTGGTGGGCGATGTTACGGGTAAAGGACTTGCTGCTGCCGCCTATACTGCCGAGATAAAGTTTTCCCTGCGTGCCTTGCTGCGCCAGTTTCCTCAGCCGGATCAGGCGCTGCTCCACTTGAACCGTCACCTCTGCGCAATGCGCCGCCTTGACCGTCGTGACGAACCCGCAAAGCTAAACGGCGTTGCCGACTTTGAAAGGTTTGTTTCGCTTGCGGTGGTCGTCCTTGATACGAAACGTGGTAGTGCGCACTGCGCGGCAGCGGGCGCGGAACCGCCGCTTGTTGTACGCTTTGGAAGCGGAGCATCGGAAGAAGTATTTGACGCCTGCGGGCCGCTTCTGGCAATGGATGCCGAGTCTATGTACAACGTCGCGGAGGTTCGACTGGGCACGAACGACGTATTGCTTTTAGCGACCGATGGTGTAACCGAGGCCCATCCGCCCAGAAAGGCCCACCCGCCCAGACGTAGTGTGGCATTTTTTGGAATGGATGGAATGGCGGAGGCGGCGCACGCCGCTGCCAATGGTTCTCTTCAGGAGGTGGTGGACGGGATTGCCCGCGCCGCGCTTCAATTTGCCGAAAAACATCAGCATGACGACATTTGCATTTTGGCGGCCCGGTGTACCGAGAACGCCAATAACGCGGTGAACAAGGTACAACAGTAGTGACCGCAGCGGGCGGCGCAGGAAAAAACCTTCTGCGTTCTGCCCGTTTCAAATCCCCACAGGACGATTATGGCAAATACAATGAACAGCGTTTCCGACGTACTCACCCGCTTTGAAACGCAAATTTTAGAAAATTGGCTGGGTGAACAAAGCCGCGCCGACACGCGCCGTGCCGACTTGCTCAAAGATGACCAGTTGCGCGATCAGTCGGCGGAGTTTTTGCGGTTGGTAGGCCAAGCAATTCAATCCGCCAAAAGCGATACCGAAGTCACGGAAACCTACGGCAAAGTATGGCAACCAACCCGCGAAATGCTCGCGGGTTTGTCGCGGTCACGGGCCAAATTAGGCTTCAGCCCCTCCGAAACAGCGTTCTTTGTTTTTTCGCTCAAGCTTCCGCTTTTTACCTTTTTGCGGCAGGAGTTGTCGAATCAAAATGAGATGGTTATTAACGCGATTTGGCAGGTGACCACTGTTTTGGATTCGCTGGCGCTCCACACCATAGAAGTGTATCAAAAAAGCCGGGAAGAAGTGATTGCCCGGCAGCAGGAGGAAATGCTGGAGTTGTCCACGCCGGTCGTTAAATTGTGGGATGGCATTCTTGCCTTGCCGCTTATCGGTACGCTCGATTCGGCCCGGACGCAGGTGGTAATGGAATCGCTTCTCCAAGCCATTGTTGATACCGAATCCCGGATAGCCATTATCGACATCACCGGCGTACCAACCGTGGACACGTTAGTGTCTCAACATTTGCTCAAAACCGTTGCCGCCGCCCGTTTGATGGGGGCGGAATGTTTTATCAGCGGTATTCGCCCGCAGATCGCGCAAACCATCGTGCATCTTGGTGTCGATTTGAGTCAGGTGACGACAAAAGCGACGCTCGCCGACGCATTTGTACTGGCGCTGCAAAAAACCGGCAAAACCATCGGGCGCGGCAACCGCGTTCCCGTCGCCTTGACGGCAACGCGGGCTTAAGCGAGATTAAATCGTGGAACGAATACCAATCCTAAAAATGGGTGGCTTCCTTTTGGTCACAATTCAGGTAGATATGCACGACCGACTCGCGCTGCAATTACAGGACGATTTGACCAACAAAATCAGTCAAACCGGGGCCAAAGGTGTTTTGATCGATATTTCGTCGCTTGACATCGTGGACTCGTTTATCGGGCGGATGTTTGCCAACATTTCTGCCATGGCGCTTGTTTTGGATGCCGAAACCGTAGTTGTGGGAATGCAGCCCGCCGTTGCCATTACTCTTGTCGAACTGGGGCTGACACTTCCTGGCATCCGTACTGCCCTCAATGTCGAACGGGGAATGGAAATCCTGCGTAGCACTCGCGGTGGCGACGCTTTTGAGGAAGACTCCGACAGCGCGGGGAAGGACGCACCGGATGCCGCATCCGACGAGTAGTGCCGCTTCCGCTCCCGACGCCGAAATTCCCGTACAAAACCAAAACGACATCGTGATGGTGCGGCAGGCGGTGCGGTCGCACGTGGTCACGCTCGGCTTTTCTTTGGTTGATCAAACCAAAATGGTCACCGCCGCAAGCGAGCTTGCCCGCAACACACTGGAATATGGCGGCGGTGGAACGGTACGCATGGAAGTTTTGGAAGCGGAAGCGCGAAAGGGTTTGCGCTTGACATTCACGGACAGCGGGCCGGGAATTGCCGATATTGCGCTTGCTTTGACCGATGGCTACACAACCGGCAGCGGCATGGGCTTGGGGTTGAGCGGAGCAAAGCGTTTGGTCAACGAGTTTGAGATTGATTCACAGCCGGGAAAAGGAACCCGCGTGGTCGTGACGCGCTGGAAATAGCTGGAAAGAAGCGAACCGGAACCTTCCTTATGGCAAACAATACCGCCCTTGCAGTAGCGGTCGAAGATTCCAGTCAAGTAGGCGAAGCGCGTCGCGCCGCCGCCGCGCTGGGCCTTGAACTCGGAATGACGGAGGTGGAGCGCGGTCAACTCGCGCTTGTTGTGACCGAGGCGGGAAATAATTTGGTGCGGCACGCGGGCGGCGGGCGTATCGTCCTTCAACCGGTTGCACTGGGCGACGCCGAGACGCAATGGCGCTGGATGGATGTGTTTGCTCTTGACACCGGGCCGGGAATCCGAAATATCGCCAGCGCGCTACGCGACGGGCATTCGACGGCGGGCACGGCGGGGCAGGGTTTGGGCGCAATCCTTCGCAGTTCCTCGGTGTTTGATATTTTTTCGGCCCCTGATAAAGGAACCGCGCTTTTTTCCCGTATCGCCATGGTCGCTTCTAACAAACCTGCTTCCACCCCCTTCGATTGGGGGGTGATTTCGCTGCCCTATCCCGGCGAAACCGTGTGCGGCGATGCCTGGTCGATTGAAACACGCAGCAACGGCATGGCTTGGTTTCTCATTGCAGATGGTTTGGGACATGGGGCAGGCGCAAGCGAGGCATCCACGGAAGCCGCACGCTTGTTTCACAGCGAGCAAACGCGATTGGCTTCGCCCGCCCGCGCACTGGAAACGATGCACGCCGGTTTACGCCACACACGCGGCGCGGCAGCAGCCATTACCGTCCTCGAAGCGGAG
>CAXTBP010000286.1:0-5633 GCA_964241985.1 uncultured Armatimonadaceae bacterium | reverse complement strand
GCGGGGTTCAAGTGGCAGCCGGAAATGTGCCCGATGGCATAGGCCATCGTCAGTACGGTAAGGCCAAACGCAAGCGACACGCCCACAAACCCGATGCCCAAGTTCCCCAAGCCTTCTTTGGGAAACGCAGCGGCGAGCACGGCGCTTCCGCAGCCGCCGAAAACCAGCCAAAACGTCCCGATAAATTCGGCGATTGCCCGCCGCTTGATGTCCATTGTTTTCCTCCATGAAAAACAACCGCGTCGCTTAACAGATGAAAGCGACGCGGTCAGCGGATTGTAACAGAGTGCGGAGGATACAGCAAGGCATTTTGATACGCGGACTTATTTTTGGTCGGGAAACGGCGGCGGGAAGCCACCGCCTCCCGGGGGAGGGCCGAATCCTTCGGGGGGCGGCCCAAATCCGCCCTGCCCGTTTTGTGGCGGGCCGCCACCGGGCGGGCCGTTGCGATGGGGCGGCTGGTTGCGTGCGTCTTCGGCTCCCCAAAAACCGCCAATGAGATAGGGGAACTTGCCGGGCGTGACGTGGTAGTGCCAGCCGCGCGTTTCGTCGAAGTGCATATTGAAGGCGTTCAAGGCTTTTTCGCCGGTCACGTCTTTCGCCATGACGCCTTCGGATTCGTAGGGGCCGTACAAGGGATAGCCGTCGAACGCCCAGCCCAGAAGCGACGAGTGCGCTTTGCCTTCGTCGGCCCACGGCGAGTTTATACAGATCGGGTACTTGTGGTAATGGTACTGGTTGTCGGGATTGGGATGCCCGCAGCATTTGTCCATTAAATTGGTCGCGTCCTCGCTTCCGGCATCGAACGGATTGAAAAACACGACGCCGTTGATGGCGACGCCAATCGGCCCCATGTGCAGCGCGCCGTTTGAGTTCGTACGGTTGGTCGTTGTATGCCCCTTGCGCTCCTGCGGATTAATCGGCAAATAGTAGGTTGCCAGCCGGTCTTGAATATAGGACGGATTGCCGAAGCCTTGTTCGGGGAACCGGCCCGTGGGATGATTGGGAACGCCGTGGGTCGTAATTTCCATCACGTCGCCGTTGAACACGACGCGCACCTGCTCGCCAATAAACTGGTCTTTTTGTACGACGCTTCCGTTTGCGTCCATATTGCCGATCCGCAGCCACGCCGACGTATTGCCCGCAAACGGTGCGGAAAGGACGGCGTCGCGGTAAAGAAGCTGATCCACGTTCGCGGTCGTGAACGTTTTGGGCGCGGTTTTTTCGCCGGGTTTCGCCATGTAGAACCAGCGCCCACCCAGCGGCAAAAGCTCGCCCGTGGGCGTTATCGCGCCGGGCTGCGGGGGAAGTGTGTTAGCAAGACCGGGCGGTTCGGCGATGCGAAGGAGTTGCAAATCGTCGATCATAAAGGCGGAATCGGTTGCCGCTTTGGCCGCGCCGTGCCCAAATCCGACGGAAAGTTTCACTTCATCGACCTGCGGAAATGGCAGCATAAAATCGAGTTGGTAGGTGTGCCACGTCGCGGCCCCGTTCATGCGCCGGTTGCCGTTGACGCTTAAATCGCGCCGCGCGGTTACGATTTGCTCGTAGACCTTCTTTTCTTTGGCGTCGTAGGAAACGGTTCTGTTTTTGCCGAAAAACGCGACCTTGATGTACAGGTCATTTCCGGTCACGGCGAAATTGGACTGCGGCAAACCGCGAAACGTGAAGCGAAACCATTTGCCCACCTGCGCGTTCAATCCGCCCACTTTGCACGACAGTTCGCCGGACGGCTCGCTGCTTTGCAGCCAGTAGCCCCGGCTGCTGATGTCGGCGCGGGCGTGGCCCAAATACCCGTAACGCACGGCCCCGACCGTTTGAAAGCCGGATGGCTGCCCTCCGCTTTCGGGCACGTCCAATGTGCCGTTGGCGATTAAATTACGCCCCGGTTCATCGCAAAATCCCGGACGCGCCGTTTGCAGCGCAACGCCCGCCGAAAGGGCGGCAAGCAAGCCGGGAACCAGAAAAAGCCGCATCGCATTTGTCCTTCCACAGTAAAATAATAAGCGGGCCACTCAATTTATACCGACGGATAGCAACCGGCCTCGCAGTGTTTGAAGACGCTGCATATATGCAGTGGTTCCCGATTTAATAAAGCACATGGGTTAAAACCCACGTCTAAGGGCGCAGACGCCAGTTGTCCTCACTGACAATTACAAACGGCGGCCATACCGGAAAACCAATGACCTTTGGGTTACGGCACGACCTGATACATTTGCACAAATCATTGTCCGTGAGGACAACTGGCGTCTGCGCCCTTAGACGTGGGTTTTAACCCATGTGCTTTACAATCGCATTGAAGGCCGCGCGGTTTTTGCGCCTCTTATCGGGTATAACAACGCTACGAACTCGCGGAGAAAAACGCCCATGTCCTCGTCGAATCTGCCTCCCGCCCCAATCGAACCCCGAACCGGAACGCCCGCTTACGCGCCGCCTGCCGCCGATGTGCTTGACCGAGTACGGGTTGCTGCGCCCTGCACGATGTCGTGGGACGCGATGCCGGGCGGCGAGCGCGTCCGCTCGTGCGAAAAATGCGCCCATAAAGTGTACAACTTGTCGGCGATGACGGCAGCCGAGGCCGCGCAGTTAGTCGCGCGGGCCGAGGGCAAAAACGCCGAGCGCGTGTGCGTTCGGTTTTACCGCCGCAGCGACGGCACGATGCTCACCGCCGATTGCCCGGTCGGGGCGCGGGCGGTGCGGCAGCGCATGGCGCGGCGCACGTCGGTCGCGTTTGCGGCTGTGGGGGCGTTGTTCGGCATGAGTTTGATGGGAAAGACCCGCGACGAGCAGCCGCGCTTGGTGCAATGGGTTCTCAATGCGATTGACCCGCCCGCGCCGCCTGTTTGGGGACCCGCACCCGCGTCGCCTGCAAGTCCCGCCACGCCTGTAGCCCCCGTCGCGCCCACCGTGATGGGTAAGATCGCGCTCCCGATGGCTCCCGCAACGCCCGAACCGCCGAAGGCGCACGAGCAGGGAGAAATGATGACTGTGACGGTTGGCGGGATCGGGCCTGCCGCTCCGCTTGCGTCGTCGTTTGACGGCGGGCCGGAACCCGCGCCGCCGCCCGTGGACAAGTCGTTTTTGCAGGGCGCGGATGCGAACCGTGGAGGTATCGCCGCCGCGCAGGGCGAACCGGTGCGGGGCGCACGGGTTGACCCTTTTGTATCGTATACCATCGTTCGCCAAAACTGTATGGCGGTGTTGGCGAAAAATAAGAAGAAAGCCCACGCCACCGCAAAAACGGTCTCGGTCAAGGAAATAACCCGCCCATGACGCTCGCCCTGCCCGATGCGCCGCCGGAAACGGTTGTCAAAAAGCTGAAGCCCGGCCCGAATGCGAGCGTCGCCACACTGCGCGACGTGCTTGTTGTCACCTACGCCGTGCCCGAAGATCTGGTCAAACCGCACGTACCGCCCGGCCTAAACCTCGACCGATTGCCAAGCGAAACCGGCGAAATGCTGGCCTTCGTGCAAACCGTGTGCGCGTACCACGACGCGGCCCGCTGGTCGCTGTTGCCGTCGGATTTGGGGCAGTCCTATCACCAGATTTCGCACCGCGTTTTAACGCGCGTCGGCGGCAAAAAGGGCGCGTTTGCGCTCCGCACCTATTTAAGCACGGGCGAAGCCCATATCCCACAGCGCGCCCTGTCCCGCGACGCCGACTTCGCCCGCTTCTGGGTCTACATTAACGGCAACCCAGCCCGCGCGGGCGCGTATGAATCGTACTCGCTCCGGGCCGTCGGCGATTTAGGGCAGGTCAATTTGGAAGTTCGCGCCCATCAAGAGGGCGAAACCGCTCCGCTTGCGTTTCCGTTCAAAAGCGTCGGCGAAATGGCGGAGTTTTTCGTCCAGCGCGACGAAACGTATTTCCGCGCCTCCGCGCCTCGCGCAACCAGCATAGGCGTCGCCTCGACAACCGTTGACGTGGGAACCGGCGAGGACGCGGTTCCGCAAACCGGGCAACTTGTATCGGCGCGACAAACGCTGTGGGCGGAACTCGGCATCGTGTCCGCCCCAGCCCAAAATGAGCCTACTTCGGTGCTGCTCTACAAAGCGTGGCAAGTCACCACGCGCCCTCCGCGCTTTGCAAAACTGTCGCCCGGCGCGCTTGTCTCGGACGAACCCATGCAAAACGAAGCGCCGACCGAATAATCGCGCTGCTTTTTTCGCCTCAAACGCACTAACCCAAGTCACGCGCCAAAAGCCAAAACGAGCCGCCGAATTGGAAAGTGCCTTCGGGAGCTTTGAAAAACGGCGTCACTTCGTTTATCAGCCATGCGTAAACGGCTTCGATGGTTTCGGTTCCCTGCTCGACGTGCGCGATGACGTTGCTTTGCGTCGTTAAATACGCGGCGAGCGTTGCGGGCGTGAAGGACACATCGTTTTCGTAGCGTTCGCGGTGCAAAAAGCGGAAGCTGTAGGTTGCGGCGTCTTCGTCGGTGAGCGGCGCGTGATGGCGGGGCGGCGACGGGTAACGCGCTAAGTAAACCTGCTCGTTCCACAGGGCAAAGACTGGATTTTCGCGCATCGTTCCGTAAAAGCCATTGTTGTAAATCGCAAGATGCCCGTTCGGTTTGAGCAATCGGTGCGCTTCGCATAAAAACGCGGCGCGGTCAAACCAGTGGAACGCGAGCGAAACCGTCGCCAAGTCAAAGGTGGCGTCGGGGAGTGGAATGGTTTCGGCAGGTGCGACAACATACGAAACGCCGGGCATAACCGGCGCGGCCTCGATCATGGAAGCCGAAGCGTCCACACCGACAACCGAACGCGCCAACATTTTGAGCGCGACCGTGGATTGTCCCGTGCCGCAGCCGACATCAAGGGCCGACGCGACGGGCGCGTCAAGCGCAAGATACGCCTTGATTTTCTTCATCACGAGCGGATGAAAATACGGGCGGCTTTTGGCGTACCGCTGGGCGGCGGTTTCGTGGGCAAAAAAGTTCATAGGAACTAATCAGCAGGTACAACCGTGTAGTTTTGCCCCACAGTGTCTGTTAGTCGTGTCTGAAGCGTTTTATAAACAATTTTCAGATCGGGCCTGTCCTTCGGACGCCCTAAGCCAACGATTCCTGCGTGCCCGTTTGCTCCGGGGCGTGTATCCGGTGTTCCATCAGCGAAAAAGGCGGCGTCCCAAATAACGTCAAGCCTATTCCCTTCTACGATTATTTCACGCACAGCAGCAACGCTTACGCGGGCAATAAGTCTGTGCGTCGTTCCGTTGCCGACAAGCGCGCACGCCTGCGCCTCGGTCGTTAGGCCAAGTACGTATACCGACAATTTGGGAACGGGCAACAATTTGTCCGAGGTGGACAAAGAAAAGTTGAACGCTTCACGAGAAAGTGGTTCTCCTTCTTCATAATTGAGTGGAGGTTTTTGGGCACGCAGAACAACCGCCTCGTTGGGAAGCGGTTCGTCCTGCGCGCCTCGTTGAAGAATGTGCTCGTGCGGCGTCATTGTCACTCAACGACGCGGAAATAGTTGAAATGCGCCAAGACTTTCGCGGGAAGAGGAAAACTCGCTGCAACTTCTTCATCCCATGCCGCGTTCGTTGCACGGTTTAGGTAGAAAAAATCCAGAATACCATCTTCGCCAATCTCTACGTCCAAGTGGTGTGTACCTCGGTTCCATGTCAAC
>CAXTBP010000285.1:0-5664 GCA_964241985.1 uncultured Armatimonadaceae bacterium | reverse complement strand
TCATGCTGAGGCACGAACCGGGCCGGTTGTCCTTCGGACAAAAAGGGTCGGGTACGAATTGATAGGGTCTTGTATTGATTTACGGGGCGGGTTCGTCGGTTTCTTCCCAATCGGGAAGCGTGGTTCCATCGGCGTGATGGTGTTTTTGGTTGTGAACGTATTGAATAGCGTCGGGCACGCTGTCTTGGCTGACAGCGAAAAGCGCGAAGCCGTCCTGCCAGTGAAACAGTTCGGTAAACTCGGCGCGGTGGGCGTTGATAAAGCGCGAAGAATGCCCTTTGACCTGTTTCATAAAGGCGGAAGCCGAAACCGACCCATGAAGCCGCGCTACCAGATGAACATGGTCAGGCATTCCACCAATGGCGAACACTTCGCATTTTTGCGCTTCCACTTGTTGAGTGATACACCGGTACACAATGCGCTCCCATTGCGGTTTTATAAAATCAGCGCGTCGTCCGACCGCCCAAACCGCATGAATGTGCAAAACAATCTTGCTGCGCCGTCTGTGGCAAAACTCAGGTTCTTCGTCCATTTTTGTCAATTCTTCTCCACTTTAATATGCGACACCAAACTGTAAAACGCTTCGGCCTCACAATTCAACACAAATACGAAACACCCTCCCTTGTCCGAAGGACAACCGGCCCGGTTCGTGCCTCAGCACGAAACCGTGGTCACGCAGACGTGGGTTTCAACCCGCGTGACACCGGCGCGCGATTTAAGGGGCGGGCGTAATTGCATAATCTCGAAGTTCTTATACTGCTCCTAATTATTGTTGTTGCGCTCGTTGCAGCTGCGAAGCGGCTGCATTTGCCGTATCCGATTGTGCTGCTTGTTGGCGGGTTGTTTTTGGGATTCATTCCCGATTTGCCGCGTTTGGAGTTAACGCCGGATCTCATCCTGCTTCTGATTTTGCCGCCGCTGTTGCAGGCCGAAGCGTGGTTTACATCGTGGCGGGAGTTTTCGCGCAACGCCCGGCCCATCGGCCTCTTAGCTATCGGTTTGGTGCTTGCGACGACCGGCTTGGTCGCGGTTGTTACGCACGCGCTGATTCCCGATTTTCCGTATGCGTCCGCGTTTGTTTTGGGCGCGATTGCCGCCCCGACGGATGCCGTTGCGGTTGCCGCCGTTGCCGAACGACTGCGGCTGCCCCGGCGCGTTTTGACGATTTTGTCCGGCGAAAGTCTGGTCAACGACGCGACCGCGATTGTGGTGTACCGAACTGCCGTTGCCGCCGCCGTGTCCGGCACGTTTTCGCCCATTGAGGCGGGCACGTCGTTTGTGCTATCCAGCGCGGGCGGCATCATTATTGGGCTTGCGGTCGGGGCCATGCTCGCCCAACTGCTCAAGCGCACGAACGATTCCACCCTTGCCATCACTATTTCGCTCCTTGCCGCGTGGATTGCGTATATGCCCGCCGAACTGCTCCACGTTTCCGGCGTTTTGGCGGTCGTAACGAGTGGTTTATTTTTGGGGCGGCAGGCGAACGTCATCTTTTCGCCGCAACAACGAATGCAGGGCGTGGCGTTTTGGCAGGTGCTCGTTTTCATTTTGAACGGGCTGCTGTTTATTCTGGTCGGAATGGAACTGCACCATATCGTCGGTTTGCTGCCGCGTGCGGCCCTGCCCATGCTGGTTTGCTACGCGACGCTGGCAAGTCTCGTCGTAATAATCACGCGCGTTTTGTGGGTGTTTCCAACCGCGTATTTGCCCCGCTTTTTGTCGCCCGCGCTCCGTTTGCGCGATCCGTACCCGCCGTGGCAGAACGTCGCCTTGATTGCGTGGGGTGGGGCACGCGGGGGCGTATCGCTGGCGACTGCGCTCGCCGTGCCGATGACCATTAAAAGCGGGGCGCATTTTCCACAGCGGGATATGATCCTTTTCATTACGTTCGGCATTATTTTCGCCACGCTCGTTTTGCAAGGGTTAAGCCTGCCGCCGCTTATCCGACGGCTGAATTTGCAAACCGACAACAGCTTAGAGGACGAAGAACGCTATGCGCGCCTCACGGCAGCACGAGCGGCGGAAAAGTATCTGGACGCCTTTGAGGAAAACCAATTCCTCACGCGCGAAATGCTCGACGACATACGCCGCATGAACGCCAAGCGGCTTAGACATCTCAACACGGACGACATTGCGCCCGAAGAACAAGAGCGGCTTGCCGAATTAAAGCGCAATTTTCTGAATTTCAAGCAGGCTCTCATCAACACCGAGCGCGAGGTCGTCGTCCGTTTGCGCGACGACGGAACCATCAGTGACGAGGCCCTGCACTTGGTTCAGCGGGATTTGGACTTGGAAGAAATTCGTTTGCGCCCCGAACGATAACGGGGCCGTGCGGTACAATGCAAACCGTATGAAACCGTTATCCAATACTGTCGTCAATGTGTCCGCGTCCGGCATTCGCAAGTTTTTCGACTTGGTTTCCACGATGGACAATGTGATTTCCCTCGGCGTAGGCGAACCCGATTTCGTGACGCCACTCCATATTCGGCAGGCCGCCATTGAGTCCATCCAAAAAGGTACGACCGCGTACACGTCGAACTTTGGCCTGCTGTCCTTGCGCGAAGCTATTGCCGAAAAAACGCAGGAACGCACGGGCGCGGTGTATAATCCCAAGAACGAAATACTGGTAACGGTCGGCGTAAGCGAGGCCCTTGACATCGCGTTTCGGGCAATTTTGGATCCCGGCGACGAGGTGCTGGTTCCCGAACCGTGCTACGTGTCGTATGTGCCCTGCGTCCGGTTCGCGGGCGGCGTTCCCGTAGATGTGCCGACCCGGGCCGACGACAACTTCAAAACGCGACCCGATGCCGTGCGCTCGCGGATCACGCCCAAAACCAAAGCGATTTTGCTGTCGTACCCGACGAACCCGACCGGCGCGACCATGAACCGTGAAGAACTACAGGCCGTGATGGACGTTGCCATTGAACACGATTTGTACGTAATTTCCGACGAGATCTACGACCGGCTTTCCTACGACGCCCCGCATACGAGCGTCGCCTCTCTCGATGGTGCGCAGGAGCGAACGATTCTGCTCAACGGGTTTTCCAAAGCCTACGCGATGACCGGCTGGCGTATCGGCTATGCCTGCGCTCCGGCCCCGATCATCGAAATGATGGTCAAGGTGCACCAGTACACGATGCTGTGCGCTCCAATTACGGCCCAAATCGCCGCGCTCGAAGCGATCCAAAACGGCGAAAAAGAAGTCGCCCTGATGGTCGCCGATTACGACCGACGCCGCAAGCTGTTCGTCAATGGCTTGAACGAAATCGGCCTGCCGTGCCATCTGCCCGGCGGCGCGTTTTACGCCTTTCCGTCCATCGCGCATACCGGTTTGTCAAGTGAAGTGTTCGCCGAACGCCTTCTTCACGAAGAGCGCGTTCTCGTCGTTCCCGGCGACGTGTTCGGGGCGGGCGGCGTAGGCCACGTCCGTTGCTGCTACGCAACCGCGACCGAAAAGTTGGAAGAAGCCATCGTGCGAATGGGGCGCTTCGTCAAGAAGTTATAGTTGCAATTTTTGGTTTCACAACCCCGTCCGCGATAAAATAAAAGGGACAATTCGGTTTAGCAAAAGCCCGTTCGGGGCGATAGAAACCTTTGGGTATGCCTTTTTATGAACGCCTCCATAACGGACAATAACCAAGCCCCCGCGCCCGATTTCGACGCGCACACGCTTCGGGTTTTGGAATACGACAAGATCACCACGCTTCTTTCGCAGCGGGCCGCTTCCGCTTTGGGCGTGGAGCGCGCCCGCGAACTGTTGCCGACCCCTCTGGTCGCCTTTGTGCGCGATAGGCAGCAGGAAACGAGCGAAGCGCGACTTTTGGTTGCCGGGCACGGGCCGTTTCCGCTGGGCGGCATCCATGACGTGCGCCCACTTTTGGTACGGGCCGAAGTCGAACAGTCGTTGACGCCGACCGAACTGCTGGATATGGCATCGACGCTTATCGGCGGCTCGCGCATGAAACAGTTTCTTTTGCGCCATGCCGAAAAAGCGCCGCTTCTTGCCGACCGAGCGCAGGCGATTGGTGAGTTCCCTCAACTGACCGGCGACATCGAAACCGCGATTGGCCGCGCGGGCGAAGTGCTGGATTCCGCCTCGCCCGGTCTTGCGCAAGTCCGCGCCCGCTTGCGCGTGGTCGCCGCCCGCGTGACCGAGCGGCTCAATCAAATTATCAGTTCGGCCTCATACCGCCCTATGTTGCAAGAGCCGGTCATCGTGATGCGCGACGATAGGCGGTGCGTACCCGTGCGGGCCGAATACCGGCGCGAAATCGGCGGCATCGTCCATGACCAATCGGCGTCCGGCGCGACGCTGTTTATCGAGCCGATGGTGGTTGTCGAGTTAAACAACGAACTGCGGCAGCTCGAAGCCAAAGAGCGCGTCGAGATCGACCGAGTTTTGCAAAAACTGACGCAAAGTGTGGCGCGGCAAGGCGAAAAAATCTACGGATCGGTCGAAGTTCTGGCGGGCCTT
Source organism: uncultured Armatimonadaceae bacterium (assembly GCA_964241985.1). Classification (GTDB taxonomy): domain Bacteria; phylum Armatimonadota; class Armatimonadia; order Armatimonadales; family Armatimonadaceae; genus CAXTBP01. Next base: position 1,190 of record CAXTBP010000285.1, on the reverse strand, counting down.
GATTTGGCATCCGCAAAGGCAAAACTCGCCGATGACATGAACGCCGTCGAACCGGTTTTGAACCAAAGAGGAATTGTCCGCCTGCGTGATGCCCGTCATCCGCTGCTCAACCCCGAAAGCGTCGTGCCGTCCAATATCGCGCTGGGCGACAAGTTCAAAATCATGCTGGTCACCGGCCCGAACACGGGCGGCAAAACTGTAACGCTCAAAACCGTCGGTTTGCTAACGCTCATGGCCCAGGCCGGAATGCACATTCCCGCCGCGCCCGGCTCCGAACTTGCCCATTTCGATCAAGTGTTCGCGGACATCGGCGACGAGCAAAGCATCGCGCAAAGTTTATCGACGTTTTCGGCCCATATCGTTAACATCGTGCGTATTTTGAAAACGGTCGGAACGCGCGCCCTCGTTTTGATGGATGAAATCGGGGCCGGAACCGATCCCGGCGAAGGGGCCGCGCTCGCCAAATCCATTTTGTCGTATTTGATCAAACACAACGCCCGCGTGATTGCGACCACGCACTACGGCGAACTCAAAGAATTCGCCTACTCGCGCGACAACATCGAAAACTCGGCTGTCGAGTTCGATCCCGAAACGCTCCGCCCGACGTACCGGCTTTTGCAGGGCGTGCCCGGCTCGTCCAACGCTTTTCATATCGCGCGGCGTTTGGGAATGCCGAACGCGGTCGTGGACGACGCGATGGGAAACCTCGACCGGCAGGATGTGGAATCGGGCGTCGTCATGCAGCGCCTCGAAAAAGCCAAGCGCATCGCCGACGACGAAAAACGCCGTGCCGAACGCTTGACGCGCGAGTTGGACGAAATGAAGGCCCGCTACGAGGCCCGGTTGCGCGATCTGGAAATACTGCGCCGCGAAGCAAAAGAGCGCGCCGCCGACGAAGCCCGCACCGTCATTCGTGCCAAAACCGAAAAGATGGAAAACATCATCGGCGAGCTGCGGCGCTTGGGCAAGGAAGGGCGCAAGACCCAATCGGCCCGCAAAAAAATGAAGGATGAGTCCGAGGAGCTTTTGGGTGGCATCGGATTTGAAAAAGACCCGCTCCCTGCCGACGAGGCCGACGTTCCCACCAAACTCAAAAAAGGCGAAAAGGTGCGCGTCCTTAGTTTGGGCGGCGCGACCGGCGAAGTATTGCAAAACACGGAGGGCGGCGAGGTCACGGTTCAAGTCGGCAT
>CAXTBP010000284.1:0-5668 GCA_964241985.1 uncultured Armatimonadaceae bacterium | reverse complement strand
TGGTAACACTGCCATATACGACAGGAGTCGGCTTCTTTTTGTGTTCGTTAAACAATCGAGCGGCTACCATTGAAGCAATACATTGAGCCACACCTGTGTTGAGGTCTTCTTTTTTGGCTTCTACGATGGCGACAACAGGGGCATCCACTGTGATAAAGCCGGGTGCGCGCGAAACAAGAAAATCACAAAATCCATGCAACCCCTGCTTACGGTCAACGTTGAATTCTACCCCGGACAAGACGACTATTTGTCGGTTCGTCAAGTGATAAACTTGCCCCACAATGGGTGCGACCAAAAATTCCGACCGAGATTTTTCCGTGCCTCCCCCGACGGCGAGTGCAAGGTTTGCCTCCGTGAAATCTAAGATTTGTTGCGGCGCGGGATACGGTGGAATGTGAGCGAAAAACCCCGTCGTAAACGAGATCGTCAAATCGAACTTGTGGCGCAAACTGTCAAGGGTAAAGTCGCTGTAAGCCATGCTGATATTATACCGGCGAGGAACGAATAAACCGGTGGGAACGGGCGGCCCGCGCCAACCGTTAAGAAAGGAGTAATGCAGCAAAATCCACTTTCCCCGTTCACGTATTTTCGGCGGAACCCCAGCAAAGTTTTGCCGATGGGGTTTGTGATTGTTTTATCCGTGTTTTTGATTGCGTCGGTCGCAACGATGGTTAATTCTATTGACTTGACGATTACGACGATCTACGGTTACACGAAGTATTTTACCTACGCCGTGCCCCAGCGCGTGACGCAGCGCGTTCCACCCGATCAACTGAAAATTATAAAGGCCGATCCACGCACCGACCGCGTTATGGAAGCCAGTATTTTCTTCACGAATATCAAGACGGTTTTCGGGCGGTTTCCGTTTGTCGTGCTGGGTGTTACCGACGACAACCGGGACTACTTGATGAAGCGCATCGGAACCAGCGTTTTGCCGGGCGGTCGGCTTCCCGCCGACGGGATGCCCGAAGCCGTGATCTCCGAGCCGATGGCAGACAATAAAAAAGTAAAAGTCGGCGACCTCATCGCAAGCCCGACCGACGAGGGCGGTATTTCCGGCTCGCCCGTGCCCGTGCGCCTTGTTGGCATTTTGAAAGGCCCGACGTGGATCGCGTTCACGAGTAAATCGTTTTGCGATTCCACCTTTTTGACGACGCCGCGCTCCACGGTTTTGACGACGAAAAATCCCGCCGACCTGCTCGCCCTCAACAACGACTTGATGCCCGCGACGCACAAGGAAAAGGGCAGACTCAACCCGGCCAAATTGCAGTTATTATCGTACCAAAGTTTGGTGCGCGAACTCCGAGACAGTTTGTCGTCGATGTATTTGATCATGGCGGTCGTCAACAGTTTGGTGATTTTTGTGATTGCGCTTATGGCGGGAATGCTGTCGAACATCTACTTTACGCAGCGCATCGCCGAGTTCGCCGTACTTGCCGCGATTGGCTATCAGCGGACGCGGCTTATCGGGCGCGTCATTGGCGAAACGCTGCTTTTGACGCTTGCCGGTTGGATCGTCGGGGCGATTTTCACGAACATCGCTTTAACCTATTTGAAAGACGCGCTATTTACGCCGCGTGGTCTTTTGATCAATTCCCACGACCCGTTCGCCTACGAGTACACCATTCCTATCCCGATTTCCATTACCGTTTTCGCCGTCGCCACGATTGCGTGGCGTTTGATACGGCTTGATCCCGTGAGTATTATCGAGCGGCGTTAGAAACGAATCTATGAACAACGAAAACACGCGCGGGCAGGCGCTGGGCTGTGAAGGGGCGTCGCTCGCTTATACGGACGGGTCGAATCGCACGACCTACGCGCTCAAAGACGTGAGTCTGACACTCGCACCGGGAAAATTCTACGGCATTATGGGGCCGTCCGGTTCGGGCAAATCGTCACTTTTATACGTGCTGTCCGCTCTCAAATCTCCGACGAGCGGAACGGCCCGGTTCGGCGATTTTGTGTACGGTCGGCGCACGGCCCGCGACGTGACGCAGCTCCGGCGCGAAAAATTCGGGTTCGTGTTTCAGCAGCCGTTTCTGATGGCGTACCTTTCGGCCCTCGAAAACGTCGTTTTGGCCGATCCCGTGCCCCATTCCAAACAAGCGCAAAAAAGAGCATTGGATTTATTCGCCGATTTGGGGCTTAAAGGATTGGAACATAAATTGCCGTCGCAACTGTCCGGCGGCGAAAAACAGCGCGTTTCTGTGATTCGGGCGATGATGAACGACCCCGAAGTCATCTTCGCCGACGAACCGACGGCGGCGCTCGATCACGCGAACGGTCACCGCGTTGTGGACACGCTTGCCGCGTGGCGCAACCGGGGAACGCTCGTTGTCGTTACCCACGATGAGGAGATGCTGCGCGGGGCCGACGAAATTTTACGATTGCGCGATGGAACCCTTAATAATTCGGATAACTATTCCGAACCCGACAGCCGATAATACCTTGTGATGCTGACGCTTACTCCTTCTCCGCCAAAACAAACCGTTTGTACCGATCCACCGTATTTCGTGGAGGGTATGAAAGAATTAAACCGCGACGTTGCCCTTCTTGCCGCCGCGTGTGCGGACGCTATTTGTAAAAGCGTTCAGTATTACGAGGGCGATGCGTGGGCGTTCGGCACGCTGCCTCAGTGCGAAACGCTCGCCGGTGTCGCCGAGGTACGCGCAAAAAGCCTCTTGGTCGCCCCGCAAACATCGGGGGCGATGGTCGATCAGGTAATGACCGTGCTTCGGAGCGTGGAAAGTCTGCGTTCGGTTGCCTGCGCGTGTCGTCAAAGCGTGCAGCTTGCGTTTTTGCTGCCCCATGTGGATACCGAAGCGTCCAGTCGCGTTTTCCCCATAATTCACTTGGTCGGTCACGCGGCAAGCGACGTCGGCAGCGATACCGTTGTCGCCCTTGAGGCCGACTCCCGTGAGCGTGTTCCCGCTGCTCGCCGCGCCGCCCTCCGTTACCGGGCCGTTGAGGCCGCACGGGGCGAAGCGCAAGCGTTTCTGCAAGAAACCGAACTTCCCGAAACGTCGCGGCGCATGACGCGGGCCGCGCTTTGGTGTATGATCCTCGCCGGTGAAAACATGGCCCGCATCGCCGCCCGGCTTGCCGCCGGTTAGGCTATCGTTTCTTCTTGACAGCGGGTTAAACGCGGGCGGTATAATGGGAACGGAAGGCGATGCCGCACTTTGCGGCGCGCTGCGAGGAACGTTTTCGTGCCCGTTGTTCCCGTTGCCCCGGCAACCCATCAAGTTGGCCCCTTCGCGGTGTCCGATACCCCCGACTGCTTAACCCTGCGCTATGAAAACCGGGGAAGTTTAGGCATCAAAGGCTGCTTGTTTTTCGGTTTCATCATGCTCGGCCTTTTGTGCCTTGGCGTTTTATCGGTCGTGCAAACGTCGGAAAAAACGCGCATGGGCATGGACGATCCATCACGCCTGCTTGCGCCCACGCACAACCATTTCGGCTTTTTGTGGATGTTCGGCCTCATCGCACTGTTCGTCGGCTTTCCCGTGTACGTTATGCGCGCCTACCAATCCGCACTCACGTTCACCTTTGATAAAGAAGCGGGCGTGTTTCGCCGCGACAAGCGCATCGTATGCAAACTGCCCAAAATCGAGCACCTGCGTATCAAGGAAACCCGCGACCCCGATTCCAAATACCTGTACCTGCTGGAAATCCTGTACAACGACGGCCACGCCATGCTCCTGCACAACGCCTACAACGAGCGCGAAATCATGAACTTAGCCAACGAAATCGGCGCATTCGTTGACCGACAAGTCGTGTGGCGGTAATAGCATTCGATGAGCCGTGAGCCGTCCCTTTTGCAACGCTTTCACCTTCAATCGGCGAATAACCCTTTGCAAGGTTGGTTCGTTGCCGTCGGAATACAAAGCGTTGTTGGAGCGCTTTTGCTGTGGCTTTTTCCCGATGCGCGCAAGCCGGGAATGGTTTTCTTGCTTGCCTGTTCGACGTTTGCCTCACCGACCGTTACGCTGCTGGGCCGATTTTTCACTGCCGAACGGTCAAAAAATCCCGTTCCGCCCCGGCAGGAAGAAGACGTCGGACGGGTCGCGCTCATTGCCGCTTGGCTTAGCATCGCCGCGCTTTTTATCGGGCTGTTTCAACGGCGCATGGATTGGTTTGCATCGCAAAACGTGCAAATCGGCGCACTGTTCGGCTACGTACTGTTTTTGCTGATTGCGATTGCCTTCGGTTTTGCCGGGCGACACACAAAATACGGACTTTTGGGACTGCGTACCGCCATAATTTGGGTAACAATTCTAACCGTCACGGGCTTGCTACTGCTTCTACAATCGCGTTAGCCGCGCCGTCAAATCGGCACTTTTTCTGATGACCGAAACACGCCGGAGGGGAGCGGCGACACGGTCGGTTTTTCTTCCTGCGGGGTTGGCGCGGCGGGCCATTCTTCGCGGGCGAAAAAGGCTTCGACATCGGCGAAGGTATCGGTGCGCGGGCAAACGGGCAAATCGTCGAGCATTGCGCGCCCGTAGTTTTTTGTCCACAGACGGTTGTCCAAGATGGCGACGACGCCCCGGTCGGTTGCCGTGCGAAGAAGACGACCGAAACCTTGCTTGAGGCGAACCTGCGCCTGCGGGAGCGAGATTTGCTTGAAACTGTCGCCGCCCGCGTCCTTGATGGCGGTTTCGCGGGCGCGCTGCGTGGGCGCGTCGGGCGGGGCAAACGGCAATTTGTCCATAATGACGCAGGACAGCGCGGGGCCGGGAACGTCCACGCCTTCCCAAAACGACGACGTGCCAAGCAAAACGCCGTTGCCCGCTTTGACGAACGCCTCGACAAGCCGACCGTTGGGCATTTCCCCTTGCGTAAACAGGGGGTAGTCGCAGCGTTCCCACAAACTTTCCTGCACGGCCCGCAGCATCCGGTGCGACGTAAATAAGGCAAACGTGCGCCCGTGGGCGGCTTCCACCAAGCGCAGCACTTCGTCGGCTACGTCGTCCGTGTACGACGTGTCCAAATTGAAGCCGCCCAAACGCCGGGGAATATAGAGCAGGCAGCGGTTTTTGTAATCGAACGGGGAGCCTTCGATGATTTCCACGGGCGCGGGAACCGTATCGTCGGCGGGAGGATCGGCGTCCGCCGTTTCGGTCGGTTTGCCGTCGTCGGTCGCGGCTTCGGCAACCGCTGGCCTTTTGGTTGGCGCGGCAACATCGGGCAACAAACCCAAGCGGCTTTTCAGATACGAAAAACTGCCGCCTGCGGCGAGCGTCGCCGATACCAAAATGGTGCGCGGCGTTTGCTCAAGCAAACTTTCGCGGAGCAAAGGGGCCACATCGAGCGGCGTTTTGACAAGCGTTGCGAACGCGCCCGTTCGGGTTTTGCGGGCGTTGAACCAGCGGAAATACTCGACCGGCGTTTGGCCGTTTACGGGCGGCTCGTCGGGTTTGGTGACGATAGCGAGTTCGGTAGCGATGCGCGAGGTCGTGCGGGCCAAGCCCTGGGCGACGTCGCGCGTTTTGTCGTCGGCGTTGTCGGCGCACTTGGTTAAATCGCGGGCGACGACGTTGAGGGCCGTGTAGAGTTCGTCGCGCAAACCGTAGAAGCTGTCGCGGAGGGCGCTTGCATCCAGCGTCTCGTCCAAAAACGCTTCGGGCTTTGGGGCGGACAGCAGGGGATCGAACAAATGCTGATT
>CAXTBP010000283.1:0-5673 GCA_964241985.1 uncultured Armatimonadaceae bacterium | reverse complement strand
GTGGCAAAACGAACCGTTTGTCCAGCCGCTTAAAATCGGCAATCGTCGGCACGAACGACGCGACGAAATCCCCGATGGCTTCCACCCGCAGTACGCCGCCCGCCGCGCCCGCCGACTGCGTCGGCGGGCCGCTGAATGCGGAAACCGAACGGGGAACCGGAAACGCGCTGTCCAAATCGGCGAAGAAATGGGGGTACTTTTTCAAACTGACGAACCGCACGAGCGGAACGCCCGCTTCGGCGTGGTACGCGACCGGAAGCGGCAAAATCATAGCGACGGGCTGCCGAGCCGCGTACTGCATTTGATACGCCAAAACCTGCCGCCCGTTTTCCGCCCGTCGCGCGAAAATGCGCGTCCCCGTGACGTGCTCAACCGGCCCCGAAAAACAACACATCGGTTTAATCCTCCGGTGGTTTAGTTCCCGTCGCGGGCCAAATCGTTCAATTTTAGTCGGAAAAATTTTAACCACCAAGACGCCAAGAGCGCCAAGATAAGAGGAGAAAAACAAAGGGTCAAAAGAACGCCCTCATGGCTGGCCTTTTAACTTTGGCTTCTCTTCTTGTCTTGGCGCTCTTGGCGTCTTGGTGGTTTGAATTCTGTGGTTTGAAGGTTTACTTCAACGCTTCCGCGCCCCCGACGATTTCGGCGATTTCTTTGGTGATGTTGGCTTGCCGGGCGCGGTTCAGCGACAGCGTGAGGGTAGAAATCATCTTGCCCGCGTTGTCGGTCGCGCTGCTCATCGCGGTCATCCGCGAACCGTGTTCCGACGCGACCGCTTCAATCGTGGCCTGATAAATAATCGTGTCCACGTAGCGGGGCAAAATGCGGCCCAAAAGCCCTTCGGCGTCCGGCTCGAACAAATAATCGTCGCTGCCGTCGCCGCTCGCATCGGCAACGTCGGTTGCCGCCGCGCCGGTTGGCGCAACGCCCAATTCGTCGTCCGTGAGGGGAAGGAGCGTCAAAACGGTCGGCTTCTGCACGAGGGCCGACAAAAAGCGCGTGTATACCAGATACAGCACGTCGATTTCGCCGCTCACGTACAGTTCGCGGGCCTGCCGCGCGATTTCCTGCGCTTCGGCAAACGACGCGCCCGTCATATTGATGCCAAATTCGCCGACAATCGGGTACGCGCGCTTTCGGAAAAATGCCTGCCCTTTGCGCCCTACGATCATAAGGCGCACGTTTTCGGGCGCGTGGGGCCGCAGGGTTTCCATCGTTTTCTTGATGACGTTGGCGGCATACGCGCCGCACAAGCCCCGGTCGGCGGTAATGGCAAGCACGCCGACACGTTGCGGCACGCCCGGCACGGGTTCGCGCGCTTCCAAAAGAGGGTGCGTCATCGCGCCGCCGCTCGTGCCCGCCGCGCCGCCAAGCGACGCCATCACGTCGCGCATTTTCTGGCTGTAGGGACGGGCGGCCTGAACGCGGTCTTGCGCCTTTTTAAGACGGGACGCGGCCACGACTTTCATGGCGTTGGTAATCTGCTTGATGTTTTTCGCAACGCGAATCCGCGAGCGAATTTGGCGCATGGAGGCCATAGAGGGTTGAGGTTCCTTAAAGGTAATAAAAACTGTTGCTCTTATTTTACACCGGAACCGGGGCTGATGTCATTAGGAGACGTAACGTAAAACGACCGGCGGTGAATCGCGGCCCGAGACAGAAACGACCAACAGGTGAATCTGCGGTCTACGCAGAAAGCAAAGCCGACCTGCGTCGGCTCATATTTGGAAGGTTCGCGTTCAAACGAGGAATATGTCAATTATCGGCATTCAGCCCGCGCAGGCGGGCTTTGCCTCTGCGTAGACCGCAGATTCACCTGTTGGTCGTTTCTCGCCGGTCGAAATCCGCCGTTTCAAACCCGCCGGTCTTTTTCGGAACGCGCTGTTATTGTGCAACGCGCTACGCCGTCGCCATATTACCCGCATCGTTCATCAGGGCGGCGTCGGCAAGGGGTTCAACAACAACGCGGTAGCCGTTGATGTGGGAGATGACAAGCGGGGTTCGGGCTTCCAAAAAATCGCCCTCGGTGACGACGGTTTGGTCGCCGTTTCCGAAATCTGCTTGCCCGGTCGGGCGTAGCGTGGTGGTCGCGCGGCCCTCTGCCCCGACGGATGGAACCGGGAGCGGTTCGTAGTTTGCGTCGTCGTACAATGGCGCGAAAACGGAGGTTTGGTCGTGTTGCATGGTATCGGCGAGTTTTTGCCACGCGGGCGATTTAGGCAGATACGCCAAAAACGCCACGCCGCTAACGACGATTAGAATACTCGACAGCGTGAGCGCAAACAAAACGTGGCGCGGGCCACCCAGCGATAAAAACATCCCGACGAACATCAGCAAAAAGCCCGCAAACGCCGAACCGCGTCCGGGAAACACGTGGATTTCGAGTAAGATCGCGGCAAGGCCAAAAAGCATCAAAACGACGCCGACCCAGCCGAACCCGCCGACCGTGATGTGCGCGGCGAAAACCAAGCCGCCCGCGATAACGCCCAGCGTTCCGGTCGCGCCCCACGTCAGCGGCGTCAGCAAATCGTGGTACAAGAGCAGGCAGCCTGCAGCAAGCAAGGCAACGGTCGCCCATGGATTCACGATAATCTCGGCGACGTGCGGCCACGGCCCCGCCGTCGGGTGAATGGCTGTTCCTTGCGCCCATGCCGTTTGGGCCGCAATCGTTACCAGCCCGAGCGCGAGCAGAAGCAAGCCCAGTATCCGATGCCCGACGCGCCGCGATGCACGCCATCGCCCGAAAGCGTGGGAACCGAAACGTCGCGCGTTTATTGCGCGAGCCGCCGTCACTGCAAGCAGTGCGCGGGGTGCTTCTGCCGCTACCATCGCTACCGGGTCTCCTTGCCCGAAAACCCGAACTGCGTACCGTTTGCGCCGTTGCTGCCCGCGAAGCGGAGCGAATCACCCAATAGGTACTTTTCCATGCGGGCCTGCGTGTTTAGGGCAAGCGCCTGCGTGAATAAAATCGCCCCGGCGGCGACATTATGGAGAAAGCGATGGGAGCGCAGGCGCATTTTCGCCGTGACTCCCAGCCTTTCTTCGGCTTCCCACGCAGATACTTTGGGCGAAAGTTCGGCCCAAATATCCAGCACCGGCTCGCGGGCCGGAACGGAATGGTGAAAAAATCGCACCAGAGCCGACAGTTCCCTGACCTGCTTTGCACACGCCGGGCACGAGTGCAAATGGGCCGCGACTTCCCTGCGTTTATCGGGCGTCAGCGTGTTTTCCACGAAATCATTCAAAACCGCGTCGTGACTCGGCGTGCCTATTAGCGCACAACGCGGCGTATTTGGGCTGGGGCCGTGGGTTCCGGGAGGGCCGCCGTTTCCGTTGTTTTTGGCGTTCATGATTCTTACGAGGCTCCAATCAGCTGGACATGGGGGGCGAACCGCTTTTTGAACAAAAGCCTCGCCCGGTGAATTTTGGATTTGACGTTGACAATCGAAAGTTCCGTAACCTGCGAAATCTCGTCGTAGCTCATTTGCTCGAAATCGCGCAAAATGAGCAGCAAGCGCGCTTCGTGCGGCAGCGTCGCCAAAACGTCGTCTACGACGTTTTGCAGTTCGCGCACTTCAATCTGCGCCGCGACGGAAAGACCGTCGTCAGCGGTTTCGATCCCGAAGTGTTCCTCTTCTTTTTGCTCCAAAGACTCTTCCGGTAAAACCTGCTTGTGCCGCAAGTGGTTCAAGCAGGTATGCCGGGCAATCGTAAAAAGCCACGTCGAAAATTTGGCATCGCCGCGAAACGAGCGCAACGCTTTGAGGGCTTTTAGAAAGACTTCCTGCGTGACGTCGTAGGCGTCTTCGCCGCGCACCATGCGCGTGACTAAGTTGAAAATGGGCGTTTGGTATTTGCGGAACAGGGCCTCAAACGCGCCTTGATCGCCCGCCAAATACCGGCGCACGAGCGCAACGTCGGGATCAACCGGCGCAGACGCCACAGGCGCGGGCGACCGACGCAAACCGAATCCACTTGGGCGAGGCAAAGCGGGTGCGGAAACCGTGCCGTTTCCACTATTACCGCCATTCGTTCCGCCGCCGCTCCCGCCGTCAGTGCCAGCACTGCGCGGGTTGCCGGTTGTCGCCATAGATAAGCGCATCCTCGAACCCTAAACCCTCAAACGCCCGCACGACGCTCTACTAATTGCCGCCGCTTTTCGGCGGAGCGGGCGGTGGGGTAGGTAGTTTCATACCGCCGGTAACATCGCTTATAAACTGTTGTCGCTGCTCGGCGGGCATCGTTTGCATTTTTTGCGCGATAGTTTGCCCGACCTGTGCGAATTGCGAAAACATCGCCTGACGGGTTGGGGAATCCATGTTGAGCAGGGCGTCGAACTGACGCTCCGCCGATTGCGCCCGCTGTTCGGGCGTCATGGACTGCCACAAGCGCATGCCTTCGGCTTGCAACTGGGCGGACTTTGAAACCGGATTGTCGCCCGCGTCGGGATTGGTAATCAGATACACGGGCCGCAAATCAAGGGCCGCGATAATGGGAAGGGCCTTGTCTTCGTCCAAAATCTTCCCCAAAACGTTGATACTTTTTTCGGTGCGCTCTACCTTGCCGCCCATAACCGGAACGACAATGTGTTCCTGCGACAGGTATAAGGCGGCGATGTCGTCGCCAGACGGCATGAGCGTTTTGCCCGCAAGAGCGGGCAGCATCACGACGCGCACGACCACGCCTTTGGGCAGCGTTTTGACGACCTGATCTAAAATTGTCGGCAGCGGCCCGCCCACTGTGGACATCGTGACCGGCAGCAAACCGGTCGTGCTGTCCGTGACAACGGTCGCGCCCGTGGTTTTCGTCAACTGGGCGGCGACTTCGCGGGCAAGCGTATGGTCGATTTTGAAAGCGGGCACGGGTTTTGTGGGAACTTGCGCTGCCACGGCGGGGGCTTGCACCGCCGTATTTGCCGGGGCCGCAGGGGGCGTTTGCGCGTAGGCCGTTGCGAGCGGTACGAACGCCGTTGTCAAAACGGCGGCGACGGGAAGCAAAGAACGCTTAGTATGTTTCATAGTAGTAGAACCTTTTGGAACGGAAAACGCCCGAAAAGCGCGGGCATCAAAAGCGATATACCCTTTGGACACCGCCCGTTTGATTTCGGTTGCACCAACGGGGAAAATTAAATAAAAAATTTTCCAACCCACTTTTTTAACACGAAACACACGAAAATGAACCATTCGGCGACCGGTTCGGTCGGAGCTATTGACGCACTTTTGCGGAGCGGGTAGACTGATAAACGAAGCGCTTCCGATTACGCGAAGCCGAACGGGAAAGATTCCAAATCGTGGCTAACGACAGTACCAACAAAGCGGCAAACAACTTGGGCGAACCGGCGTGCGCGCTGGGCTTAACGGAGTGTTCGCTGGACTGCTTGGGCCGGGGGCAAAAAGCCCGCGTCGCCCATGTCGCCGGGCCGAACCGCTGCCGCCTGATGGAGTTGGGCTTTACGTGCGGAACCGAAGTCGAAGTGTCGCGCCGCGCCGCCTTCGGCGGGCCGCTCGAAATCCGTTTGCGCTCGTACCGCCTGTCGTTGCGCCGCGACGAAGCCGAAGCGATTTCCGTCGAAGTGCCGCACACGACGCTCGTGCCGCAGGGCGCATAACTGTTTTTAATGTCAGGGACATGAACGTCCCTGCCTAAGCCCTTCGGGCACAATGTCCCTGCCGG
>CAXTBP010000282.1:0-5678 GCA_964241985.1 uncultured Armatimonadaceae bacterium | reverse complement strand
GGATTGCGCAGTTGAAGATGGCGGATCAAATGCTGTCTGTAAATCCAAACGAGGTAAATAAGCCTTTGGCTCACCGTTTGCATACTTTACTTGAATCCGGTGATGTTGGTACAAAAACAGATGCGCTGAAAAATTTCGGCAAAGAGATGGATAAAGAATTGACCCTAAGCCTATCTCATTCAAAGGGAAAGTAGCAAAAAAGACAAAGATTCAAGGCTACAGGCAACCCATCGTCAGATATTCTGCATTCTATTTTTAAGTCTTAACTTTATGTTGCTCAATGCCTATTGAACTTGGCACTCCAAAGAATATATGTGTACAAAGCGTCTTTGAGCCAGTTCGGCGGCGCGACCAGTACTCGTGACCAAAACAGGAATCTGAATCGCTTACAAAAGAGAATGGTTGCGGACGCACCGCCAATTTAACAACAAAAAACCGTCCCGTAATTACGGGACGGTTTTTTTGTCGAACGGAACTTTATCGCATCTTGCCTGCGCCACCTGTAGGCGGGGCCATCATACCGCCCCCACCGCCCTGCATTTGCTTCATCTGCGCGGATTGCAGAGCCTTGATTTTGTTTTTCTGCTCGGTCGTCAAAACGGACTGCATTTCGGTGTTGGCCTGCGCGCCGAGCGTTTGCATCTGCTTCTGAATCGACTGCATCTGCGCCTGCAATGCTTTGGCTTTGGGATCGTACTTCTTTTTCAACTGCTCCATTTTGGCTTTTTGCGCGGGCGTGATTTTGAGCAGTTTTTCAAACTCGGCCTGATTGCGCGGCATCGCGGGCGGAGCCGCGCCGCCTTGCGCCCAAACCGTTCCGCCGGTTCCCAAAAGCGCCATGCCAACAAGGGCGGCAGCGACGACGCCGCGCAATCCGGCGGTCGATAAGGTTTTGTGATTCAAAGTCGTATCCTTTTTTTGTACGCCCCAACGCCGCGCGCCTGCGCGTAGGCGCGGCGGTTCCTCGGCGGGGTACGATGAATAAATAATGCACCCCATTGTACCGCGTTCGGGCTTGTTTGCGCAGGACACGGGGGCGAAAGGCACACCGCTATGAACCTGCTTTGGTACGGACACGCCGCGTTTCGGATGGACGGCAATACGCCACCAACCCGCGTCGTTTTGGATCCCTACCGTGCCCCGGATGTAGGAACCTACACCCCCATCGACGACTGGGCGGACGCGGTTGTTGTTTCGCACGACAACCAAAAATACCATTCGTTTGTGGATGGAATTGCGGGACGCACACCAAGCGAGCGCCCCGTCGTTATCGACGGTTTGACGCTTTTCGACGGCCCACCGATTACGGTTGGCGCGGCGCAATTTTCCGCCGTGCGCGTGTGGGAAAACGAAGAAAAGCAAGACCCTATCGCCATGCTGATTGTCGAGATGGACGGCGTGCGAGTTTTGCACATGGGCGATTGCGGACACGCCTTGACCGACGCCAACGTTACCGCGTGCGGGCGCGTGGACGTTTTACTTGCCCTTGCCGGTGGCGCGCCGACCCTTGCGCTCCCCGACTTAGTGGATTTTATCGCCCGCCTCAAACCGAGCGTTGTCGTGCCCATGCACTTCGGAAACGATAAAATAAACCTGAACCTGCGCCCCGTGTCCGACCTGCTCGCGTTTTATCCGCCGGGTATGGTGCGACGGTTCGACCGCCAGACTGCCGATATTTCGCGCGACGCCTTGCCCGAAAACGGCGACGTGCCGCACATTTGGGTTTTGCCGCCTGCCCGCTGATGGGCTTGGGGCAAAAACAAAAACGGGGGCGGGTTATTCAGCGAGGAGTTTTTCGATGTCGATAGTTTCCGTGTCCGCTTCGCGTTTTGAACGCTTTTTACGTTTTGCCCCCCTTCCCGCATCGCTTTTTGCCAGTGCTGCCCTTGCCGCTTTTTCCTCTTCGTGTGCCCGCGCGCAAGACCCGGCACTTACCGCCTATATCGCGTCGAGCGGTGAGGTCACCGTACGCGATACGAAAAGTGATAAGGTCGTCGCAACCATTCGCCCCGGACTGTTTGAGCAAACGTGGCAAATGCGTGGCCTTTCGCCTTCCGGCACGTTTGGGGTGGGCGGGGCAAATGGCGCGACAGACACCGCAAGCAAAATCGGCGCGCCTACGTCCGGCGCGACCGTGGCAGTTCAAAGCAACGTTTCGGCGATGGAACCGGGTGCGCTTAAATTCCACGTCACGATGACGCCCGACAAAGCCGTCAAGGTCAACAGCGTTCACGTTTCGGTTATTACGCCAGTCGCAAATTGGGTCGGGGGCCGCGCGACGGCGGGAAGCGGCGCGCCCGCAACCATTCCTGTGTCAGTTGTTGGCCCCGCCGTGACGACGGGAAGCGGCGCGCTGATTCTGCAAAAAGGTGATAATCAAATCGGCGTCACCGCGCCGGGGAAAAGCGCGCTTTTGCAGGACAACCGTGCGTTCAGTGGCAGCGATTTGGAAATGCGCTTCGGTACGCAAACCGATGCGGGCGGCGAATGGGCGAGTGGAAAAACCGAAACCTTCGATATAACCGTTTCGTTTGGCAAGACAGTTAAAATCGTGCGCGAAGCGCCGGTCGTTTTGAACGTCGGCGACGGCTGGATTCCGCTCGAACTCAAACTCGACCCCACGCCCGGCTCGGCCCTCGATTTTTCCGGTCTGCTTTTGGACGCCCCCGCCGGTAAGTACGGGCCGGTCGTGACGCGCCCCGACGGGCACTTCGGCTTTGCGAACAAACCGAATCCCGTTCGGTTCTACGGCGTCAATTTCGCGTTTTCCGCCAACTATTTGACGCACGAAGAGGCCGACCGTGTCGCCGCCCGCTTGGCACGCATCGGCTATAATTCGGTTCGCATCCACCACCACGAAGGCGAACTCGTTGACACAAATGCACCGAACACGACGACGTTCCGACCTGACAGTTTGGACAAACTGGACTACTTAATCGCGGCCCTCAAAAAGCGCGGCATTTATATCACGACCGATATGTTCGTGTCGCGGCCCGTCAAAAACGAGGAAACCGGGCTTGCCAACGGGGCCGACGATTTCAAGGCCGCTCTGCTTGTTTCGCCGCCCGCGATGGAAAACTGGAAAACGTTTTCGCGCAATTTCTTGACGCACGTCAACCCGTACACGGGCTTGGCCTACAAAGACGATCCGGCCCTCGCGTTTATTTCGGTTGTCAACGAACCGAATTTGGGTAGCAGTTTGGGCGGCTTAAAAGGCGCGCTCCGCGAGGCGTATGAAAAAGAATGGCGGGCGTATTTGGTCAAAAAATACGCCGACGATGCTACCCTGCAAACCGCATGGGCGATGCCGACGGCGACCCGAGCGGGAGCGGCAATTCCCGCCACGTTGGACGTAAAAAACGCGATGGGCCGCGACCTTGCCGCCTTTACGGTCATGCTGCACGAGCGTGGCTATCAAACGATGAGCGCGTTCCTCAAAACCGAAATCGGCACGAAAGCCTTGCTCACCGACAACAACGGTTGGTACGAAACGCCCGCGTTGATGGCGGCCCGCACCCATTTGGATTACGTGGACAACCATTTTTATTGGGATCACCCGTCCTTTTTGGAGCAGTCGTGGCGGCTGCCGTCGAGGGGCGGTTCGGGCGGCGGATCGGCGACCGAAGCGGGTGGGGCCGGGCCGAACAGTTTGGCGCAAACCCGGCTTTTCGGCAAACCGTTCACGGTCACCGAGTTCAACTATTCCGCCCCGAACCGGTTCCGGGCCGAGGGCGGCCTACTTATGGGAGCCGCGTCGGCCATTCAGGATTGGGACGCCGTGTGGCGGTTCGCGTATTCGCACAGCCGGGAAGCGTCGATTGCGCCATCGCCGGTGGATTACTTCAACATGGCGAACGACCCCGCCGGGCAAGCGTCCGACCGCGCGGCCTTGATGCTGTTTTTGCGCGGCGATCTGAAACCGGCCCAAAGCTCGGTCAGCTTGGTGCGCAAGCGGGCCGATTTGGAAGCCCCCAACGCGCAAACCGAAACGCCGATTTCCGGCTTCGGCGACTTGGCGCTCGTGACGCGCGTCGGAACCTATGTGGACGACGGCGCAATGGCCCTCCCCCCTCAGGCGGAAAAAGAAACGCGCATGACGGGTGGCAATAGTTCGGATGTCGTCAAAGCCATGCGAACCGTCGGTATTTTGCCCGCGACGAACCACACCGATTTGGTGAACGGCGACCGCGAAGACGAAAAAAGCCAAATTTTCGTGGACGGGCCGCAAAATATGCTCCGCATCCAAACCCCGAAAACCGTGGGCGGATTGGCGAATGCGGGTGACACGTTCGCCGCCGGGCCGCTGACCATTACGCTTTCCGGTACGCGAGCCGCCGTGTGGGCCTCGTCGCTGGACAATTTGCCGGTCGGTCAATCGAAGCGGCTTTTGGTCGTCCACGTTCCCGACGTGGAAAACGCGGGCATGACGTTCGCCAGCCCCGACCGGCAGGTATTAACCGACTGGGGCAAACTGCCGCATATCGCGCGGCAGGGCAAGGCAACCCTTACGCTGGCCCGCACCATTCCAGGAACCTTGACCGCGTACCGTTTGGACACGGCGGGCAACCGCATCGCGGCGATTCCGATCATCAAGAAAAACAACGCCGTCACGTTCACGATTTCCACGCAAGAAGCCGGGGCCAAAACCGCAACGCTGTATTACGAGGTCGTTGCTGGCCCCGCCCCTGCACCAACTAAACCAGTGAAAGCGGCCTCCGTATCTCGCGCGGGCAACGGCAAGGCTACTCGCAAAATGCTACAATAAGGGAAACCTCCATCCCCCAAAGGCAACTTATGGCACTACTCGACGGCAAAAAAGGCATCATCTACGGCGTTCGCAACAGCTACTCCATCGGCTGGGGCTGCGCGCAAAGCGCGGCCCGCGAAGGCGCGAAATTCGCGCTCACCTACTTTGGCGAGCGCGAAGAAAAAGACGTGCGAAAACTTGCCGCCACGCTTCCCGAAGGCACGGTTCCCTTGATCGCGCCGTGCGATTTGACCAAGCCTGAACAGGTCGAAGCGCTGCACGCGAAGGTTGCGGAAACGTTCGGCACGATTGATTTCATGGTTCATGCCGTTGCGTTTGCGAAGGGTTTGACCGGGCGCTTTGTCGATACCGTGTACGAGGATTTCGAGGTGTCGCTTCGCTCGTCTACGTATACGTTCGTCGCCGCCGTGAAAGCCGCCGAGCCGCTTATGACGGATGGCGGCGCGTGCGTTACGCTGTCGTATATCGGTGGCGAAAAGGTCATCCCGAACTACAACAGCGCGGGCATCAGCAAAGCCGCATTGGAGTCCGCCGTCCGGTATATGGCGAACGATTTGGGGCCGCAGAAAATTCGCGTCAACGCGATTTCGGCAGGGCCGGTCAAAACCCTGTCGGCGAAAGGCATCGCCAATTTTTCCGCGATGTACAAGCAGGTCGGGCAGGTCGCGCCGCTCCGCAAAGCGACCGACCCGGACGAAGTCGGCGACGCCTGCGCGTTTCTATTATCCCCGCTCGCCCGCGCGATTACCGGCACGACCTTGTTTGTCGATAGCGGCTACCATATTTTGGGCTTTTCCAACCCCGATTTGACGGGCGACGCTTAATCCGTGCGGGGGCAAACAACGCAAAAGGGCGGTGGCAAACTTGAAACGGTGCTGGGCAAAAGCGGCGCGATTGCCCGGCACTTCCC
>CAXTBP010000281.1:0-5694 GCA_964241985.1 uncultured Armatimonadaceae bacterium | reverse complement strand
ACATCGTGTTGCCCGCGCCCAGTGCGGCAAGCGGTTTCGGCGGCGAAAAAACCGACAAGGACTTTTTCTATTCGTTCGCCTCGTACAACTATCCGCCCGCTATTTTCCGCTACGACATCGCGTCCGGCAAATCGACGCTGTTCCGCTCCGCCGATATTCCCAACTTCGACCCGAAAAATTACGTCGTCCGGCAAGCGTTCGCGCCTTCCAAAGATGGTACGCGCGTTCCGCTGTTTATCGTGCATAAAAAGGGCCTGAAGCAAAACGGCAAGAACCCAACGCTTTTGTACGGCTACGGCGGCTTCAACGTGAGCCTCACGCCCGGCTTTTCGTCCACGCGGCTTGCGTGGCTCGAACAGGGCGGCGTGTATGTCGTTGCGAACCTGCGCGGCGGGGCCGAATACGGCGAAAAATGGCACGAAGCCGGGATGCGAAACCGCAAGCAAAACGTGTTCGACGACTGCATTGCCGCCGCCGAGTGGCTGATTAAGGAAAAATACGCTAGCCCTGCGACCCTTGCCTTGCAGGGCGGATCGAACGGCGGCCTCCTTGTCGGCGCGGTTATCAATCAGCGGCCCGATTTGTTCCGCGCCGCCATTCCCGAAGTCGGCGTTATGGATATGCTCCGCTTCCAAAAATTCACGGCGGGGAAATTTTGGACAGCCGAATATGGCTCCAGCGATAGTAAAGACGATTTCGCGGGCCTCATCAAATACTCGCCGCTCCACAACATCAAGAGTGGCGCGACGTATCCGGCAACGCTCATAACCACCGCCGACCACGACGACCGCGTGGTTCCCGCCCACTCATTCAAGTACGCTGCGACCTTGCAGGAACAAGCCGCCAAAACGCGCCCCGTTCTCATCCGCATCGAAACCCAAAGCGGCCACGGCTCCAGCAACCTAAGCAAAGCCCTCGACGCTTCCGCCGATGTGTATTCCTTTTTGTTTCATAACTTGGGCGTGACCCCACAATTCCCGCCAACGACGAAGGACAACAAATGATGATCGCTGAACCGATTGGAAAAACTGCCACGCCGGAAGTTACACCAGAAAAAGGCGAAGCGGCTCGCTTGGGCAAAGTCATCTACGAGCGAGTTCGCGCCGACTACGACACACCGGAAAACAAGGGGAAAGCCCTCATTATTGACGTGGATACTGAAGTATGCGAAATGGTAGAAATGCAGGATTTGCCCCAACGGCTTTTTTTGCTTGGGCCGAGTAACCGCCGCTACGTTTTGCGAATTGGCTCGCCCACTCTTTTCCGACATAGCAATCGCCCTCGGAGAGTGGTAGCGCGTTGGTAATTGTAGTCCGGGCAAAAAGCAAATGGTTTCAAACGTGCCAATCGATTACGAAGATCTGAACAAAAAGACGCCGAATTATTTGTTCAGTTCGGAAGAAATAGACATTTTAATCAAGTGTGTCGGCGTCTTAACCAATGAACGTTACTTTGACCAGAACGAGTTTATAAATCTGACTTGCACTGACAACAAGGCGCGTTTCGTTGATTCGGCAACCAAACTCCGAGACAATCAAGAACTAAACGAAGACGATGGATACTATTTGGCACAGGCCGTCGCCCACGTTGCAGTGTATCCAATGCGGCATGGCGAAGAAGTAGAAAGTCAGTTTGATGTACCGATGCGGCATCTGCACTGGTTTTCCACTTATGTCGAATATCTCTTTGATGCTATCTTCAAAGCCACCAATGAATAGTCGCCGGAAATTCGTTTCCCGGCCCAACTGAAAAGCGAAACATAAAAACGTATGGGTGACAGCAAAGCATTTATTACGCTTCGGCGCGAAAGCCCCAAGCGCCGACCGATTGGCGAGCGGATCAAGGACTGGGACGAAGTATACCTGCCGACCGACGAGGCGCAGCTGAAAGCGCAGGCGTCGCGGTGCATGGACTGCGGTATCCCGTTTTGTCACGGCGGCTGCCCGCTCGGCAACTTGATCCCCGACTGGAACGATTTGGTGTATCGCAACCGGTGGAAAGAGGCGCTGGACGCCCTTCACGCGACCAATAACTTCCCCGAATGGACGGGTCGTTTGTGCCCGGCCCCATGCGAAGAATCGTGCGTCCTTGCGATTAACGATGATCCAGTAACCATTAAAACGGTCGAGCAGCGTATCATCGACCACGGCTGGGAACAGGGCTGGATTTACGCCGACCCGCCGCAGGAGCGCACGGGCAAAACCGTCGCGGTTATCGGCAGCGGGCCTGCGGGCCTTGCCTGCGCTCAGCAACTCAACCGCGCGGGGCACACGGTCACGGTGTTTGAAAAAGACGACCGTATTGGCGGCTTGCTCCGCTACGGCATCCCCGACTTCAAAATGCACAAATCCGTGCTTGACCGACGCCTCGACATTCTGCGCGACGAAGGCATCCATTTTCGCGCGGGCGTTCACGTCGGCTTCGATCTGTCCGCCGACGATTTGCGGCGCGGCTTTGACGTCGTGGTACTGACGGGCGGCGCGCTCAAACCGCGCCCGCTCACCGTGCCGGGCAGCGAACTTACGGGCGTGCATTTTGCTATGGATTATCTAACGCAGCAAAACCGGCGCGTCGCCGGGGACGACGTTCACGATTTCATCAGTGCCGAAGGTAAAGATGTAATCATCGTCGGCGGCGGCGATACGGGCGCGGATTGCTACGGAACCGCGTTGCGGCAGGGCGCGAAATCGGTCACGCAATTTCAAATCCACCCCGAACCGCCCAAAAACCGGCCCGATTTGAACCCGTGGTGGCCGCAGCCCGCGCTCGTTTTGAAAACGTCGGCGGCGCACGAAGAGGGCGGCGCGCGCGAATGGGGCATCCATACGACGCACCTTGCCGGAGAAAATGGGCAGGTAAACAGCCTTCACGCCGTGCGCGTCGCCCGAACGGAACGCGGAACGGGCAATGAACGCGCTATCGTCCCCGTGGAAAACAGCGAGGTGATTTTCCCCGCCGATTTGGTGCTGGTCGCTATCGGCTTCGCGTCCCCGTTCCACGACGATTTGCTCGTCCCGCTTGGCGTTGACTTAACCGACCGGGGCAACGTGCAAACCGGCCCGGACTATCAAACGAGCGTCCCGGGTGTGTTCGCCGCAGGCGATATGCGGCGGGGCCAGTCGCTCATCGTGTGGGCGATTGCCGAAGGCCGCGAAGCCGCGCACGGCGTGGACACCTACCTCATGGGCGGCTCGCGCCTCCCGCTGACGGCATACAAATAAACAAACCTAACCGACCCGCGAGTGTCGCGGGTCGGTTTTTCTTGTTGACGCCCCGTTTTTCGCCGTGCTATAATTGGAGCGGCAGAAAACCCTGTCAGCAAACCGAAACGGCCCGTGCGCGAACCGCGCCAGCCGTTCTTTTTTTGCGGAACGCGGACACAAGGCATGGCAGCAGCGGAAAACCAAACGGGCGAAAACGAGCAGCCGAACGAGAACGGCGCGGTTGCCGCTATAGTTTTGGCGGCGGGAAAATCGTCGCGCATGAAGTCCAAACTGCCGAAAACGCTCCACTCGCTTTGCGGCAAGCCTATTCTTTTGCACGTTCTGGACGCCCTCCATGATGCCGGGCCGACACGCCGCATCGTGATTTTCGGGCACGAAGCTCAAGCGGTTATGGACGCCGTAGACAACCGCTTAGGCGTGGGATCTGTCGAGTACGTTCATCAAACCGAACAAAAAGGCACAGGGCACGCTGTCCAAATAGCCCAGCCGCTTTTTTCCGACTTCGATGCGCCCCAAACGATTCTGGTTGCTGCGGGGGACGCGCCGCTTGTTCACGCCGACGTTTTTCGTGATTTGCTTTTTGCCCATTGGGAAAGCGGGGCGTCCGCGACCGTGCTTTCCGCTCGGCTTGCCGAAGGCGGTGGTAGTTACGGACGCATCGTCCGCGATGGCGACGGCAGCGTTTTGGGGATTGTGGAAGCCAAAGACGCGACCCCAGAGCAATATACCGTCAACGAAATCAATGCGGGCGTGTACGCTTTTGAAACCAAAGATTTGTTTGCCGCCCTCAACCAGTTGCGCCCCGCCAACGCACAAAACGAACTGTATTTGACCGACGTTATCGGTCTGCTTCATGCCGAAGGCCGTAAGGTAAATGCCTTCCTTTTCGCCAATCCCGATGTGGTTTTGGGCGTCAATACCCGTGAAGACCTTGCTCATGTCGGGCGCATTATGCAGCAAACCATTCTGCGCGGCGTGATGCTGAACGGTGTGACGATTGTCGATCCCGCAACCACGTATGTGGATGCGGGCGTTCAAATCGGGCAGGACACGACGCTTTTGCCGGGCACGATGCTGCTTGGCAACACGGTTATTGGCGAAGACTGCGTTTTGGGGCCGAACGCGCACGTTACCAACGCCACTATTGGAAACAAGGTGCGGGCGCGGGCGTGTTTTATCGAGCAGGCCCACATTGGCGATGGGTGCAAAATCGGGCCGTTCGCCCATGTTCGACCCGGCAGTGTGTTGGACGCCAACGTTAAACTAGGTAACTTCGTGGAAACCAAAGCTGCGCATTTGGGCGAAGGCGTATCGGCGGGACATTTGACGTATTTGGGCGACGCCACCGTGGGCGCGAAAACCAACGTCGGGGCCGGAACCATTACGTGCAACTACGACGGCGAGAAAAAGCACCAAACCACGATTGGCGCGGAGGTTTTCGTCGGCTCGCAAACGGCTTTTGTTGCCCCAGTTACTGTCGGCGACGGCGCGGCGACGGCGGCGGGTTCCATTATCACGCGCGATATTCCGCCGGGTGGTTTGGGAATTGCCCGCGAGCGGCAAACTATCAAAGAAGGCTGGGCCGACAGCCGCAAACGCAAACGGCAAGCCGCCAAAGATGCCGCCGTAGCACTCGCAGACAATAGTCTTACCCCGTCGCCCGAAGGGAACCCCGCTCGATGATTCCGCACTACGTTACGTCGGGAAGCCACGAAAATTTGCGGCTTTTTTCCGGCAGCGCGCATCCCGCGCTCACGGAGTCGATTGCCGCCCATTTGGGAATATCGGTCGGGCGCATGACGAGCACGCGCTTCAACGACGGCGAGATCCGTGTCCAAGTCGAGGAAAGCGCGCGGGGAACCGATGTGTTCATTGTGCAGCCGACGTGCGGGCCGGTCAACGACAATCTGATGGAACTTCTCATCATGATTGACGCCTTTCGGCGGGCGAGCGCGGAGCGCATCACGGTCGTTCTGCCCTACTACGGCTACGCCCGGCAGGACAAAAAAGTCAAGCCGCGCGAACCCGTGACCGCCCGTTTGGTCGCCGATTTGATTACGGAAGCCGGGGCGACGCGGGCCGTGTGCGTGGATTTGCACGCGGGACAAATTCAGGGGTTTTTCCGTATCCCGATGGATCACTTGTACGCCGGGCCGCTGATTGCCGACCGCTTGTGCCAAATGGGACTGGTAAATGGCGATACGTGTGTGGTTTCCCCGGACGTGGGCGGCGTGACCCGCGCCCGTGCGCTGGCCGAATTCCTCAAAACGAGCATCGCCATTATTGCCAAGCGTCGGCCTGAACCCGGTCAAGTCGAAATCATGGAGATTATTGGCGACGTGAAGGGCAAGCAGTGCGTCATGATCGATGACATCATCGACACAGGCGGCTCCATCGTCCACGGTGCGAACGCGCTTATGGAACGCGGTGCGGCGAGCGTTCTTGCCTGCTGCACGCACGCCGTTTTGTC
>CAXTBP010000280.1:0-5702 GCA_964241985.1 uncultured Armatimonadaceae bacterium | reverse complement strand
GGCTCCCGCGACGCCTGAAGGAAACAAAACGGTGACCACCGAATCCGGCTTGCAGTATGAAGATTTAACCGTGGGCGATGGCCCGTCGCCGACCAAAGGCCAAGCGGTTACCGTGCATTACACGGGAACCCTGACCGATGGAACCAAGTTCGACTCGTCCCGCGACCGCAACCAGCCCTTTACCTTTACAATTGGTGTCGGGCAGGTTATCAAAGGATGGGACGAAGGCGTGCTGAGCATGAAAGTCGGCGGTCGGCGCAAACTCACCATCCCGGCGAATTTAGGCTACGGGGCGAACGGCGCGGGCGGCGTGATTCCGCCGAACGCGACCCTTGTTTTCGACGTGGAACTCATTAGCGTCAAGTAAATCTTTTTAACTTATGAAATCGAAGTTTTCGTTTGCTCGCTCTCTTGCGCGGCCCTCGCATTTCGTGCCGTGTTTGGTAGTCGTAGGTGTTGCCGTTCTGCCCGCATTTCTTGCGGGCGGATGCGGCAGCAGCAATTCGTCTACCAACAACACGGATCAGTTCACGTCCATTCCCTCGACTACAGTGGCGTTGGATATAAACTGGCCCACGTATGCCTCGCCGACCCCGGCTCCCAGCGGTTCGCCGACACCAACCCCGACGCCGACCGCTTCGCCCTCCCCAACGCCCACGCCGTATACGGAAGTCATCAATACGGCGGCGACTGGCTTGGAAGCCCCGCCGAATGCGTCGTATGCCCGTGTCACCTTGTCCACCGCCGATCCGAATACCGGCAGCGTCCTTTTGCTGCCCTATATTCAGCGCGTCACGGACGGCAAGGAGTTCTCGACGCAATACATCAGCCAAGATACGGCGGCGGGCGCAGCCTATTCGGCCCATTATGTTACCTATTCCGTCAAGGCGCGTCGGGGAACCACCAACGCCAACGTGCGCTTTTACGATTTGTACGGAACCCCGCTCCGCGATTATCAGGCTATCGGCTTGAAGATAAACGACGACGGAACCGGCCTCACCGAAGGTTTGACACAGGTCACGCCGTCGCCGTCTGCGACGCCCACGGCTACCGCGTCGGCATCCCCGTCCGCGTCTCCATCGGCGTCCGCCTCGCCGTAGCGTAGGGAAACAAAAACGGCCTGTTTGGTGGGTACAATAGGAAGCATGAAGCGTTTTCTTTTCGTCCCCGCCGCGCAGGCCGTTTTTTGCGCGTCGCTCTGTGCCACGTCGCTGCTCCTTGTCGCAGGCTGCGATCCCAAACCCGCCGCCGACACCAGCGCAACAACGGCCCCAACCGCCGCTCCGATTCCATCCGCATCCGCATCCGCATCGGCTGCCGTTGTGGACGCCTCGCCGTCTCCGAGCGGCAGCACGGATGGCAAAATGATCGGCCCGCCCGCGCCTCCCGGCCCCGGCGCGAAAGGCGTCGGCAAAGTCGTGACCACCGCGTCCGGCTTGCAATACGTAGACACTAAAATCGGCACGGGAGCGACCCCGCAGGCCGGTCAAACGGTGTTCGTGCATTACACGGGAACCTTGCAGGACGGTACAAAGTTCGATTCGTCGCGCGACCGGGGCGAGCCGTTTTCCTTCGCTTTGGGACAGGGTGGGGTGATCAAAGGTTGGGACGAGGGCATTGCCACCATGAAAGTCGGCGGGCAGCGCAAACTGACTATTCCTGCAAGCCTTGCCTACGGCGACAATCCGCCCGCCGGTGCGCCCATTCCCCCCGGCGCGACGTTGCTTTTCGACGTGGAACTTATGGGCGTTCAATAGAGCGGTATTTTAAGCCGTGTAAATTCGGCGCTAAAAAAGCGCAAGCTGCACGGCGCGACGCCTTACGCGATACACGAGCGACGGCGTATCGCGCAAGGCGACTTCAACATGGGCGGGGCTTGTTTTGTGGCCCTCGGCCTTGTAGCGTTTTTTCCAATAGTTGAGGGCCATGCGCGGCGTATTGTTGGTTTCCGATAAATGCGACAGCCACACGCACAGCGGGCCGCAGTCGTCCACGTGCGACAAAATGAGATCGCAGGCGGCGTTGTTGCTCAAATGGCCCCGGCTTCCCAAAATGCGCGCTTTGAGACTGTCGGGATACGGGCCGAATCGCAATTTGTGAATGTCGTGGTTGGATTCAATCGCCAAAAGCGACACGTCCTTGCAGGCGTCCCGAAATTCGGGCGTAATCGTGCCCGTGTCGGTGGCATAGGCGAGCGAAAAATCCCCGACCGACACGCGAAACCCGACCGGTTCGGCGGCATCGTGCGACACGGGCACGGCCCGCACGCCGAACGGCCCGAACCCCGCCTCGGTGTTGGGCGGCAAAATTGCATGCGGAGCGTCGCGCCGCTCTTGGGCAAACAGCATTTCCAGCGTTCCCGCCGACGACACAAGCGGAGCCGCGTACTTTCGGGCGAGCGGCACGGCCCCGCGCACATGGTCGATATGCTCGTGCGTCAATAGAACGCCACGCAAACTGGACGGACAAACGCCGCGCGCTTCCATTTCCCGCTTGATCGTGCGAATGCCCAGCCCGGCGTCGATGAGCAAACTATCGCTCCCGGCGACAAGCAGCAGCGCGTTCCCCGACGAACCCGACGCCAAGCAGTATACGGCGATGTCATCGCCCAAATTGCCGGAATTATTCGTCGCCATTTGGGTTTAGTATAGCGGGAAGGGCGAACTCTGTCAAAAAGTTGTTTGCTTTTTGTCTGTAAACCAACCTGAAAAATTTCTCGAAATAATGCCAACCTTTTTCCATTCTGCCGCTACTATGGAGATGAGGAACCCTGAGTGACGGAAAATCCCTTAGCGCGCGAGCAAGACGATGACATAGCCGCGTTGCGCGCGCAAGATACGGCGGCCTTTGACCGCTTGTACGCGCGCTATGCGCCGCGCGTCATGGGATTTGCTTTGCGCTTGGTGGGGGGCAACCGCGCCGAAGCCGAAGACCTCACGCAGGAAACGTTTTTGGCGGCCTATTCGGCGGGCGAACGGTTCGCGCGGCGCGCGCACTCCCTTCCTTATCTTTTGGGCATTACGTGGCGACGCTGGCGCGATAAAGGCCGCCCGTCGGCAAAAATTACCATCGAGCCATTGAACGAGGAAACGGTCGCCGCCGCCGACCCAACCGAACCGATTGCCGATACCGTAACACTAAACGCCGCTTTGCAGCGACTCGCGCCGACGGTTCAGCAGGCGATTTTGCTCACCGCCGTGCAGGGTTTGACCTACGCGGAAGCGGCGCAAATACTGGGCGTGCCCGTGGGAACCGTTAAGTGGCGCGTTCATGAAGGAACGCGCGAAATGCGCCGCCTCTTGAACGCGGCAGAGGAACGTTATGAAGCAACACAACCAAGCCGCACCGCACGAAGCCCTCACCCGGCTCGCTGCCGGTGAACTGCGCGGATGGGCGGCGCGCCGCTTGCGGGGACGCATCGCCCGTGATTCGGCTCTCCGCCGCGAGTGGGAAAGTACGCAGCGATTGTGGGCGGATTTGAAAACGCTGCAAAGCGACACGCTGACGCCGCCCCCGCCGGTTTGGCCGCAGCCAGCAATCGAAAAAACACCCCACACGCGAACGTGGAAATTAGGAGGAACAGTTATGAATCAACGCGCGGCTTTTGCGCTTTGCGCCGCATTGACGTTAGGATTGGGTGGGGCAGGCTACGCCGCTCATAAGTTATTTTCTGATCCCTTTACCCAATTCATAGATAGGCACGGGCACGTTTGGCACGTTGTCAGTCATTTTCGCGGGCAGGTTAAGCAGTACGATCTTGACAACCGGTCGATTGGCTCCTTTGGAAAGGATAATAGTAATCAGACGGGTGACGTTAGGGCAGAAGTCACCGTCGATGGAAGGGTTTATTCGCTTCGCGGGGCGGGCCGCCATGAACTGCGTGACGCGAGCGGAGCCATCGTGGGCTTTGCCGAATTGGCTCCCGAAAGCGAGGAACAGCGAACGAAGGGACGGGACGCTTATTTACGGCAGATGAAAATCGACGAGATTTTACCGATCAGCCACGGCGACGGCGACGGCGACCGGGAGGCGACAGGCTATTTTGGCGGCAACCATGAAGTCACGTTTCGTCTGACGGGCGCGGGGAAAGCACGCTTTATGCGCACCGACAACGGCCACGTAATCATGTGGGCAATCGTTGGTTCATCCGATACGAAATCTACGCCGACGCGCTTTTCGTGGACGGTAAGCGGCGTAACCAAGTCCGTGAGCGGCTACAAACGGCCCGTTTATTTCACGCTGCCGGGCAACATTCCCGTTCGGGTTGATTTGCTTCCCTCCGGCACGCCGTAGCGAACGCCTTGCTTTTGTCTACCTACTCGATTGACGACTCGGCGGAGGATATTCGGGCGCGGGGGTGGGCTTTTTCGTAGGCGGTTTTCATGCGGGTAGTCGATACGTGCGTGTACACTTGCGTGGTCGATAAATCGGCGTGGCCCAAGAGTTCTTGCACGACGCGCAAGTCCGCGCCGTGATCTAAAAGGTGCGTAGCGAAGGTGTGCCGGAGCGAGTGCGGCGTGATTTTGTGCGTCGCGGCGACCGTTTCGCAGTACTTGTCGAACAACCGGCGAATGCCCCGGTCGCTCAACCGCCCGCCCCATTTATTGAGAAAAAGCGCGGTTTCCGTCGGCTTGTTCGTTTTGCCGATGGGCGCGTTCGCCAAGAGTTGCGGGCGGGCGGTTTGCAGATAGTCCGTCAGGGCCGCGACGCTCGTTTGGTTGAGAAGCGCGATGCGCTCTTTGTTGCCCTTGCCCTGCCGGATGCGGGCGGTTCCTTCGCCGGTTTGCGCGTCGAAGGTTAAGTCATCTAACCGCAAACCGACGAGTTCGCTTGCCCGAATGCCCGAAGCGTACAACACTTCCAAAATGGCCCGGTCGCGCACGCCGCCCGGCGATTTCGCGTCGGGGGCTTGCATCAAATCTTGGGTCGCGTCTTCGCTCAAAAACTTAGGCAACGGCGACGCTTGCCGGGGCGTGACGATATTTTGCACGGGCGACCGATTTACCACGCCGCGCCGCGCCAAAAACCGAAAAAACGCGCGCACCGACGCGGCTTTGCGAGCAACCGTCGTTCGCGCCAAATTCCGCTCGGTCGTCAGATGCGCGACATACGCCCGAACCAGCGGCGTGTCCACCTTTTGCGCGTCCCGGATTTGGTGCGTGTCATGGGCGTAGTCCACAAACTGCGCGATGTCTTGGGCATAGGCGCGGAGCGTGTGCGGGCTTGCGCCGCGCACGGTTTGCAGATGAGCTAAAAAGGCGTCGCGGTCTGTGTCCATAAAACAAAGTAAGGCCCCGGCGCATTTGCGCCGGGGCCGATTGGTTTATTGCGCCGTCACGGTTGGGGCGACAGAAGCCGCGCCGGGCACGCTCAGGTCGTTAAAGGCGGGCAGATAATCGCGCCAAACGTCGTGCCGAGTTCCGCTCACGTATTTGTTGAGCGAAATGTACGGCGTGTAGCGCGGGCGGCGAGGCTGTCGGCTGAGTTTCATGCCCACTTTTTCCGCCGGTTTGTCGCCTTTTTTCGTATTGCATTTGCGGCAGCACGCAACCAGATTTTCCCACGCCATCCCGCCGCCGTGGCGTTTAGGGATGACGTGATCAATCGTCAAGTCTTTGCCGGTCACACCGCAATACTGGCACGTGAACTTGTCGCGGGCGAAAATCGAGCGGCGCGACAGTTTCAGTTCGGGCAGCGGGCGA
>CAXTBP010000279.1:0-5746 GCA_964241985.1 uncultured Armatimonadaceae bacterium | reverse complement strand
GTAGTCGTTGGTGCAGCCGGAACTGGCTGCGGCGGGGCGAGGGCGATTTCGACCTCGGTCGGCGCAGGCGTCGGCAGATTTTTGGGCAGGTCGAAATTAAACGAGCGGCTCGTAAATACGCCAAACAGGTGAATTAGGAGCGAAAAGGCGCAAAACAGCACAAGCCATCCGGCGTGTTCGCGCCGCATCGGGCCGCGCTTTTTCGTCGGCGTGCCGTTTTTCAGCGGCTCGCTCACGGTCGCGCGGCTCCCGTTTGCGCGCCTGCCTGCGGTTCGGGGTCGGTCGGCAAAACGACGCGCACCAAACCGGCTTGGCGCACCGAATCCATCACGCGCATAATGTGCGAATAGGGGACGTTCTTGTCGCCCTTAATCAACACGCGGGCCTGCTTGTCGGTTTGTGCGAGCGCGACCAAACGGCTGCGCAGGGCCGCGTCGTCCACTTGTTCCTTGCCCAAAAACAGATCGCCGTTTTCGCTTACCGACACGACGAAATCTTTCGGGGTTTCGGGCTTGCCTTCGCGCGTGGACGTTTCCGGCAGTTTTAGCGAAACGCCCGGCTGCCGAATAAACGCGCTCGACACCATAAGGATAATAAGGAGCGTGAGGGCGATGTCGATAAGCGGAACCAAGTTCAACTCCGCCATCGGCGCGTCTTCTTCATCGCCGCCGAATCCGCTGGAAAATTTCACGCGCCCGCGCCTTTCGTGTTGTTGTCACGGAATAATCGGGGCAGCACCAAAATCAAATGGCTTTCAATTTCCAAAACGAACGACTGTACGCGGCCCAGAAAATAGTTATAGGCCAGCACGGCGGGAATGGCTACCAAGAGGCCGAGCGCGGTCGCAGAAAGGGCTTCGGAAATACCGGACGCCATCGTTTCGCCGCTCAAACCGGAGCGGCTCATGCCCCGAAATGCGGTCATAACGCCCAGCACCGTGCCGAACAAGCCGACGAACGGGGCGGTCGAACCAATCGTCGCAAGGCCCGGCAAATAGCGGCGTAACCGGAGCCGCTGCTGGGCGAGCGCGATCCGTGCGGCCTGCTCCACGGTTTCACCGCTCTCGTTCTGCAAAGGGCGTAGCGTTTGCACGATTTGCGACAAGGGCGCACCCGTCGGCGTTTGATCGCCGCCCGTTTGCAGCGCGCTGAACGCTTCGGTTTCCAAGCGCCGCAAACTTTGCAGCGTCCACAACCGTTCCAAAATAATGCCGACCGCTAAAACGGAAAAAAGGCCGAGCGGATAGGCGACCCAACCGGCTTGTTTGAACAACTCCCACATATTTGTACTTGACGTTTCCCAAACAGGGTACGGCGCAAGTTTTTTTCCGGTTCCCGTGTTTTTTTGTTTTTTAACCGAAAGTCGCCTGTGAAGCCGCGCGTGATAAAATTTCGTATCCTGCGGAAGGAGTTGTTTTTTATGCCCTCTGCTGTACTTGACGCCCCCCCGACAACCATGTCTGCGGTTGCCTCCGCGCCGAAACCCGACCAAGCGGAAACGGTTTCCAATGGCGCGTGGCCCCTCGCGCTGAACTTTCGCCCTGCCATCAACATGACGGACGACGAGTTTTT
The DNA here is from genome assembly GCA_964241985.1 of uncultured Armatimonadaceae bacterium. Classification (GTDB taxonomy): domain Bacteria; phylum Armatimonadota; class Armatimonadia; order Armatimonadales; family Armatimonadaceae; genus CAXTBP01. The sequence continues at coordinate 4,175 of CAXTBP010000279.1, read as the reverse complement.
TACGTTTTGCCAAATAAATGGCGACCTGCATATTGAGCGGGACGCGAACGGAAAGATACTTTTTATGGCTCCCGCAGGCGGAGGAAGCAGCAGCCGTAACGGTTCTCTCAGTGGGCAGATTTATATTTGGGCACGGGCTGACGCCACCGGAAAAGTCTTCGATTCGTCGGGCGGTTTTATTTTGCCCAATAGCGCGCAACGCGCCCCAGATGCGTCGTGGGTTTTGAAAACGCGACTTGAGCCGCTTTCCGCCGAGCAAAAAGAGAAGTTTTTGCCGCTGTGCCCGGACTTCGTTGCGGAAATACGCTCGCCGTCGGATGCGCTCGCGCCGCTGCAAGCCAAAATGGAAGAATACCGGCAAAACGGGGCGCGGCTCGGATGGCTGATTGATCCGCAAAATAGGCAGGTTCACGTGTACCGTGAAGGCCAAACGAGCGTGGAAATTTTGGACGCGCCCGTAACGGTGAGCGGCGAGACCGTTTTGCCGGGCTTCGTTTTGCAGCTCGCCGATATTTGGAATCCTTTTTAGAATTATGGCAACGCACACCATTGAGCCGACACGCGAAAATTTGCACGGGCATTTTTCCCGCGATCTTGCGCCCGTTTTGACGATTGATTCCGGCGATACCGTCGTTTTCCGTTTGATTGACGGCGGTTGGGGCACGGCGCTGTCGCCGGAACCTAACGGACGAACGGTGCGATTCGAGCCGCGCGATGCCGAAAAGGACGCGGGGCACGCACTATGCGGCCCGATTTACGTCAATGGCGCAGAACCGGGCATGACGCTGGAAATTGAAATCGGCGATATTGTGCCGGGTTCGTGGGGCTGGACAATTGCCGGGGGATGGCCCCACGAAGTCAACGACCGCTTGGGTCTCAGTAGCGAAGCGAACAAAACGTTTCTGCGCTGGACGATTGACGCCGAAAAACGAACGGCCCGCGATCAGTTCGGTCGCACGGTTTCTCTTTCTCCATTTTTGGGCGTGATGGGAATGCCGGGCGACACGCCGGGTGTTCTAGCCACTATTCCGCCGCGTGTAACGGGCGGCAATATGGATTGCAAGGAACTGGTTTCGGGAACGCGCTTGTTTTTACCGATTGAAGTACCCGGCGGCTTGTTTTCCACCGGCGACGGGCACGCAAAACAAGGCGACGGCGAAGTGTCGGTAACGGCGATTGAGTGCCCGATGGAACGGGCCGAACTCACGTTCCATTTGCACCGTGATTTGCACATAACGACGCCCCGCGCAAAAACGCGGGAAGGCTGGCTGACGCTTGGCTTTTCGTCCGATTTGAACGAGGCGATGTTTTGCGCCCTCGACGCCATGCTTGATTTGATGCGTGAATTGCATCCGTCTATTACCGACCGAGCGGACGCCCTTGCGCTCGCATCCGTTGTCGTCGATTTGCGCGTAACGCAGATTGTCAACGGGGTCAAAGGCGTTCATGCCGTGCTGCCGCACGACGCGCTGCAAATCGCTTCCTAATTTTTTACCAAAAACCAGTTTTTCCTTGCGCGATTTCTGGGTAGAATGTGTCATCAAAAACAACCGCCTTTCAATGGGTGGTTGGATACAGAAAAGATAACCAAGAATGTCGCTCTCGCCGCCGTCGCGGAATGCCTTACCTTTTCCACTGGCCTTTTTGTCGTTTGACGCGGCGCTCTTTTTGGTTTCGGATTGCTTGACAGAAGCGCGGCTCGCCCGCGATATAAACGCGCTTGGGGACGAAGCCAATTGGTACAAAGCCGCCGAAGTGTGCGCGCTGCAAACCGGCTACTTGGAACTATTGCGGCTTGTTTGGGGCGAAACGAATAATTTCCCCGGCATCAAACGCGCTTCCCGTCGCAAACGCGCGGCGCGGCGTTTCGGGCGTTCCTGATTGCCGTTAAACGTATGAAGCGGCTTTTTCAAGCGGACGCGACGGCAAAAGAAACGCCTGTGGATGGACTGCGCGTTTTGCAAACGCTGTCCGAGCGGTGGCGGGCCGCGCAAACCCTCGATTATCAATCCCGCGTCGTGATGAGCCATGCCGGGGAATTTCGCGTGCAAATCGGGGTTTCCGTACAACTTCGCAGGCCGCGCCAAGCCCGGATTATTTGGGACGCCGACCGCGACGACGTGAGCCGCTTGCGCGTGTGCGACGGGCGCACCATCTATGAACGGACACGGGGAAGCGGACTGCGCCGGGCGCAAAGCACGCGCGAAGGATTGAACGCAAACGGTCAGGTCACGCAGAACGTGCCGCATCCCCTTGACGAGGCCTCGTACTGCGTCGATCAATTTTTCGCACCGACCCCGTTTTGGCCGCCATCGACATGGGGCGACGGCGAGGCAAAAATCATCGTTTCGGCTGTGCGAACCGCCGAACCGAAAGCCGTGTACCGCATTACGCTCCTTCGTGGGAAATCGCGCGACACCATCACGCTGGACGCACAAAACTACGCGCCGATTCAGGTCGTTCGGGTCGGTGATCATGCGGGGCGCATACAGGAATTGCTCCGCGAAACGTTTACGCAAGTGCGCCTCGGAACCTATTTACCCGCCTCACTTTTTACGTGGACACCGCGACGCGACGAAGCCCCCGCCGCAACCTATCTTTCCGCCCCAAACGGCGGCGATAACGCAAAGGCAAACTATTGAAATTTGAGCGCGAAGCCGTCGGCGGTATCAAGCACCCGGCGTTTCGGGACGCGGTCGCCCTGACGCGGGCCGGGGGGCGCGCCGCGACGGGCCGATATTTGGTGGAAGACTCCAACTTGGTCGAGCAGGCGTTGCGCGCTGACGGTGCGCACGTTTTCCACGTGTTCGCCACGGCAGGCCGCGAAGCCGACCGATTGGAACCCTTGTGCCGCGAGAAAAATGTGCCGCTGTACGTGCTCGGCGGGGCGGGCCTCATCGGAAAACTCATTGGCACAGGATACGACACCGCCGCCGCGTCGGTTGCGGTCGTCGCCCAGCGCGTCGTGTCGCCGGAAGAATTGCTTGCTTCGCCAAATGCGCTCATTTTGTGCGGGGAATCCATTCAAGACCCGCGCAATGTCGGCGTTCTGGTTCGGACGGCGGAAGTGACCGGTTGCGCCGGTTTGCTGTTATCCCATGACAGCGCCGAGCCGTTTTCGCGGCAGGCCGTGCGTTCGACGACGGGTTCCATTTTGCGCCTGCCCGTTGGCTTAACGCCGAATTTGCCGCAAGCGCTTGCCAAACTGCGAAGCGAATACGGGGCGCGGGTTATCGCCTCGTCCGGTCAGGCCGAAACGATTGTTTTCGACGCCGACCTTGCCGTGCGTCCACTCGTTCTTGTCGTCGGCAACGAGCAATCCGGTGTATCCGACGCCCTCCTTGCCGTGTGCGATGGGTGCGTACGTTTGCCGATGCCCGCCCAAAGCGGTGCGGATTCGCTCAACGTGACGGTTGCCGCAGGGGCGCTTTTATATGAAGCGATTCGCCAATCCCACTGGGCGCATTAAAGCGTTTCATACACAAGCAAACTATTCGGAAAAGCAGCGAGGACAATCCACGGTAAACTATCGGTGTATTCTTGCGATATGTTACGGTGTAAAAACGCCCCCGTTTCGTTGAGGTCGCAGCAGGAAAAACGTTCCCATGCCATCCTCCACGCGACGCGACCGTCGTTTCGCTGCCGCCACCTTCGGCGCACTCGCGCTCACGGTTGTTTGCAGCGGAAAACCCGCGCAAGCCATCATTACGGTCAACTATGCGGTCGGCGCTTCCCTTGCAAGCGATCCACAAAGCGCGACCATTCAAAACGCTTTTCAAAAGGCCGCAAATCGCTGGACGAGCCTTTTTGGTAATACCTTTACTTTCAATCTGTCGATTGATTTTGCCGCATTAGGTGCATCGACACTGGCGCAAGCCGAATCATCGGAAAATTTGTATGGATATACGAATTACCGCAGCGCGCTGTCAACCGGCGCGACGTCGGCAGACGATGCGTCTGCCGTGGGGAGCCTGCCACTGAATTCGCTTTCTATTTACACCAACCGAACCTCGGATAACCCGAACGGATCGGGCAGCGCAACTCCGTATCTCGATAACGACAACACCAATAATAACAACTTTATTATTATGACCAACGCCAATGCTAAGGCGGTAGGTTTGTTGGGGGCAAATGAAGCGGCATCCGACGCATCGCTCACGTTTATTTTCAATTTT
>CAXTBP010000278.1:0-5750 GCA_964241985.1 uncultured Armatimonadaceae bacterium | reverse complement strand
CCGTGTATGACGCCGGCGAACTGTCCGTCGCCCGAATGCAAAACGAAGCCGAGCGCGAAGGGGCGGAGGGCATTATCGGGGCGCGGGTCGAGGAAAAATCGCACGGCTGGGGATCGCACGTCATCGAGTATTTTTCCATCGGAACCGCAATTGTCGCCACCCGCGCCGACCACGACATTCCCACGCCGACCCTCACCGTCTCGCTTTCGGACAGCACACCACCCCCCGTCCCCTACCACGTCGGCCCCACTATGCCGACCGGCAGTCATTAATTCAAGAATTCAATCCATGCAAAGCCAAAAGTCGTCTCTCGTTTTGCTTCCTATCGTTGTGGCCTTTGCCGGTGGCCTTCTCGCAACCGGCGGATTTCACGCAACCCACGCTGCGCCGAAAAACAAGACCGTGGATGTGCGAACGTTTGGGGCTATCGGCGACGGAACGACCGATGATACCGCCGCCGTGCAAAAAGCGCTGGACAGTTTGCAGGCGGGCGAAACGCTTGTGTTTCCCAAAGGCAAAGTGTTTCGGCACACGAACGTTTTGACGGTTGGCGTCGCCGGGGCGCATTTGTCCGGCCCGGGAACGCTGCTTGCGACCGACGAGACGAAATCCTGTGTTCGCGTCAACGCCGACAATGTGGTTGTGGACAACGGCCTGACGCTCAAAATCGCCGCGACGAGCCGACGCTGGGACGCCTTCGAGCAGATGAAACTGCGGCTTTCCGACCATAAGGGCATCGTTTTACGCAACATTACTATCGACGGTTCGGCGGCGGCAGGTATTTATATCGGCAACTGTTCGGACTATTTGCTCGACAACGTAACCGTGCAAAACACGCGGGCCGACGGCATCCACAATACGGGCGGTTCGCGCGACGGTGTCATCAAACGTGCGGTTATTCGGAACGTCGGCGATGATGGCGTTGCCGTTGTTTCCTACGAAAGCAACAAAACGCCGTGCCGCAACATCACGGTTGAATCGCCGCGCTTTTACGGCAATGTGTGGGGACGCGCGTTGTCGGTCGTCGGCGGCGAGAATATCACGTTTCGGGACATTTACGCGGAAAATTCCAACGCCGCCTCGATTTATGTCGCGTCCGAAGGTAAGCCGTGGTACACATTCGCGTCCAAAAAGGTGCGTTTTTTGGGTGGCACGATAAAAAACGCGAACCAAAGCAAAACGGTCGATCACGGGGCCGTGCTTGTTTACAGCGGACGCAAGGATTACCCAAACGAGAATATAGAAATCGCCGACCTGAAAATCGAGGGCACGCGGGCGACCGCGAGCCGTCAAGTCGGCGTTTTGGGCGAAGCGAGCGGCGTGACGCTCCGCAATTTTTCGTTTGTCGGCGGGCCGAAAAATCTGTTTTCCGCCACCGCCCCGCCCGCTTCCTACAATACGCTCGGCTGGAAGGCGCGGCAGGACAACAAGGACGCGCCGGTTCCCGACCGCGTCGGCTTCCCGGTCGCGCCCTCACATTAGTCGGAAGCGGCTATTTCGCCTTGTTGTCCAAGCGAACACACTGATAGCCCGCTTCTTTTACGGCGGCTTTCAGCGCCACCGCACTTGGCGCGGTTTTGCCGTATTGCACGACGGCTTTTTGCTGCTCCGCGCTGACCGAAACGACGCGCGCAACGCCCGGCACTTTGGATAAATGCCGCGTCACTGAGGCGGCGCAACCCTCGCAGTGCAAACCGGCGAGCGACAAGACAAGCGTTTTTCCGGTCGCGGCGGCAACGGGACGAACGACTTTCACGGTACTGTGTTTGGTTTCGTCATGGGCATGGGCGGACGACGTGACCGAAGCGGCGAACAAACCAAGCGCGAGCGGCGCAACGAACAAGTGGATTTTCATTGAATCGGTTCCTTACAAACGAGGCGAAAGAATGGGTTATGAGGCCCCGGGGCGACAGAACCGCCGGGGCCAAAGTGGATATAGGAGCGACAGGCTACGGCGTCCAGTAGGTGCGGTTGTAGGTCGTGGCAGCTGCTTGGTTGGGAATGTACCAGTCGCGGCCCGTCGCCGGATTGTAGGTTTGCTCGAACTTGTGCCATTTGGCGTGTCCGTCCACGAACGTGTAATTGGCCCCGCCCTGATAGCGCGTTTTTTCGACCTCGGTTTGCGACGCGATGCTCGTGCAGGTCGAGGCCGCGAACCCTTCCCAGCACATCGGGTGGCAATGGTCGCCCGCTTTTGGGACGCCGGGCTTACTTTCCGCATATTCCACCAAATAAATCAATTCCGACGGGCGCGAAAAATCGGACAAATGGAAGCCCGTATTGGCGGCGTTATTGTTCAAATAGGCGTTCGTGACATACGACGACAAGCGCGGCGTTTTTCCCGGCGCGAGCGTTGCCAAATCCATTTGGTCGGGCCAGTTGTCGCTATTGTCGTCGGGCAACCGGTTAAGCAGTTTGCACTTGACATACGGCTGCACGGCGTCGATCCACGACGGATCCGGGTCGCCGTATTTCCAGCCCATCGGTCGAGCGTGCGAGTTGAGCGGCAAGCCTTCGTCGTTGTCCGACGAGTACATGGAAATGGCGAGCGCAGACTGTTTGGAGTTGGACAGCGCATTTACCGCGCGGGCTTTGCCCCGCGCTTGAGCGAAGACGGGAAACAGCATCGCCGCAAGAATAGCGATAATAGCGATAACGACGAGTAACTCAATGAGGGTGAAGGCGCGCGTTTGGCGCGATTGACGAGAGTTCATGGTTTGGTTCTTTCCGTCCTTCGCGCACGGTAAAGCACGCGAAGGACAATGAGATACTTTGCCTGTTTTTTCAGGCATAACGGTCAAAATTAGTTGGTACGCTGTACGGCGGCAATGCTGTCCGCGCACAATCGCGCAGCCGAAGGCGTGGGTGTCGTTTTGCTTTATTTGCCGCCCCGCCACAACGGCGTCCACGGCATCCGCGAGGTCATGGCTGGTCACTTCGGCGGGGTCGCGGCTGGTGTCGATTCGGCCCGCATAACGCAGTACACGGCGGTCGTCCACGACGAACACTTCCGGCGTAAGGCTCGCCCCCAAGTGATCGGCGCACAGATCTTTCTCGTCTTTGTAGATGGGAAAGTCAAAGCCGTTCTTTTTGGCGTGCGCCACGATTTGCTGCGCCGTTTCGTCCTGATTGGAATACACGCCGACCAGACGAACCGGCTTACCGTTCAGCGTTTTGGCAAGGGCGGCAATACGCGCGTTATAGGCGTTTGAACACGGGCATTTCACCGACAAAAACAGGACGACTGTTGCTTTCTGGTCGCCGCCGAGCAACGGCTCGATTGCGCCGCTGCTTGCGCGAAGTAGGCTGAAATCCCCCACCGCTTTGCCGACGCCATGCGCCCGCGCCGCCATCACGTCGTCGATGCAGCATTTGCTCACATCGAGAAGCTGTTGCCCATGACGCTTCGTTTCCACGACGGCATCACCCAAACGAAACTTAACCTTCGCGCTGGGATCCACCACAAAAGTGGTGCGAAACGGGCTTCCTTGCGGCACGTCGTATTGTTTTGCCAGCGTGTTGTTCGTATCGGATAAAAGCGGAAAGGGCAGTTTCTCGCGGGCTTGCAAGGCGGCGGCTTTTTCCGGCGCGTCGCCGCTGACGACCATCACTTTCGCACCGGCGGCATCGAAGTGCGGAACGGACGCGGCAAGCGAGCGCACTTCGGAAACCGTTTTGGCATCCGACCACGTAGGCACAAAGGCGACGAAAACGGCGCGGCCTTTGTAGTCGGCAAGGTGAAAACGGCGTCCGTCCGGCGCGCTTTGCAGCGTGAAGTCGGGAGCCGCCATACCCGGCGACAAGGTGTGGCGGGCCGCTTTCTTTCCGAGCATTCCGTCCTGCCACACCACCGTTATCCCTAAGAGCACGGGAATAAATAAAGCCGCTGCACCTCCCCAAAGAACCGGCGCGCGAAACGATTTGAAAATCAAAGCCGTGCCTTTCCGTTAAAGCTGCCGTGGCACGAATTGGACGCGCCACCTCCGGGAGTGAGCATATAACTGGTTAAAAAGTAGGACGCTTGGAGCGGCGCGAAAGAGGAAGCCAAACGCAAAGCGCGTGGGCGAGCGAGAATTGACACGGAAAAACCTTTCCTGATAGCGGCGCGGCAAGGGGCTGGGCAGGATGATTCCTGCTCGCTTGCGAGCCGAACAAAAACCGTTGAGAAATAGGTGAGAAAGCGGCTTAGGAAAGGTTTTGGGGTGGAGCGTGCGATGGGGTTGGCGCGCGTCCGACAGCGGGCCGCGCAAAACGGGCGAACACGAGGCGGGCGCGTTCGATAGGCGCGGGCGGAAGCGGACGCGCGGCAAGCGCAGGCAAAACGGTGAGCGGGAGCGGCGAACCGGCGGCGAGTGTGTCCGGCGACGCGGCCCCGTCACAGCGTTCGGTCATCACGCAACCGGGTTGTGACGCACCCTTTTTAGGCGCACAGCAGCAGGATTTTTTCTTCGTGCCTTTGCACATCATGCAGAAGCAGTTCGCGTGTTCGACGGTGTTGTTCGACGCAACGGCAACTGTCCCGGCCATCGGAGCCGCGTGGGAAACGCGCCGAGTTGCCGCAAATCCAACAACTCCCACTTGCAGCCACACAAACACGAGCGCGACGGCCCACGAAAGGCCGTTCCGCAGTTTTAGTTTTTTTTCTTGTGCTTGGTGCATTGGTTTGGGTGAAGTACCGAACGGTATTTCAATGCTACGTCGAATACGACGCGAGCACCATACACCGTTCGGTTAATTTTTCGGATAATCGTTCGTTGGTTGTCTTATCGGTTCGGCGAACTGCTACGCCGACTTTGCCGCCATAGCGATGACTTGCTGGCACAATTTGGAACACGCGGCGCATGATTTTGCGCAGTCAGTCATAACTCTCATGTTCGGGTACTTGGCGCACTCCGCCCCGCAGGCATCGCAAGATATTTTGCAGGCTTCCGCCATTACCGCTGTCATCGGTGCTTTGCGGGCGCAAAACTGCGAACACAACTGGCAAATCTGCCCACAGTCCGTAGACAGGGCAAGCGACTTTTGATGCTCTTTCATTCCGGCCTTGATCATTTTGGCGCAATGGTCGTTGCACCGTCCGCACGCGGCCTTACAATCGTCGCAGGCTTTTTTGCAGGCCGCTAATAATTTGGGATCCATCGATTCTTCTTTCATGGGTTTAGTGTACTCAACTTGGTCGTAAAAATTTACGGCTGCACGTAGGCGTCGGGCGCTTTGACCGTTTGCGGCTTTTCTTTTGCGGTCTTTACGAACTCCTCGATGCACGGCGGGCAGCAAAAGTTATACGACTTGCCACCGACGATCCACGCGAATTTCGGGTTCGAGACCGTGTCCGTAATCGGGCAAATGCGGTCGCCACTTTTGGGGTGTGGATTATGAGCGGACATTTGGTTTCCGTACTTTTGCTTTGCCGTCATATTACCGTTTGCGGAGATGTCGGCGGCTGTGTACAAACCGCCCGGCGTCAAAAACAGTTTTTGCGCGGCTTTATCCGATACCGAAACCGGCATCGTGTCTCCCCCACCATTGCTGGCGAATTGCCCCGGCATCAAGTTTTCGGGCCGCCATTGCACGCGATACGTTTTGTTGTCGATAGGCAGCGTCAGCGACAAACCCACTTGTTGATCGGGTTTACGAGCGAACGCACCGACGAACCGCGACGTGAACCCTTTTGGATCGGTCGGATACGGCTTGGCGGAAAGCGTGATGCGCACGCTGTCCTCACCGGGAATCACGGCTTTGGCTTCCAT
>CAXTBP010000277.1:0-5795 GCA_964241985.1 uncultured Armatimonadaceae bacterium | reverse complement strand
ATTTAGAACCCAGAGAGCATTATGCGACAAAAAGCCCGCCTGCAATCGCAGGCGAGCTTTTTATATATGGTCGCGGAGGCCGGATTTTTTGCCCGCGTCCAACACGTTGTGGCCGGACACGGTTTCGGTCAAATGCAAGTCTTTCAGGCGCGGGTTTTCTTTGGTGAAATCGTCCACGGGCGCGTACCCCAAGCGTTCGCGGGCGTCCGAAATATCTAAGCGTTTGAAACGGTTGTTGCTGACGCCGTGGAAAACCGCGTAGGTGATGGTTTCGTTGTCGATGCAGCGGCAAATGAGTTGGTGCAGATCGCGGTGCGAAACGAACGTATCCATCATAGAAATCGCGTCGGGATCGTAGGCTTTTTCTTCGGGCTGGAACGAGCCGATACGGAGCGAAATCGCGGACACGCCTTCTTTTTCCGCCATGTAGCGGCCCAACGCTTCGCCGAAGCATTTCGACACGCCGTAGATGTCGCCGGGATTGACGGGTTCGTGCGTTTTGACCTGCACGTCTGAGGGATAGCCCGACACGGCGTGAATGGATGAGGCGTAAATCACGCGGCGGCAGTTGGCGGCTTTGGCGGCGGCGAAAACGTGGTACGTGCCCACGATATTAACGGGCAGCAGTTCGCCGAACGTTGCCGACGCGCTCGCGTTACCCGCCATGTGAACGACCGTATCCATGTCCGCGCAAAATTTTTTGAGGGCGTCCAAGTCGGATAAATCGCCAGTCACGATTTCACCGAACGGCTTGACGGCCTCGATTTGTTCGGGCTTCTCGTCACCTTTGATCATGAGGCGCAGTTCGTATTTTTCCGGGTCGTGATGCTGTGCGAAGTAGCCCCCGATGCGCCCCGCCCCGCCCGGCGCCAATACCTTGCGTTTTTCCGCCATTTTTCTTCTTGCCCGCTCCGGCTTTCAGGTTATTTTCATATCCGGCGATTATGCTAAAAGTATGTCGCCATTGTATTTTCGCCAAACCGTCGGGCCTGCAAACACGAATAGGTTTGCGATGCTCGCTTGTGCGGAAAGAGCGCGCCAAAGTGGCCGCGTTGTTTATTGCATAACGGGCGCGATCAAAAAAAACGCGGTATATTCCAATCGCTTGATTAAATCAACTGATTGGATAGTAAACGAAGGGCACGCGCAACCGATGGCGACCAGCGGGCAACATTCACAAAAAACGCGCGATCATATCTTAAACGCGGCGCGAGTCGTGCTCACGCAGGTGGGATACGAAAAAATAACGACACGCCGTATCGCCGAAACTGCCGGGGTAAATATCGCGGCCCTGCATTACCATTTCGGAAGCAAGGAAGCCCTGCTTTCCGCTGTACTGCAAAATGCAACCCAGCAAGCCATCACCACTTTGGAAGCGCATGTACAGGCCGCACAAACGACGCGCGAAGCCATTCACGTCCTGTTCGCGTCGGCGTGGCAGATTTCCCGCGAGCAGCGTGGGTTCCTGCGCTATGATGTCGCAGTGCGGGGTTTACGCGACGACAAGGCCCGGCGTGAAGCGACGGCTTTATACCAAGCGTTCCAGCGTCTCAACGAAAGCGTACTGCAAAAGCACGTCGATCAAGGCGGCACGTTGGCAGACGGTGTAACGGTCGGCGATTTGGCCCGATATATGGTGGCGGCAACCGACGGGGTTTTACTCCAATTCGCTTTGTCCGGCGACGAAGCGAGTACGGAGCGCGGTTTGGATTTAATTGAGCAGCACGTCCTTCATCTGCTCAAAGAAAGTGGGGCGCAAACGAAGTAACATGATAACGACCACATCACGCAAAAACGCGGAAATAACCCGCTTTGAATCGCTCGTCCTTCCCCACCGGGACGCCTTATACGGCCACGCCCTCGCCTTGACGCGCAACGCCGACGAGGCCGAAGATCTGGTACAGGAAACCACACTGCGCGCCCTTCGCGGCTGGGATGGCTTCCGCGCCGACGGCCCGGTGCGGGCGTGGCTGCTCACGATTCTCCGCAATCTGTTCATCAACTCGTACCGCACGCGGGCGCGGCATCCCCGGCAGGTATCGCTCGACGCATTGGAAAACCCCGACCCGCTGATGCCGTCGCTGCCCGGCCCGGAGCGCATGGTGTTCGGGCGGTTGGAAAACGAGGCTTTGGGGCGTGCGGTCGCCAATTTGCCCAGCGATTACCGGGACGTGCTTATTTTGTCGGACATGCGCGGCATGAGTTATCAGGAAATTTCGGACGTCCTCCACGTTCCCATCGGCACGGTACGCTCCCGTTTGTCGCGGGCACGCAACCGCATCCGCCGCGCCCTGTTCGCGTGGCGACCGGATGCGCAAGGGGCGACCAAAATGGGCGCGGCCCATCTTCCCGCGTAACCTGCCCGCGCAAACTAAAAGAAAAAGCCCGCGCTCATTTGAGCGCGGGCTTTTTTCTTGCCATTCTGAAGTTAGGCTTTTTTCGCTTTGCGGCGTCGCACGGCGATACCGCCCATGCTCACAAGGCCCGTGCCCAAAAGAACGAGCGAGCCGGGTTCCGGCGCGGCGGCAGGTGTAATTGCCGAGATTCCGCGCACCGTGCCCAAGCCTGCGTTGAATGTTCCCAAGTTTGTCGTTGTTCCCGCTCCCCCTCCAGACAAGTTAATGCTGTAGAGGTTCGTACCATTGGAGACATAAGCATTGCCGGTGAAACCGGAAATATCGAAGCCGAGTTCCGTACCCGTGATGCCGGTAGCGCCAATCGAGGTAAGCACGCCCGAGTTCGGGTTTCCGGGATCGCCTGCGATTCCGTTGCCGGGATTGGCCCCTTGCCGATACAGCTGTCCATTTGACCCAATATTGTAAAGGGTCGTGCTCGCCGACGGGCTGGTGTTGTTGGTGTAGGCAACACCGAGGATGCCGGTCGTCGCCGCGCCGTTTAATGCAGTGTCTACAGTTGTCGCGCCCGTGCCCAAAATTGACGCGGCGGGAACGCGGTAGTTACTGCCGTCGCTACCGACGATTCGCAAAGCGTTGGCCGCCGGATTGAAGTCAATGTCGTAGCTTATGCCAGCCGCAGCAGTAACCCCGGTGAGGTTGGTCACTACAGAAGCTGCACCCGTTCCAGTGTTAATAGTGTAGAGGGTAAAAGCACCGCCATTTTGCGCCAAGCCGTACAAAAGGCCGTTTGCGGGCCGGAAGTCAATGTCGAGAAGCGTACTGCCCGTAGCAAGCCCGCTGATCTGATTGAGGTTGCTGAAGGTTCCTCCGGGGGCGCTGCTTGGAACCGAAAACAAGAAGTTCGTTGACGTGAAACCAAAAATGGTGTCCTGCGCGTTTGCGGCGCGATTCATACCCGATCCGACGACGGCTGCGACGGTTAAACCGGCGAGAAGTGCGGCTTTGCCCATGCCAAGCGCCTTGAAACCCTGCGAAAGTCCAATCATTCCTGAATGTTTCCTCTAACTATTTGGGACGGTGGGCGCAAGCAAAAACGCATGAAGCGCATCTACCACACCCGGTTGCTGAGACTTCTTCCCCGATGAATGCGTTCTCGAACCGAGGCAATGCTTTCCATGTTTGAAAAGCCATTATCTTTATACTCAATAGAAAAATCAAAAAGCAACAAGCAAGCACGGCATTATCAGCATTTCGGGGAAAATACGTACGCGGTATTTTTCACACTCCTTATTCCCATAATCGCGCTTTTCAACCGAACTTCAACGTCTTTTGGCCGGGCTTCCAATCGGACGGACACATTCCGCCCGATTGTAACCCCTGCAAAACGCGCAGTGTTTCGTCCACGCTTCGCCCAACATTTAGGTTCGTGACCGTGGAATATTGCAAAACCCCGTCGGGATCGATGATAAACAAGCCCCGGAGCGTGATGCCCTGTCCTTCAATCAGGACACCGTAGTCGCGGGCGATTTCCTGCGTCATATCCGCGACCAGCGGAAAGCGCGTTCCTTCGATACCGTTTTGTAAGCGCGGCAACCGCATCCACGCTCGGTGCGAATACACGGAATCGGTCGATGCGCCCAAAATCTCGCAGCCCAGTTTTTGAAATTCCTCCAATCGGTCGGACAGAGCGGTGATTTCCGTGGGACAGACCACGGTAAAATCTTGCGAATACCAAAAGAAAACCAGCCACTTGTTGTCGTAGTCTCGCAGGGAAACGTGCGCGATGGGCGTATGAATCTCGTCAGCGGGTTGGGCAACCGGCGCGCGAAACGTTGGCGCGCACTGCCCCACTTGTGCAATGTTCATAAACGAAAGCCTGAATTATCCTGTTGAAAACCCGAGCATTAGGATTCTATAACCCTGTAAACACACGGGGGTTTGGCTTCATATCGGCACGCTGTGGAAAAATCTTTAGGTGGGTTTGGGCATGTCGGTACGAAAAACGGAAAAATTTATGTTAAAATTACCTGTTTATTGCACGAATACGTTTCTTCCAACGTTTCAAGGGTAGAATATGGGGGAAGAATGGTGTCCGACAACCGTAGACCGCCGGTATGGCAGACAGAACAGTGCGCCACCGTTCGTTTCGTGTCATTATCAATTTTATGCGACCGTTCCAAATGTCACGGTTGCGAGAAAGTCGCTTTTATGATTAAAACCGCTCGCCTCTTTGCTTTCGTTGCAGTCGCCGGGGCTGCCGCGCTTCTTAGCGCCGCCCCTTCCGCCAAAGCCCAAACCACGACCTTCGCTCAGTATTCCCAGCAGGATACGACGCAGCAAACTTTCACGCTTACCAACACGGGTGCATCCAGCACCTTGACCTCGACCAATTCGGGCGTGGTTTTCAAATATGCCGGTGGGCCGGTACTCGGTTCGTTGGCGACGCTGAATTTCACGGCGTCCGCCCCTTCGGCAGCAACCGTTGCTGGAAGCACATTTACCCAAGTGTTTTCAAGCTACTCGTTCTCAATCACGGACGGAACCACCAACTACCTGTCGGGTACTGGCTCCAATTTGATTCTGACGGGTGATAACGGGGCAGGTTCCTCGACCCTCCAAGTGTCCACGCCGCCCGCCGCCGACGTGGTGTTCACCTCGAACGTCATCGACCTTACCGGAACGACCGCTCGCAACTTCTCCGTCGGTTTGAGTTCGGTTAATCCGGTCATCAGCCTCGGCAATAACGGTTATATCAATAGCTTTTCCGCCGCCAGCGTGGGCACGTTCGCCAAGAACGCCAACCCCGTGCCAGAACCCGGCATGGTTACCTTCGCCCTGACCAGCGGCGCGGGTCTTGCCGGAATGGTTCTGCGCGGACGCCGCAAATTCAAAAAAGCCGCGTAATCGCATGACGCAATCGCGCAAAAGAAACCCCGCCTGCTTGAATCAAGCAGGCGGGGTTTCTTTTTGTGTTACCATCCGCGTTATAATGGGTTGACATGCCCTTACGTTTGTTTTTCAACACGCGCTCGTCCGGCGCAACAGCGGTGATAGATCCGGTTTCGCGCACGGAGGGCTGGGGCTTTGTTCCGCGCTTCGCGCTCTTGAACGTGGGCCTTTTGATGTACGGCGTCGCGCTGGCGGCAATGATTCGCGCAAACGTCGGCCTTGCGCCGTGGGACGCTTTTCATGTCGGTATGGCCCGGGTCATCCCCGGCCTGTCAATCGGCATGGCAAGTATCGTCGCGGGCTTCGCGTGTCAAGCGACGGCGTGGGCATGGCTGCAAATGCGCCCCGGTATTGGCTCCATTATGAATTTGGTTTTGGTCGGCGTGTATTTGGATGGGTTTCTCAAAATCACCCCCTCGCCGTCCGGCCCGCTTGCCGCATGGGCGATGTTTTTGGGCGGCATTTTTGTGGTCGGCCTCGGCACGGGAA
>CAXTBP010000276.1:0-5861 GCA_964241985.1 uncultured Armatimonadaceae bacterium | reverse complement strand
CGTCCTGAACGATGGCGATTTGCTTGCCCTCGATGCGAAACTCACGGAGCAAATCGGACACGCGCTTGGTTTGCGGCACGAAATACGCGGGGCGCATCACAACACGCAAATCCACGTCGTGGCGTTCGTCGCGGAACAGCGGCAGCAAGTCTTTGGCGTGCACGATGCCGACGACATGGTCAATCGTTTCTTCATAGACGGGAATGCGCGAGTGCCCGGATTCTAAAATGGTTTCCAGCGTCTTTTGCAGCGTGGCGTCCGTCGGCAGAGCGGTCATATCCAGACGGTGCGTGGCAACCGACTTGACCGACGTTTCCGATAAGTCGAACACGTTGCCGATAATGTCGGCTTCGTTGTCGTCCAATTCGCCGTGCTTTTCGCCTTGATCGATGATTTTCTCGAACTCTTCGCGGGTAATCATCGGGGTTTCAAACTGCGCTTTGGCCCCGAACGGACGCACGACAACGTTTGAAATAGCGATAACGAAAGCCGTGAGCGGCGTCAAAATCAGCGAGCAGAACGAAACAAACGGGGCAAGTCGCAAAGCCCACACATCGGGGGCCTGAAGCGCGATGGATTTAGGGGCAATCTCCCCTAAAATCATCGCAAGAAGCGATACGAAAATCGTGACGAGAATGGCAGCTACGGTTCCCGACAGTTTGTCCGTTAAACCGAACCCGCGCAAAACAGGAAGGAGGGGCGCGGCGAGGGTAGAAACGGCGGCAGCCGCCGAGCCGAAGCCCAAAATCGTGATACCGGCCTGCGTCGTTGCGATAAAGCGCGACGGGTTTTGGATGAGTTTGCGAACGGCAAGCGCGCCTCCGCGTTTTTCTTCCACCAACTGATCCACGCGCGACGGGCGCACGGACACGAGGGCGGTTTCCGCCATCGCAAAGGCCCCGTTGAACAACGTCAAAACAAGCACGATGCCCAAACTCGTCAGCGCGCCTGACAGGGACGGTGGCCCTGCCGGTACGTCGGTCGCAAGAGCGCCATGCTGCGCCCACGCCGACCCGCCCCATAAAGCCATTCCGCCGCCGAATATCAGCGCGGCAAAAAGAAACCAGCGTTGCCCCGTTCGAGGCGCGGCAACAGTTGTTGCCGCAAGAGCGTCCTGCCGCTTGAGCAAGCGTTCCGCGCGAGCGCGGTGAGCAGTGCTGCGGGCCAACGGACGCCGTTTCAAACGGGGCCGAAGTTCGTTATCGTCGGTTTGCGTCGCCGCGTGACTATCAGGTTCCAAAGTTAAGTAAACGTCTCCCCGCCAAAAAGTTTACGGGGCCGCTTGTATCGCAGGCCGCGTGGACGGATCGGGAAAAAGCCGACCGACCCATGAGGGCACACAATACACGCTCGCGGTTAAAAACAGCGCCAGCGCGGCTCCAATAAGGGCTTCCTGCACGGTATGAATTTTCGCCTCCACCCGCGACTGAGCCACGAGCAGGGCAAGCAAAAGGGCCAATATACTAACGAACCAGTTTCCCGCCCAAAAGAAAACGGTCGTTGCGAGGAAAAACGCGATTGCCGAATGCCCGGAAACCACGCCGCCCTGCAATAGCGTACCCTTTTCTCCCAAAACCTTCCACACAACGAGAAGGATGAGAAGTAAAAGAAACGCAGCAATAAAAACATACATCACGGGCGGCTCTTGCAGTCGCATTCTAAGCTGTTCGGGCCGTCCGTCCCACAAAAAAAGCACGCAGCCGACGACGACCGCGTTAATCGCAGCAATCAGCACGGCCCCGGCGGCGATGTCTTTGGCGTATTTAGCGGCGGGATGGTAACTTTGCGTGATCATATCCACCACGACCTCAACGGCAGTGTTAAACATTTCCGCAATCAGCACGAGCGAGGCCGCAAACAGAAGCAGCAGCATTTCCAGTTTGCCAAACCGGAACAAAAGGCCCGACGCCAAAACGAGCGCGACCGTAAAAAAATGCACACGCATATTCCGCTGCGTGCGGAACGTATGCACGATCCCATTGACCGCGTACTCGAACGAGCGAAACGGGTTTTTGGCCCGCCACGGATTGTGACCGCCGCTTACCCGCTCGACGCTTTGGCTCATGGGTTTATGATACCCCCAGAACGGGTCGTTTCCGCAGAACGGATAGTTTCGGTGTTCACTTTATCCAGCGGCTTGCCTAAAATCGCAGTTTCGATCCTTTTCATTTGGTTCGACCCGGCAAGCGAATCGTCTTCGTATCCGAGTAGATGCAAAATGCCGTGAACAAGAAGCAAAGCGGCTTCGTCTTCGACATCCCACTGCCGCGCGTTTGCTTGCTTTTGGGCGGTGTCAATGGAAATAACCACGTCGCCCAGCATATTTTCCTGACCGTCCAAAGCATTATCGTCGCCGTCGCTTAAAGGCCACGAAAGCACGTCGGTCGGTTTGTCTTTGCTTCGCCATTGCCAGTTCAACGCATGAATACGGGCATCGTCGCACAAAACCACACTGACTTCGGCGTCTGGTTTACCTACGCCCGCGAGCAGTCGGCGCGCGCTGTTTTTCGCTTTTGTCCAAAATTCGGGCGGCGGGGCCGGGCGGGACGGCGGCAGTTGGTAAAGTATCGTGAGTTCCACTAAGGTTTGTTTCAGGACAGGCGCTATGGGCCGCCGAGGAAAGGGTTAAAACGGGCGTATTTTCGCCGCTGTTGATAGTCAAAGCGACCGGCAGAAGTGGGCTGGTTGGCAGCGTTTGCGGCGTGGCCCCTTCCACGCCTGCGTGGAATCGCGCGGTGCTTGCACCGACGGCGGTAACGGGCGGCGTTTCCGTTTTGGCAGCACTCGCTGCGGGGGCGTCGCCGGGATAGCGCACGCGCCCGTGGAGCGTGCCGGACAGGGTACGCGAAAACACGTCCTCGATGATTTTCAAATCGCGCAAGGTCAAATCGCATTCGTCCAACTGGCCGTCGGCGCGTTTGTCTTCGGTCAAACGAGCGACGAAATCGGCGATGCGGGTGGGCGTGGGCCGCTCCAGCGACCGCGATGCGGCCTCAACCGTATCGGCGAGCATAAGTATTGCCGCCTCTTTGGTCTGTGGCTTCGGCCCCGCGTACCTAAACTGGGTTTCCAGATTTTTATCAGGCTTTCCACCGGTCGCCCGATGGTAGAAAAATTTCATCAAGCTCGTGCCGTGGTGTTGCTGGATGATTTCGCGGACGAGCGGGGGCAACCCGATTTCGTCGCACATTTCCAAGCCGTCCTTGACGTGCGACGCCAAAACAACGGCGGATAACGACGGCGTCATCCGGTCGTGGGCGTTTTCCAGACTGTTCTGGTTTTCCGTGAAATAATCGGGCCGGTTCATTTTGCCTAAGTCGTGATAATACGCGGCAACGCGCACGAGCAAACCGTCGGCTCCAATC
Organism: uncultured Armatimonadaceae bacterium; assembly: GCA_964241985.1. Lineage (GTDB taxonomy): Bacteria > Armatimonadota > Armatimonadia > Armatimonadales > Armatimonadaceae > CAXTBP01. The sequence continues at coordinate 2,496 of CAXTBP010000276.1, read as the reverse complement.
GCTTCGGCGGCGGCGTGCGCCAAATTGCCGACCATCAGCGAGTGGGCGTAGGTTCCCGGAACGCGCAAACGGAATTCCTGCAAAATGGGCGTTGCCGGGTCGGACAGTTCTAAGAGGCGCAAATGGGTCGTCAAGCCGAACGGTTTCTCAAAGGCGGCGACCCCAACATAAAACAGCACGAGCGCGAACAAGCCGGACACAACGCCCCAAACCAAGCCCGAAACTTGCTCCGACGCGACATCGCCTTCCAGTTGCCCAACCAAAACGTTGAGCAGCGCGTTCGACCCGCACAAAAACAGCGTCGCCCGCAGCAGTTCGTTCCGGTTTCGCAACGTCGCCACTGACACGATGCCGACCAGCGACGAACCGAGAGTAATCAGCGTGAAGCGCAGTTCATTGTTGAGAATAAGACCGGACGCAACCGAAAGGAGGGCGACAATCAGCGTAGCGACGCGCGGCGAAATAAGGAGCGCAATCACCATGCCCGCCGACGCGACGCACATCATGCCTAAATAGCCGAACTGAACGCCTGTCAGCGACAAGCCAAGCAACGTCGAACCGATTTTAAGGCCGACGACGCTAATCACGCACAAGAGGCAGAGCAAAAACAAGCGAGCCGTATCGTCGTACAAATCCGGGTGGAACAAATAGAGGTACACGGTGACGAGCGCGACCAATAGGCTCACCATCATCGTCACGACAAAAACCGTGAGCGCGTCCAGCCGGGCGTTTTGCAAACCAAGCGCGGCAAAGGCGTCCAAATGCGTTTGTCCGACCCGCTCGCCACTCTTAATAATGGACGTTCCCGCCGACAAGCGGCGGATCTGCGGCGGCACGGCAGCTTGCGCGTTTTGCCTTTCGCGCTCGGTTTGCCGGGCATCGAAGCGTCGGGTCGGCATCAGCGCGCTTTGTGCAACCGTCGTCGCTGCCGCCCGAACGTCGGGTTTGGTAATTTTCGTAAACTGTGGGTCGCGGCTCGCTTCGAGTCGGGCGTTGGCTAAGTCGTCGGTGTCGTCGGTAATCGCGCGGTTCATCGCGCGCTCCACCACAGACGAAACGGTCAATCGCGCCAGTTCGCGGGTTGCGGCGTCCTCTTTGAGCAAGCGGGCGACTTGTTCACGGGGAAGCGAAATGCTGGCCTGCCTGCGCAAATCGCTTGCGGTTTGCGCCGCGAATTCTTCGTCCGCCGCTTCGCGTTCGACTCTTTCGCGGCTCAAGCGGGCCGCGAGCGCGGGATTCGATGCAGCGGGCGCGCTTTCGGGGACGCTGTTATTGGAACGCTGTCCGCCCGCCGACGCCCCGATTCGGGCCGCGCGATCCAGCACGTCGAAAACCGTCCGAACCGAATCGAGCGCGGTCGCGGGAGCATCGGAAATAGGTTCGTATTGTTTACCGACCCGCGCGAGGGCGTCGTCGCGCAGCTGACGGTTTGCCGCCGTGTCTTCGTAGCGAACGGTACGCTGGGCGACGATCTCCCGGTCGGCGATGTCGCCCAAACGGTAGGAAATCGTGCCGGGCCATAAATGCACACAAAGGAGGGCGGACAGCAGCGCGGCGGTGACGACACCGAGGGCGGCGCGAACTGGGGAAATGCGGAAATGCTGCATGCCGCGCCCGGCATTGCGCGACAAAAACAAGCGCAGGCGACGCCTGCGGGCCTGCGAAATAACCGCACCGGGGAGAGATTTTCGGCGCGGCCACGGAAGGCCTTGTTTGATCAGGCCGCGTTTGCGGCTTCGGCTGCGGGCGGCCTCGGCGGGTAAATACGCGGGCGGAGTAGAATCGGTGGGTTGCTTCATGGGCGCGGCAAGCGAAAAACGCTTAAAACCACACAAAAACGGACAGGCGGCGCATCAACAAACAGGTTGGGATTACGATTGGAAAAGGTCGGAAACCGTTTTACAGTTCCTGACTTTGCTTCATTTTGCGTTTGCGTGCCGCTTTTTCTTTGCGGGCTTTGTCGCTGGGCTTTTCGTAGAACTCGTGCGCGCGGGCGGTTTTAAGCGTCCCGTCCTGCTGCAGTTGCTTTTTGAAGCGTTTTAAGGCGGCGTCGAGCGGTTCGCCCGGTTTGACCATTACTTGTGCCATAGTTTGTTTTGTATCCCTCCCCTCACAATTTAGTCTCGCGTTTTTCGGTGAATGGTCGAAAAGCGCGGAAAAGGCGCGGGTTTTGAAACCGCGCGAACAAGGGTTGATGCGCCGTGCCAAAACATAGTATACGGCGACCGAGCGGGCGGCGTCAAGCCGGGATTTACAGTGCGTTCGGCGCTTGTGGGCGGGCCAGCACATCCAAAAAGCGGGCAAGGGCGCGCGACCGGGTTCGGTTCTTTTTAAGGAGGACGCCGGTCGGGCGCGACAATACCGCGTCGTCAAAACTGAAAGCACGCAGTGTGCCGTCGCGGGTTTCGCGGGCCACGGTCGGTTCGGGCACGATGGCGACGCCCAAACCGATTTCCACCATGCGCTTTATGGTTTCGATATTGTCGAACGCTTGCA
>CAXTBP010000275.1:0-5959 GCA_964241985.1 uncultured Armatimonadaceae bacterium | reverse complement strand
CCCTTCCCGCTTCGGGGAGGGGGCCGGGGGGAGAGGCTTGCCCTTACTCCTTCACGCAGAAAGCAAAGCCATGACACAACCCGAAAACCGAAAGCCGAGCGGCTATCCGATTACGCCCGTGCCGTTCACCAACGTGACTTTTGCGGACGATTTTTGGCGGCCCCGCATGGAAACGAACCGTACGGTTACCATCCCGTTCGCGTTCCAAAAGTGCGAGGAAACCGGGCGCGTCCGCAACTTCGAGCGGGCCGCACAAGCCCTGCGCGGCGTACTGCTTGACGACGCCACCATTCCGCCCGAAACCTTTCCGTTCGACGACACCGACATTTACAAAATCGTGGAAGGGGCCTCGTTTTCGCTCGCCGTGCAATGGGACGACGCGCTGGACGCTTACCTTGACCGGATTATCGCTATCGTCGCGTCGGCGCAGGAGGCGGACGGCTACCTTTTCACGGCCCGCACGATAAATCCCGCCCATCCGCACCCGTGGGTCGGCCCGGAGCGCTGGGCCGAGGAAGAAAACTTAAGCCACGAACTGTACAACGCGGGCCATTTGTTCGAGGCGGCTGCGGCGCACTTCCAAGCCACGGATAAAGCGTCGCTTTTGAACGTCGCCTTGCGCTTCGCGGACTTGCTGTGCGAAACGTTCGGGCCGGGTAAGCGGTCGATCTATCCCGGCCATCAAATCACGGAAATGGGTTTGGTTCGTTTGTACCTCTTAACCGGCGAGGAAAAGTACCTCAAACTCGCCGAGTTTTTATTGGACGCGCGGGGCGGGGGCAAAACCTACAATCAGGCGCATTTGCCCGTCGTGAAGCAAACCGAAGCCGTTGGGCACGCCGTCCGCGCGGGCTATATGTACGCGGGCATGGCCGATGTCGCCGCGCTCACGGGTCGGCAGGATTACATCGAAGCCCTTGACGCAATCTGGAACGATGTCGCGCAAACCAAACTCTATGTCACCGGCGGCATCGGGCAAAAACACGACGGCGAAGCGTTCGGTGAGCCTTACGATTTGCCCAACCGCACCGCGTACTGCGAAACCTGCGCCGCCATTGCCAACGTGTACTGGAACCACCGAATGTTTCTGCTGCACGGCGACAGCAAGTACATCGACGTGATGGAACGCACTTTGTACAACGCGCTTTTGTCCGGCGTGTCGCTGGGCGGCGATGCGTTTTTCTACCCGAACCCGCTGGAGTCCGGCGGCGAACACGAGCGCAAGCCGTGGTTTGGCTGCGCCTGCTGCCCCGGCAATATGACCCGCTTCCTCGCCTCCGTCCCCGGCTACGCCTACGCCGTCCAAAACGACAAAATCTACGTCAACCTGTACGTGACCGGAACGGCAAAAATTGAACGCGGGGACGGTTTGCCGCCCGTGACGCTCCACGTCAAAACCACTTCCCTTGCAGGATTGTTCGCAGATATTTCCATAGAGCGCGAAGTGGGCGACGAAACCCCGTTCACGCTTTGCCTGCGCATTCCCGGCTGGGCGCGCAATAAGGCACTGAATTTAGACAGTGATGAGGCCATTGCTGGAAGCGGTTTGTACCAAGTCGTTGGCATACCGGAAGAACCCGAGGCGGCATCCGTAGCGATACTTGCGGGCGATCATCAGAAGGCTGTATTAAACGCGCTTATCAAAAGGGGAAGCATGAGTAGAGGCTATGTGTTTTTCAGACGAAGTTGGCAAACCGGTGAAGCCGCAGTGCTGAACATACCGATGTTTGAGTATCGTCTGCTTGCCGACGAACGGGTAGAAGCTGACCGGGGCCGGGTCGCTTTGCAGTATGGCCCGTTCGTTTACTGCGCCGAATGGGCCGACAACGATGGCGGCGTTCTTGATCTCGTTTTGCCCGATGACGCGCCGCTGACCGCGCGATACGAACCGGATCTGCTGGGCGGCGTGACAACCCTCAAGGGCAAAGCGGAGCGCAACGGCGAACCCGTGGACTTTACCGCCATTCCATATTATGCGTGGGCGAACCGGGGCAAGGGCGAAATGGCGGTTTGGGTGCGGCGCGGGGAATTTCGCATCAACGAAGCGACCGACGGAATTTGACCGGCGGGTAAATCCGCGGTCTACGAAGAAGCAAAGCCCGCCTGCGCGGGCTGGATGCCGATACGAGGCAATTTTCCCGTTTGAAGGATGGGTTGCCATTTATGAGCCGACGCAGGTCGGCTTTGCCTCTTCGTAGACCGCGGATTTACCCGCCGGTCGTTTCCGATGGCGATTATTGTACCCGCTCCCTTATTTTATCCGCCGGTCTAAACTCGTCGGTCGCTTCGTTGTTTACAGGTTTTATCCCTTCAAGCCCGTGAGCGCGATGCCCTTGATGAAATACCGCTGGGCGACGAAAAACAGAACGATGGTCGGAATGATGTGGATAAGGCTTGCTGCCATGAGAAGTTCCTGCTGCGTGCCGAACGTGTCCTGAAACATCCGCAAGCCGACCGAAACCGTGTATTTTTCTTTGGTGTTGAGGTAGATGAGCGGCCCCATGAAATCGTCCCAGTGCGCCAAAAACGAGAACAATACGACGGTAATCAAGGCGGGTTTGGACAAGGGAAGAAGGACGCGCCACCAAATGCCGAACGGGGTCGCGCCGTCGAGCATCGCAGCTTCGTCCAATTCTTTGGGCACGGTCAAAAAGAACTGGCGCAAAAGAAAAATCGTGAACGCGCCGCCGCCGAAAAACGCGGGCACAATCAATGGGGCGAGCGTGTCGATGAGGCCGAACTGCCGCCATAGCAAAAACACGGGGATCATCGTAACCTGCGACGGCAGCATCATGGTCGAGAGCATTAGGTAAAAGAGTGCGTTCTTGCCCCAAAACTTGAACCGCGCGAAGCCGTAGGCGACGAGCGAAGCCGATAAAACCTGCCCAAAGGTTGCGAAAATCGTCACGATTAAGGTGTTGCCGACGAAGATTGGGAACGGCAAATCCGTCCATGCCCGCTTGAAATTTTCCCATTCAATCGGGCGCGGGATCCATTGCGGGGGAAACGCGAAAACCTGCTCGCTGGTTTTCAGCGCGGTGGAAACCGTCCACAAAAACGGGATGGAAAACAAGGTCGCGCCGCAAAGGAGCATGATCCAAACGCCGATGCGCTTCAAGCGTTCCGCTTGTTTGTCGGGGTTCGTTTGCTCGATGGGGGCGGACAGGGCGCGTCCGCTGTTTTTTTGCAGTGCCGGTGCGCTCATGATTTTTCGCCCCCTTCGTAGTACACCCACTTGGCCGAGTTTTTGAATTGCACAATCGTGAAAATCAGCAAAATCACGAACAAAATCCACGCCATCGCCGACGCTTTGCCCAGCTTGAAATAGCGAAAAGCGTTATTGTACAGATACAGCACGTACATCAAGGTCGCGTTGTTCGGGCCGCCGTTCGTCATCACAAAGGCCGACGTGAACACTTGAAACGAGCCGATGATGCCCAAAATCATATTGAAGAAAATCGTCGGCGACAGCATCGGCAGCGTGACGTGCCGAAAACTCGCCCAACCTTTCGCGCCGTCGAGCGACGCGGCTTCGTAGAGTTCGTCGGAAATTCCCTGCAAACCGGCGAGGAAAATAATCATGCGCCCGCCCCCGATGCCCCACAAGCTCATGATAATCAGCGACGCGAGCGCGGTTTTCGGGTCTTGCAGCCACGCCGGGCCTTTGATGCCGACAAGCGACAAGCCGTAGTTCAGCAGGCCCGCGTCGGGGTGGAACACGAAACTCCACACCATCGCGGACGCAACGGCGGGCACGAGCGACGGCAAATAAAACAGCGTCCGAAAAATCGGGATGCCCTTGACTTTTTGGTTCAAAAGCAGGGCGATTAAAAGCGAACCCGTTAAACCGAGCGGAACGCTGAACAACACGTATAGCGCGGTGTTCGTCAGCGACTTCCAAAACAGCGGATCTTGCGTCAGCAGCACTTGGTAGTTTTTTGCGCCGACGAACTCCAAACTGTGCATATCGTATTTGCACAGCGACAAATACAAGGACGCGAGCATCGGCCCCGCCGTGAAAATCAGAAAGCCGAGCAGCCACGGCGAAATGAACAGGAACCCCCAAAAGCCGGGCCGACGCGAAAGGGGAACGCGCTTCTGCCCCGTGCCCGCGACGGCGGGCGCGGACTGCGCGGCTGGCGAAAGCAGGGGACAGGTTCCAGTTTGCGGCGACGTACTCATAGCCTAAAAACCCTCCGGGCCGGACAGCAGGCGATTGACGCGGGCCGTCGCGTTTTTAGCGGTTGCTTCCGCCGATTCGCTTTGCAGGTTAAACAAGAGTTCGGTCGCCGACGTAAACTCCGTTGACCATTCGTTGTAGCGCGGGTTAATCGGTAAAATGCGACCCCGTTCGACCGAATCCAAAAACACTTTGGGATGGTACGGTGGAAATTCGGCCTGCAAATACTCACTACTCGTTTGCACGGATTTTCGCGTCGGGGTGGATCTTCTCAGCTTTCCGCAAATCATCTGCTCGGTTTCCGGGCCGGTGATGAACTTAAGAAACTCCCACGCCAAATCGGGGTGCTTGGTCAGCGCGTTTGCGGTAATTTGATTGCCCTTGACAACCACGCGGTCGCCTTTCGGCCCGGACGGCATCGGCGCGATGTCCCAGTCGAATTTTTTGATGGACTTCCGGTATTTGGGCGTCATTCCCGACCATTCCCAAAAAATCCCCAGTTTTCCCGATTCAAAGGCAAAAGCGGACAGTGCGCCGTCGGATGGGGTCGGGGCGCAGTGGTATTTCCAGCGCAAATCCGCCAAGTCCTTCATGGCGGCGATGCCCTCCGCGCTGTCGCCCAGTACCATGCGGCTCCAGTCCTCGCTCATCACTTCGCCGCCCCGGTTCCAAATCACCGAACTATAGCCGGGCCACGGCGGCATACTCGTTCCAAACTGCGCGATCCGATCCGTCCCTTTTTCTTTTTGCGTCAAGGCTTGGGCGGTTTGCACGAAGTTAGCCCAATTCCACTCGCCCTTTTGCGCCAGTTCGTAGGGTTCGGTCAGGCCCGCCGCTTTGAACAAATTCTTGTTGTAATACATCACGGTCGGCCCGAACAGCACGTTCATGGCGAACATTTGGCCTTTGTACCGGCATTCGTCCAAGGCCGTGGGCACGAAATCATCCAAAAATCCGGGTTTTTCGCGGGCGATGAATGATTCGAGCGGCAGAAAATAATCCTTGCGAACCAGAGCTGGGAAAAAATAATGGTCAACGCGCATCACGTCCGGCGCGGTGCGCGACGCGAGCATCAGCTGCAATTTGTCCGTGTACGCCGAGCCGGGAACCATGAAAAGATGGACGCGCACATCGGGGTGCTGCTTTTCAAAAGCATCGCAGATTTCCTGCTCGACCGCGAGCTGCTCGAAATTGCCCCACGCCATATAGTTGAGCGTGACCTGCCCGGGTTTTTCGGGCCGAAGCGACGGCAAACAGCCGGATACGAGCGGGCTTCCGGCAAGCGCCATTGCCGCCGCGCCCTGCAAAAATCGGCGGCGCGTCACCGAACCGCGAAAGGCTTCATTGTCCATAGTCGTAGATACGAATAAATGCGCCGAAACAATGCCGCATTCCTGCGCAAAAATAATTTTGGAAAACCCGTACCCGCGCCGATGCTTTTTGAAAAATCGCTTGTATAATGCAACCAAACACCGGGCAATGTACGCCCTAAGTGCGTTTGAACTTCACGCAAAGGGGTGTGTTGATCATGAATTCTCTGAGGAAAAATCGCCATGTGGCGAATAAATCCGTCGCTGGCCCCCGCGCCGGACGACCGTCGTCTGCGGGGTCGGCGTTTACGCTGATTGAACTGCTCGTTGTTATCGCCATCATTGCGATTCTTGCCGCTATACTGTTCCCTGTGTTCGCCCAAGCCCGCGAAAAAGCGCGGCAAACCGCGTGTTTGTCCAACATGAAGCAGATGGGTGTCGGTCTGATGATGAACACGCAGGACTACGA
>CAXTBP010000274.1:3425-5978 GCA_964241985.1 uncultured Armatimonadaceae bacterium | reverse complement strand
CGACACCCAACTGTTCTTTACGGCAACGTTGGATGGGGAGAAAGCATCCGCCAATCCCAAGCCACTGCCGGATGGCTACATCAGGTCGCCTTCGCAACTCAATCCCCAATCCACGCTGCATCGGAGCGGAAATATAACCGAGTGGCTCCAGTTTGACAAGTTGGGCGCGTATCTGGTGGACGCAACCTACAAGGTGTTTATCCTCAATCCCAAAGAGGGTGCTTTTCCCAGCCAGTGGACGGCGATTTACCACGGCTTGTTTCCCATTCAGATTGGCAAGTGAGGCTCCCTGTGGCCCTGTCTTTACGCAGGCTCCACCGGTTCAAGCAGCTTCATCAACTCGGCCCGCGCAATCTGCACTTTCTGCAAACCCGCCACCCGAAACGCTTTGAGTTTGCCTTCGCGGATGTAACTGCGAACCGATGACTGCGACAACTGGAGCAGATCGGCGGCTTGCACCACGGTCAAATAATCGCGGTCACGGTTGGGGCACACGCAACGGCGTAGTAGCGCGGGGCGCGTTTGGTGTATAGTGTCTGCGTATGCTCCGAATGCTCCAGCAACGCTACAAAAAAACGCTGCTTGCCACGCTCTCCAGCGAACCAACTGAGCTAAGCCCGTAGCCGAGTTGTCGAACTGCTTGGGAAGGGGCTTGCCTTCGCCTTTGAGGAGGCAAGCTTCAAAAGTCTGCTTTGCGATATCGATCCCGACCCACGCCGTTGCCGCCCCTATTGCCTGAACCTGCGCCGCTTTTTTCATGGCTCCCGCTTTCTGGACTTTTTGGACGCCCCTGTATCCTCGTTGCTCCAACTCGTAAGTGCGGGATGTCCGCCGCCATGCGCTGCGCCGTGTCGGTACGCAGTCACTATGCAATCGGCTCTCAAGATACTGTCCGAGCTAAAGGACACACCGACCCGCACGCCATCTTATGAGCGAGATTTGCCTCCGAACTTTGAGTCAGAAGCCCCTCTGGGAATTATTCGCGTTCTGCCGGGTCGGCTACCCTGGGGTGTCCGTTGATGGTGGATGGACACCGTGAATATAACACAAACGAGGGGAATTATGGGGTACAACTTGCTTGACAATCAGAAAAACCGAACCTCATTGCGCTATAATCAGCGTTCAGTGCGCATACTGGTACGCTCCGCGATCGGGCACGGTGGCACGGGGTTTACCATCCAAATCAAGTAAAGGAACCGCTGAAAGTTGTGCACCTGCGCCAATCGCCGGGCTGCCCGAACGGACATGAAAATCGGCGACGTTGAAATCGGTCGAAGCGCGTGCGAACAGCGGATCGGCCAGCACATCGCCCTCGCACATGAGTTTTGGGGGAAGGCCGCCAAAGTAAATGTTGGAGGCACGGATAACATCGACGCTGTTCTGGTCGTCCCCGCTCGGGCCAACCGAGTTGATCGGTTGGTTAGGACGCGACACCAAGATGTTGTTGACAAGGCGCATATCCGCGCTGCCTTGAACGAAAATTTGGCCCCAGTTCAGTTCGGGCGACGCGCCGTTGTAGTAGGCGGTGTTGTTGACAATATCTACCCGATGGCTCCTAAAAGCGTGGATACCCGACCCGCCGTTGTTGAACGAAACGTTGTTTTGAATCAGCGTGCGGCCAAGAAACGATTTGCCTTCTTTGGGAAGGTAGTTGCTGTCCACGATGACGCCGTTACCGTCGGATATTTTGTTTACCTTACGCCACTTCTCGAAGCACCGATTGCCACTAACGTAATTATTGCGGGCGAGCCATTTATATGTATTGTCCGTGGCGTCGAAATTGTGTGTTCCAAGAAGCGACACGCCCGACGTTGCAAAAATAACCCACCAGCAGTTGTTGCGAACCGTGTTGTTCTCGATAGTAACCCAGTCGCAGTTACCCACTCCGATTCCGCCGCCGCTGCAATACTCGACTACGTTATCTGCAAACCGCAAATGGTGCGGGGTGTTAGTTTCATCGCCGCCGCTTCCGCTTATACCGTTTCCGTTGGTCAAAGGATCGACCTGACCGATAAGTTCTGGGTGCTTCTCCTTGATGGTGTCGGCGTTGCCGCGTATATGTAAACCGCGCACCTCCAGGTAGGCGAGAGCGGGGGCCGTACTTGGCGCTTCTCTGGTTCCCCGCCCAATTTTGATTGTATTCCATGCGTCCGACGTTAAAATGGGATGCTGGCCGGGATAATTCTTGAGCGAAATCCACGCGGCAGGTGTCCCCGCCCGACGAAAAGCTACGATGCCTTCGTGAATGGACGATGTCGCCGCGCGGGTGAAGACGCCGTCCATCAGCAGAACAATATCGCCCGGCTGCGCCCGCTCTATCGCTTTTTGCGGATCGGCAAACGCGGTTTTCTCCGTTCGCCCATCGTTTTTATCGCTGCCCGTGGGACTGACATAAAAGGCAGGGCTTGTATACGCGACGTTGTCCACGCGCAGTTCCACTTTCGCCGCTTCCGGCACGCCTGCGGGTAGGCGGTTTATTTTAAAAGTGATTTGCACGAAGGGGTCGAATGGTCTAAACGCGCCTGCCCCAAACGGTTTCATCACCGAGAGTTC
>CAXTBP010000274.1:0-3415 GCA_964241985.1 uncultured Armatimonadaceae bacterium | reverse complement strand
GCCGAGCGCAAAAAGAAATCCGGCGCGGCGGGATAAACCACCGCTTCTCGCCCGCCAGTGCGCTTTTTCCGTGCATCGAATGATTCGATTTGAACCACAACGGGCCGCACCGCCGAAACGGAATGGTCGAAGCTAAGCGTCAGTTTTCCCAGATTGGTTTCCGTCGTGCGAACGGGAAGCAAGCCACTTGTCAGACCTGCGCTCCATATCCCTTTACTGCCAGCCACATCGCTTACGGTCAAAATCGCTGCCCCGGACGCCGTCGTTGATTTTACCGCATCCACGGTTCCGACTGGCGCGCAGGCGGCGCTGACCTTCATTTTTCCTTGTGCGGGCAAAGTGGATAATTGGAACCAGGGTTTCGAGCCGTTGAAGTCCTGCTGAATTAAAGGGCCGCCATATGCCAGTGTGGTGCTGGCCTGCTTGATACCTGTTATGAAGGCGGGCATACGGGGAGCGGACTGTGCAGTCTGTCCAGCGGCGAATACGGCAGTGCCTATGCTTGCAGCGGAGAGGAAAAGAAGCGTAAAGTTTTTCATAGCGTCCATATCCCGAGACTTTTTGTATGGCGGCACACGGGTTTTCCACGATGTTTCACACGAAATCGCGCACCCTGTGCGAAAGATATTTTTCACTACCTTCCGCACAGCGTGCCTGTTTTACGGCACCACGGGTGCCCGAACCTACTTGGTACTGAAGGTCACGCCGGGCTGCGTGCCATCGGGAAAGGTTCCCGACGTTCCAGCGGCAAGTGTGGCTCCCTCGACGCCTGTTTCCGAGTTGGCCCGCCCGCCCGCCGACACTTGCGATCCTTTGAACCACTTGGCATGGGTATCGGCCATCAAATAGTTCGACCCCTCATTGTGCCGACCAACCGTCTTTGTCCAGTGGCACTGCTGCGTGGTGACGGGGCGTTGCCCGAAGTAGCCGGTTGCGTATTTTAGCGTTTCATATTGGTTTTGAGAGCCGCAGGCGGAGCTGAAGGTTCCGCCGCCGGAGGGACTGAATGTGCCGATACTCCCGTTTCCAAAGGGCGATGAGTTATAGTTGACAGTGCCACCGAAAGTTTGCTCATAGTAGGTGCTGACATCGTGCTGATTGGCCCCGTCCACTTCAAAAAACATGACGGTTTTGGAAGGGGCAGGCATATCCGAAAGCGACATACACTGACTCAACTGATTCGTGATAGGGCCGCCGCCGCCAAGCGGATAAACGTTACCGGTTCCTTGTCCGTTTCCTCCCAAAGAGAAGTTGGAGTTATAGGCATAAGACGAGGGGTTTTCTTTAACCTTAATCTCGTAAAGGTCGCTCGGACATCGGAACACGCCCGCGTTTTTCACGTAGGGGTAAATCTGTCCGGCCCAGCCACCCGTGTTGCCCGATTTATACGTTCCGTTCGGCCCGACCTCATCGTAGTCCTGATAGTACTGGTATACGGCGAGGCCCATCTGCTTGGTGTTGGACAGGCACGAGGCTTGCCGCGCCTTTTCCCGGGCCTGAGCGAATACGGGGAACAAAATCGCCGCTAAAATAGCAATAATGGCGATGACTACTAACAATTCAATCAGCGTAAATGCTGAGGAGGCCGTCCTCCGAAGTTGATACCGACGTTGCATATCTAACAGACCTTTCTCGAAAACCACACAGTTACGAGTTGACATGACCGCCCCACTTTGGATTTTAGAACGGTTGAAGAAAACTATTTGCCCGCGATACGGGCGTCGTTTGCGGCCTTCGCCGCCGCCTCATTCGCCGCCTCGACAGATGGCCCCTGCTGAATTGCTCGCTGCTTCGAGGCCTCTTGTTCGGGGGTGAGCTTGGCTTCCCCGGTAGAAACGTTGGGGGCATGGCCTTTTAACGAATTAGCAGGGGCAGTGGCTGCCGTACCGGCATCCTTTTTTCCACAGCCGACGACAAAACCGCAGACCACCAGCAAAGCGAGGTATACCGCTGGCACAACGGCATTTCGGCGGCGTTTCGCTTTACTCAAAAATCTCATACTTCTTTGTCCTTTCTCAATTCGTAAACCGATGAAATCTTATATTACTGGGGCCACGGCGGTAGATTCTCTTTCAATCAGCCGCACAGGAAGCAGTATTTCGCCGGAAGCCGCGACTTTGCTTGTCTCGTTGTTTTCGGCAAGGCCGATGACTTGCAGCGCGGCAAGCCGTCCCATTTCTTGGAAGGATTGGTCAACGGTCGTCAGCGGCGGGTCAGCAAATGCTGAAAGATCCGCATTGGAGTAGCCAGTAACGGACAGGTCGTGGGGGACGCGCAGCCCACGGGCGTGTGCGATATGGACTACGACCATTGCTATCGAGTCCGCAGAACACACGATAGCCGTGGGCAACTGGCTTCCGCTTTCTTGAAATAGAGCCTGCACTTCCGCCTTGATGACTTTTTGATCGCCCCAAGCCGTGTTACGTATCCAGTGCGCGGGAACGGATAGGCCCGCTTCGGCAAGGGCTGCGCGGAAGCTTCGTTCCCGCCAATCGGATAAGGGACTGGGCCGCCCCCCAACAAAAGCGAATTTATGATGCCCCAGTGCAAGCAAATGGGAAACAATTTGACGGATACCTTGCTCGTCGTCCGAGCCGATGCGAACGCCCCAGTTCACTGGTGGAACGTTATCGATAAGGGTAACAGGTATTTTGTTTATGCGAAATGCTTCGTTGAGCCGAAGATGCGTTTCCTCGCTGAAACCAAACACCATCGCGCCCGCAAGCCGCCATTCTAAAGACTGCGCTATAGTGGCGTCGTCAATCCCACTGTGCGAAAGATGAACAACTTTCAGAAGGTAGTTATTTTGGTTTGCGGCTTCTGTTGCCCCGGACAGAATTCGGACGACATTTTCGCCAGAACGGGGCGTGGTCAAAACACCGATGATACGGCTTTTACCTGTGACCATTGCCCGAGCCAGCTGATTACGCTGGTATCCAAGTTCCCGTGCCGCCCCCAGCACACGTTCCCGGGTTTCGTGCGAAATTTTCAAGCGGTCGGTGCGTCCCCCCATAACCGAGGAAACGGTCGTTTGAGAAACACCTGCCTTTGAAGCGACATCGCCCATCGTTACCATATTTTTCCGCTACCTTGAAGTCAAATACGAATATGTCTATCGGTTTTACGCAATAGTTTTACGTAGTACCTATGTGGTACATTATACATAATGTCATTGAAAGCGCAAGGGCGCGACATTAGATTGTTAAAATATTTGGATCAATTGCTTTTTTGTTTCAATTTGTTGGTGTTAGTTTTGGGGAGCCGTAAATAATGCCTTCCGTGACAACTTCTATGACGACTTCCATTTTTGAGCCGCCCGTTGCTCGGCAGGTTCAGGTGAGTGCGGCCTCCGGCAAGAAGCCGAAAATCGTTCCCCGCCTCAGCGACTGGCAGTATTTGGAACAATCGCTTTTGC
>CAXTBP010000273.1:0-5992 GCA_964241985.1 uncultured Armatimonadaceae bacterium | reverse complement strand
GTGGGTTTTAACCCATGTGGTTTGACTGTTAACTGTGCAAAAAAACGCCCGCCGATTTCGGCGGGCGTTTTTTGTCGTTAAGCCGACGTTTACATCAGCGGGGTCAAAACCGAGCCGCCGCGCCATTCGCGGGGGAAGAAGTATTTGAGGAACTGATCGCCTGCGTACCGGTCGGTCATTCCCGCGATGTAGTCCAGCACCAAGCCCGCGCGTGTTTTCGTGTCCATTTCCAAATTCACGCGGTTGCCGGGTATGAGTTGTGGCTGTTCCATGTACAAGCGGAACAGCATTTTGAGCAACATGCTGCCTTTGGCAAGTTCCGCTTTAGCGGCGTTCTTTTGGACGTACACATTCTCAAACAAGAAGTCCTTCAAACGGTTCGTCGCGCCCAAAACCGGCTCGCTCATCGCAACGACGGGTTTGTCCAGCGACGTGTCAATCACGTTCTGCACCATGCGCGTAATCCGCTCGCCGTGGGATTTGCCCAGCAGGTCAAGGGTTTCCTGTGGCAGTTGACCCGGCTGAAGAACGCCCGCGCGCACGGCATCGTCGATGTCGTGGTTCACATACGCGACGCGGTCACAGATGCGGACGACGGAGGCTTCAATCGGCAATGCTCCCATTTTAACGGACGTGGCTTCGGCGTCGGTCAAGTCGGCCTTGCCTTTGCTGTGCCCCAAAACGCCGTCGCGGGTTTCGATGGTGAGGTTCAAGCCTTCGCCGTTTTTCTCGAGTACGTCCACGACGCGAAGCGACTGTTCGTAGTGCCGGAAATGCTCCTCGGGCAAAAACTCCTGCAAGACTTCGTCAAGGGCTTCTTCGCCTTCGTGCCCGAACGGCGGGTGGCCCAAATCGTGGGCGAGGGCGATGGCTTCGGTCAAGTCTTCGTTGAGACGCAATGCGCGGGCGACCGTGCGCGAAATTTGCGCGACTTCAAGCGTGTGCGTCAGGCGCGTGCGATAGTGGTCTTCTTCGGGATCCAAAAAGACCTGCGTTTTGTGTTTCAAGCGGCGGAACGCTTTGCTGTGCAAAACGCGGTCGCGGTCGCGCTGAAAGGCGGTGCGAATAGGATCCGGTTCTTCGGGCTTGACGCGCCCCTGCGAATCGGCGGCTTTGGTGGCATACGGGCTAAGCGTGTCGCGCTCTAACTGTTCGATTTGTTCGCGTATGGTCATGATGTGGTTTTATGCCTTTTAGTTTGTAAGGGTAAAGGGGCGCTTGCGCGACACTGCGGCACGCCCGGTAAAAAACTTAATTTATTATATCCGTTTTGCCTATTTTTTACTTACCGCCTTCATATTACCCGGCGATAAGGTAGGCAGTTCGAGCGAAAGGAGGCAAATCCGAAATGAGCATTACGCTCAAATCCGCCTCCGGGAGCGTGCGTTTCTAAAATCGGCGCTTGCCCTTCGGGGAAAGCGCGATTTGCGAAACCAAATCCCGGAAAAACGCGGCAAACCCAAATTGGGTTTGCCGCGTTTTTGTTTGCGCTTGCTCGACTAAGCCCGATATTTTTTGTTATAATTGGCTGAGGAACCAAGCCGTTTATGACACCTTTTCCTTCCGGGACGGTTACCTTTCTTTTCACCGACATCGAAGGCAGCACCAAACTGTGGGACGCCTATCCCGAAGCGATGCGAGCCGCTTTGGAGCGTCACGACCTTTTGTTAAGGGAAGCGGTCGCGGACGCGGGCGGGTTCGTGTTCAAAACGGTCGGCGATGCCTTTTGCGCCGCGTTCGCTGTCGCCCCGCACGCCTTGATGGCGGCGCTGTCGGCGCAAAAAGCGCTGATCCGAGAAGGATGGCCTGAGCAAACGCCGCTGCGCGTGCGAATCGCCCTCCATACCGGCGTCGCCCAAGAACGGGACAGCGATTATTTCGGGCCGCCGCTGAACCGGGTCGCACGCCTTTTATCGGCGGGACACGGCGGGCAAACCCTTTTGTCCGCTTCCACCTACGAACTGGTGCGCGATGCGCTACCGGTGGGGGCAAGCCTGCATGATTTAGGCGCGCATCGCCTCAAGGATTTGGAGCGGCCCGAACATGTCTATCAGCTTGTCTATCCCGGTTTCCCCGATACGTTCGCGCCGCTCAAAACCCTTGACACCACGCCCAACAACCTGCCCCAGCAGCTTACCAGTTTTATCGGGCGGGAAACATCGATTGCGGACGCGACCGCGCTCCTCTCAAAAACACGGCTTTTGATGCTGACCGGGGCCGGAGGAAGCGGCAAAACGCGCTTATCGCTGCAAATCGCCGCCGATGTATCGGACGCCTACCCGGATGGCGCGTGGTTCGTGGAACTCGCCCCACTGTCCGATCCCGCGCTCGTCGTTCAAACGGTCGCGCAGGTTTTGGGCATCAAAGAGCAGGCCGGGCAAACCATTGGGCAAACCGTCGCCGAGCAGTTGAAGGAAAAAAAGATGCTGCTCCTTTTGGACAACTGCGAGCATTTGCTTTCCGCCTGCGCGCAATTTGTCGCCGCGCTTTTGCGTGCCTGCCCCACGGTGACGATCCTTGCGACAAGCCGCGAGCCGCTGGGCGTGGGCGGCGAAATTACGTTCCGCGTCCCGTCGCTGTCACTCCCGACGGTCGCGCAGGCGACTCTGGCGACCGTGGACAGTTTGAGCCAGTTCGAGGCCGTGCGCTTGTTTATCGAACGGGCGCAGTCCGTCAAACCCGACTTTACCGTCACAAATCAGAGTGCGCCCGCGCTCGCGCAGCTGTGTTACCGATTGGACGGTATTCCGCTGGCGATTGAGCTTGCCGCCGCCCGCGCCCGCTCGCTTGCCGTCGAGCAGATCAACGACCGATTGGACATTCGGTTTCGCATATTGACCGGCGGCGACAAAGCCGCGCTGCCCCGCCAGCAAACGCTCCGCGCCCTGATCGATTGGAGCTACGATTTGCTGACGGACACGGAAAAGATATTTTTCACGCGCCTGTGCGTTTTTTCGGGCGGCTGGACGCTTCACGCCGCCGAAGTCGTGTGCGGCTATGAACCGGTCGAGGATTGGGAAGTGCTGGATTTGCTGACGAGTTTGGTGGATAAATCGCTGGTTGTGGCCGAAGCGGGCGAGGGAATCCACGCGGAAACCGGGCATAGGGAAACCCGCTACCGGCTCCTCGAAACCCTGCGGCAGTACGGAATGGAAATGCTGGAAGCGGGCGAAAAAGGTATGGGTTCAGCAAATTACGCCGTGACCCGATACTGAGTTTATGCGTACCCGTACTTTTGCCGGTTGTTTTGTCGTGTTTGCCGCCTTTGCCTTTTTGACGGGCGGCGCGGCGCGGGCGCAAACCCCGCCGAACCGTTCGCTCTACGCGGGGCCGCTGCCCGTCCGTTTGCGCGATGGCATCAGCGGCGCGGCCTACGCGGTCGAGCCGCGCGGCGGGGCCGTGCTTTCCAAAGGCGCGAGCGACGGCTTCTACAACTTGGACATCGGTAACACGTCGTTTGAACTGCTGGGCGACGGCTTCAACGCCTTGCGCGAAGATTCGGAAACGCAAAACCACCGCATCGGCTACCGGCGCGGTTTGGGCGGGGGCTGGGAAGCGGGCGCGACGTTTGCGTTCGCCACGCGAAACGGCGGAATCACGGATAAACTCATCGACCGCTGGCATCACGACGTGCTGCACTATAGCGACGTTTTCCGCGAAAGCTACCCGAACAAACAAACCTTTATCCAACTCACCGACGGCGTGGGCAATCAGCGCGTGAGCGACGCGCACGCGACGGCCCAAACCCAAACGCTCGCCTTTGAAGGCCGCAAATCCATTTGGGATACGTCGGTTCGTCGGCCCGAGCATCCTGTTCAAGCCTCGGCCCGTTTCGGCCTCAAAATCCCCTTGCGCGATCAACAAGCCGCCTATTATTTGGACAACGGAAGCGTGGATGCTTGGGCCGGATTGTCCGTGTCGGGCCGTGCGCGAGGCAAACTGTGGCTGCACGCCGACGCCAATGTCGTGTGGGCGGGAACCGGGCGCGTGCTTGCTTTTAGCGAAGGCAAACGATTTTTACCGCAGGCCGTTCTTGCCGCCGAATATAAAGCGGGCGCGAAAACGAGTTTGCTGATACAAACCGAGAACGCGCTATATCTGTTCCCGCTCGACTTGCCCAACCATTCCGGGCGGCGGGCGCAAACCACGTTCGGTTTGTGGCAGGGAGTCGGCAATAAAACGCAACTTTTCGGCGCGATTTCGGAAAACATTTGGGGGCCGCGCGTCACCTCCTACGCCCCCGACGTAATGCTGTCCTTCGGCATTCGGCAGGGTTTATGAGAAGTTGCGCGCACGTGTGAGCGGGTCAGCGCTCACTGGACAGGTTGTCCGGGCAATTCGTTGGACAGGGAAACGATAGCTTCGACGGAGGTACGCGGGAACGCTGCGACAATACGCGCTCCGCGAATCCCATTTTCGCGGATAACGTAACTGCCGTCTTCC
Source organism: uncultured Armatimonadaceae bacterium (assembly GCA_964241985.1). Classification (GTDB taxonomy): domain Bacteria; phylum Armatimonadota; class Armatimonadia; order Armatimonadales; family Armatimonadaceae; genus CAXTBP01. The sequence goes on along the minus strand of CAXTBP010000273.1, from coordinate 1,549 downwards.
AGCGTAAGCGCGTCCCCCCGCACACATTCCGAACTATTCTTGAATAAAACGCGAAAGGCGCGTGGCGATGTCGCTTCAACGACGGGGTTTTCCGCGCTGTTGGGCTGGGCGTTCGCCGTGAGCGCGACGCTCGCTGCAATGGGTTCGCTGCCTGCCCGGCTCTGCGTATTCCTGTGTGCGGGCCGGGTAATTCCTACGCCAATAATAATGATCCCGGCAGCAGCACCAACTCCCATCCAGAGCTGAACAAAGCGACACGTTGCTTGATCGAGCATTTTTCAAAACCCTTTAACAAAAAGAAGTGATTTTCTCACATAGTACCCGTCGCGGCGCAGAACGTATTTTTATTTGCGTCGGCATATTTTAAACATGCACGACAAGCACGGAAAAATCGTCGCTAAGTTCGCGGCTTCTGTTTGTGCCGGTTTGCAGGGCGCGAAGCGCGGCGATGATTTGCTCGCCCGTCGCGCTAAGGCAGGCGTTTGCAACTTCTCCCGCGTCACCATAGCGGAATGCGCCGTCACTCATCACAAGCAGGGTGTCGCCGGGCGCAAGGCGGGCCGAAAACGAAACGGGGTGCGCGGCCCCCGAACCGACCGGCGGATTTTTGCGCTGATTTTCCGTGAGCCACGCCGGTTCGGTTTTTACACCCGGTTTCGGTACGAGCAAAACGCCACTGTCACCGCACGACGCGCCCGCGACAAACCGGGATGCGACGCACAAGCCGATGAGCGTCGTGTAGCCGTCGCCGCTTGTTTCCATCGCCGCATCGTCCGCGCCGGACAAAATTGCGGGCCAAGTGTATTTATGCAAAATGCGCCCGCGCAATCGGGAAGCGGGCGTTTGCGAGGCGAGCGACAAAACCGAATGGGCCGCCGTGTGCGCGGCCTGTGCCCCGCCGGATCGTCCGCCCTGCCCGTCGGCAAGTACGCAAAGAAGCAATTCCGGCGCGTTCGGGTGCGGAATAGCAATAGCCACATCCTCATTTTCCGTGTGACTGCCGCCCCGCTCGGAATGAACAGCGTATTGGGGAAGAATTAAAGGCGACGACGGCATACTGTTATTGTAGCGCCCGCGCTAAAAACGGGGAAGGATTATGCGGCGGGGACTTGGGTACAAACCGTACAGTACCTTTTTTATCGAAAGCAGCAAACGAATCTATGGCAAACCATGATATTCCGCAGGCCGATTGGCCCACCTTCTTCGACGAGTTCACTTCGCACCGCAAGGGCACGAAAGTCACCATTGAAGCCGTCGGCTCCACAACCGGGCGACACACCGAAGTCGAGGCCGCGCCGTTCGAGGGCATCACCTACGACGAAGACACGAATACCGTTCAAATTCAACTCGGCGGCGAAGTCAGCAAGGCCCATTCCGTGTCCGATGTCACGCGCGTGTACCACAAAACGGGCGCGGGCGTGATGAGCAGCGAGGTCAACCCCGACGAGATTTTGGAAATGACGAGGGGCGGGGCGCCACCAAGCCGCTATCGTCATTTTGGGCCGGGTTAAGCGAAGCCGTGTCGGAGAAGCTTTGGGGCTCGCGTCCG
>CAXTBP010000272.1:0-6043 GCA_964241985.1 uncultured Armatimonadaceae bacterium | reverse complement strand
GAACAAGGGAAAAAGACATACAAAATTATACCCTGCTTATGTTAGACACTCCCTATCGTTTTGTCGTTGCTGCCCCGACTTGCCAAATACGGGACGCAACGTAATCTGTTGCAGCCGTGCGTCCGTGTGCCCCTCCACGCTCCGCGCCTACCTCTTGGCTGCAACTCCGCCCTCCGTTTCTCGTTGGCAAGTCCGAGAAACGGAGGGCGGTTGTTTTTTTGGAGTGAGGCAAATTTAGGGGTATCGTTTCTATGAGGTTTACCAGTCAACCCGCGAGCGTCGCGTCCGATGAAGCCGCCGCCCGCTTTACCCGCGCCACCAAGATGCTCATGCGCGCCGCCGAACGGCGCAAAGCCGCCCAAGCCCTTCATGCTGCCGTAGCTCCTGCGGGCTTGGCTTTGCCCAGTGCAGTTGTGGCAGCCGCCGACGGTCGCTATGCGTACCATCACGCGCAAGCGCAAACCTATCCCGCGTCGATGGGAGGGGCGGCCTGATGGCACGGAAACCCAAAGCCCTCAAAATCGCGGTTTACTTGCGGTGCAGTTCGGATGACCAATTAGACCGTGAGTACACCACCATTGATTCCCAGCGAGAAATAACAACGCTGTGGGCGCATCAATGCGTCGCCGTCGCCAATACGGGCGGAAATCTATCCTTCTTCCTTCCCGATTCCATCGCAAAGCGTTTTGCGGGACTTCCCGCTCAATTCGTTGGAGAGTTCGCCGATCCGGGCCGAACGGGCACGAACTTGGAGCGGCCCGATTACAAGCGGCTTGCCCAGTTGGTCGCATCCGGCGACGTAAACGTAGTTGCTGTGACCTATTTGTCCCGCTTGGCACGTGGCGACGCATTCTCCACAGCGTCGTATCATTTCAAGCAGGACGGGGCGCATATCGCGTCCATCGAAGAAAAGTTTACTGACGATGCGGCGGGCGAGCTTGCTATGAAGGCGCAAACATTCGTGGACGGCTTCTACGCGATGCAGGTATCCCGCCACACGAAAACCAAGCAGGCAGCAATGGTGGCGAAGGGCTACTGGACAGGCAGCAAGGTTCCGTTCGGCTATGAGGCGCAGCCGGTTTCGGGCGGTGATGTAAGCCGCAACGGTTCGCCATCCAAAAAAGCCGTGCCGACAGCCGATGCCGTTCACGTCGTCAAAGCCTTTGAAACGTTCGTGGCGACGCGCAGTATCGCCGACGTGCAGCGGTATTTGCAAGGCGAAACGATGGAGCGTTGGTCAATCTACCGAGCGCAGCATCTCTTGACGTGTGAAACGTACCGGGGCGTCCTCGTCTACGGGCAGAACCGTAACGAGTCCGCACATGAGGCCATTATCTCCGCTGAACTATGGGAAGCCGCGCAATCAGCCTTCGCCCAGCGGGGAACCGGCGTGGAGATACGAACGGCAAATGGTTACCAAAAAGACGAGCGCAAAAACGACACGGTGTACTACCTGCGTGGCTACGTCCGATGCGTCTACTGCGGCTGCTTGATGACGCCCTCCTATGCAGGCGGCAAAGATAAACTCACCCCGTACTACACGTGTACGAGTGGTGGCTTCGCCTCAAAAGGCAAGGCGGAATGTCCGATCAAGCGAGTGAACGCCGGGCGGCTGCACACGGGCGTCTTAGAGGAGATTGCGCGCGTCGCCGCCCACCCGACGCGCCTCGACGGGTTTCTGCGTGAAGCCGTGCGGCTGTTGCCTGATGCGTCCGGCCTCAAGAACGAGGCGGAAAAGATCAAGCGGCGGCAGAAAGAGGCACAAGCTCAAATAGATCGTTTTTTGGATATACTCGCCAAATCGAAAATGGATTCGCCGTCGGTCATGGCGCGCATCAAGACGCTTGAGAACGAGTTGGAAGCGACAACCGTTGCGCTTGCCGACGTACAGGCCCGCGTCATTGCATCCACGGCGCGCAGGCCGGACACGAACGCTTTGCAGGCGCTGTGGAGCGAGTTCGGGGAGAACTGGGCTTATTTAAGTGACGCGGAACGAACGGAGATGCTGACGCTTTTGGTATCCCGGGTGGAAATAGAGGCAAAAGAAAAGGGGACTTTGCACTTGTTTTTGCAAAGTCCCCCTCTACAAGTTCGTTTTTTGAACCAGTCAAGCTCCCTGTGCTGGACTCGAACCAGCAACCCCCTGATTAACAGTCAAGTGCTCCGCCAATTGAGCTAACAGGGAACAGTTCCCGAAACCAAGTTTTCACCCCGGCGCGGTAGAAAAATAATACCATGCCACTCCGCGCGTCGTCAAGACCAAACGGGGAATTTTTGCCGTTTGTTGGTGTCAAAAATAGGTACAATAAAGCGGTAAGGCGGTAAACAATCATGAAAGCAATTGTAAAAACGTCGCAGGGAGCCGGGGCCGAACTGCGCGATGTTCCCGTTCCCTCGGTTCCCCATAACGGCGCGCTCGTTAAAATCGACGCGGTTTCCATCTGCGGAACCGACTACCACGTGTATTCGTGGGACGCTTGGGCCGAAAAGCGCGTCAAGCCCCCGATCACGATGGGCCACGAATGGGCAGGGCACGTGGTCTCGGTTGGGCCGGAATGCACGAGCCTCAAAGAGGGCGATTACGTCAGTGGCGAATCCCACCAAGTCTGCGGGCACTGTTACCAATGCCGCACCGGGCAGGGGCACGTGTGCCAAAACACGAAAATCTTCGGTGTGGATACGACCGGCTGCTTCGCCGAGTTTTTCGCCGTGCCGGAAGCGTCGGTTCTAACCAACGACACGCGCGTCAAGCCCGAAATCGCGTGTATGCAGGATCCCCTCGGTAATGCCGTTCACGCCGCGCTCGCTGGGGACATTATCGGAAAATCGGTCGCGGTGTTGGGGTGCGGCCCGATTGGTTTGTTTGCGATTGCGGTCGTCAAAGCCGTCGGCGGCGGGCCGGTTTGGGCATCGGATACGACCGAGTACCGGCTGAATTTAGCCTGTCGTTTGGGGGCCGATCATATCGCGCAAATCCCGAACGACAATATGGAAGAAATGATAGCCGCCCAAACGAACGGGCAGGGTGTGGACGTGGTTTTGGAAATGAGCGGCGCGCCATCCGCCATTCAGCAGGCGTTTCGTTTGGTGCGACCGGGCGGGCGCGTGTCATTAATGGGCATTCCGTCGCGCGAGGTTTCCTTAAATATCGCCGAGGACATTATTTTCAAGGGCGTCACCATTCACGGCGTTGTGGGCCGCAAACTTTACGATACGTGGTACACGATGAAGGCTTTGCTTGCGTCCGGCAAACTGGACGTTTCGCCGATTCTGACGCACCGCCTGCCCTTTGAGGACTTCGCGCACGGCATGGAACTGATGAAATCCGGTCAGTGCGGCAAAGTCGTTGTGGACGTTTCCGGCAGCGCGTTTTCCAATCCTCCGTCTTCGCAGGCGGAGTAATTCGCAATCAGAGAAATATTCTATCCATGCCCCCTTCACCGGCTTTTGGTCGTTTTTTGCCTTGTCTTACCACGCTCGTTTTGTGCTTAACGGGAATGCTCGCCTCCCTACCCGCGCGAGCGCAAACCACGCCGCCTACACTTGGCATTACCAAGCACGATTCTGTTTCGTTTTCCGATACATCAAAAACGCTGGTGGACGAGTGGGAAGTGCGCGTTCCGCAAGGGGCAAAAGAAATCACGCTCCAACTTTGGTCGCTGCAAAACGGGCATCTTTCCATTTTGCAAACGGCATTGGCGTATTTTAACGCAGGTGACGCCGAAGCCGCGCAAACCGGGCGTGTGTATTTGCTGCGCGCCCGCAGTACACCCGTCGGCAAAACGGGCGCAACCATGCCGGTTCCCGGTTTGGGGTTTCGGTTTCCCGAAGTCCGAACCCATGCAACCAGCATCGGCGGGCAGCAAAACGGGGTTCGTCCGGTTCCCCGCGCAAGTGTTTCGCTTCCCGGCCCGCTCAACGTGTCGGTATATACCAATGAAACCCAAGTGGGCAGCGGCATTGCAAGCAATCAGCCGCTTGCTTTATGGGTTGGGCAGGCCACGCCGCAAGCCAGCGCGTCGCATCCCTTACCGTTCAAAGCGTTTGTTGACGCGAACCGCGCGGCAGCCACCGCAAAACAAACGCCCCTGCGCCCTTTGCTGAACATTCTGAACCAAAACAATCCCAAAGGCGACACGCTCCTTGTTTTGATTGTTCAATGGGAAGCCGCCCAAGCCAAACCCATACCATTTATAAAGGGAAATGCTGACTAATGCGCACTTTGCCCCGTCGCGCCGCTTCTTTTGCTGCGTTCGCGCTTTTTGGTTCGGGCTTTTTGAATAGCGCTCGGACGCAAACGCCGCCCGAACCGCAGGCGCCCCTGCCGCCATTTTTGCGCGTGATCCGTCACGAGGAAGTCAAACTTGCGCGCTCGCCCGCCCGAACGCTGCACACTTGGTACATGGAAAGCCGAAACGCGGGTACGGTAGAGGCGCGCATTTGGTACATCGCGGAAGGAAGGGCAACCTTGCGCGATCAGTACCTTCTTGAATGGGACAAAAAAATGCCGACCGAGTTGTGGCGTTTGCAAATGCTCGAACAGGGCGCGCCCAATCCGACGTTGTTACCCTCCTACGAACTGACCACGCTCTTTGACAATCCCGCTGGCAAGCCCACTTCAACGGCCTCCGGTTTAACCGGTTTCGCAGGTCTCGACGCCCGCAGAACGGAGCGATTGCCCGCCGCGTTAAACGCGGTTTCTACCGCGAATACCAGCAGTGGCGTGGGAATCACTGCGAATCGGCCTTTTTTCTTTTACGTCGCGCAGTCTCGCCCGCAATTTGGCGATATGACCACCGCGCGGATGATGCGAGGCGACGACCCAAACCCCGTCGAATCGCTGACGAAACAGTCGCGCACACAGGGCAAAGTGTTTTTGGTTCTTTCCGTGGTTTGGAAGCCCGTGCAGGATAAGCCAACCCCGTCGAATTAACGGAGCGGCTTCGGTTTGGGCACGTAGTGGAAAAGGACTTTTTTCGTTGCCGCGTCGATGACGAAAATGTCGGTGAGCGCGGCATTGAGTGTAGAGGTCACCTGCATATTTGCTTCGAGTTGCGGATTGCGGGGAAGCGAAGCCGGGCCGAGAAGCGCGGTCGCCTGTGCGTTGCCCACTCGTCGGACGCCCAGCACAATTTGTACGGAGCGGCTTATTTTTCGGGCGTCGAGTGCGTCTACATTTTGAAACCGAACGGCGATGCGCTGCGTGTTCCGTTGATACAACCGCGCGTCGAAATCGAGCAAGCCGTTTAGGTGCAGCGTGTAGGTCGTATTGGTTTCAGGCGTGACCGTGACGGTATTGCCGAAACTGTCTTTTTCGTCGCGCCGCTTGCCGAACGTTTTGGTTTGGTCGAGAAAGAGCGTATTCTCGGTTTCATTGCGGTTCGCCGCGCGCTGAAAAAAGCCGCCGTAGATTGTCAATTCTTTGGTCGCGGTATCGTAGAAATAGGAAGCCGCCTCGCCCGAATGGCTGCGCGCTTCACTTCGGGAAACCGGACGCGCAATCACGTAAACAATTTCTTCGGGCGTAATCCTTCGCTCCCCAATTTTGCCCACGAAAAACGCTCTGGCTTCAATCAGGGAAAGCGTCCGGTTTGCATCGGCAGTAGTAGTTTCTGCCGACACGACGGGAACAAGCGCACTCTGCGCCGAGGTTTGGGCGAAAATGGGTGCACGGTCGCCCATAACAGAAAAAGCGATGAGCGCAACGAAGACGAATGAAAGACGCATAAATTTTTCCTAATCACCCGACAAATCAGCGCGGTATTTGCGGCTTGGGTGCGTAATGCAAAACGACTTTTTTTGTCACGGCTTCCACCACGAAAATATCCGTCAGTGTCGTTTCCACTGTAAAGGTAAACTGCGAACTGGCTTCTTCTTGTGGATTGCGCGGAAAGGATAACGCCCCGCCGATTCCAATTGCACGCACGTTGGTAAAATGGCGCACCCCGGCGACAATTAAGTAGGCGCGGGCGATTTTGCGGGCGTTCTTCGCGCTGCCGTCGGTCAGCGGAATGGAAATTCGATTCGTGCGGATATCGAATAA
>CAXTBP010000271.1:0-6053 GCA_964241985.1 uncultured Armatimonadaceae bacterium | reverse complement strand
GCGTTTTCGTAAAGCAGGGCAATTTGGATTTCGACGCCCCGTTCGTGTGGAAAGTGTACGGGCAAGCATTCCAAATTGCGCGATAAATCGTGGCTTTCGGGGCGAAATACGGCTTTATCCCTGCTCCAACGAAGGGGGCTAACGGCGTGGCAAAATGCGTATAATTTCCCCAAGCCGTTCCTAAACGCGGCGGCTTGGAGGAATTTATGGTTGTTGAATACATTCGTTATCAGTTGAAGAACCACAAAACGGACGACTACGAGGCGACGTTCGCCGGATTTAAAGAGGCCTACAAAGCGGCGGCGGCTTCGATGGACACGCCGCCGCATTGCTTGGGCTATCAGTTGTCGCGGTGCGTCGAGGAACCGGATCGGTACGTGCTGCGGATTGAGTGGGATTCCATCGAGGGGCATCTGCTGGGCTTTCGGCGCGAACCGGGCTTTACGCCGTTTTTTGAAGCCATCAAACCGTACATCAGCGACATTGAGGAAATGCACCACTATATGCCAACGGAAATCGCCGCCCATAAAGGATAGCAACGCGCAAACCTCGCTGCAAGAACGTCATTCGGGCCGCGCTTTGGGGTACACTAAAACCAAAGTGAACAATTCGGCGCGGCGCGGCCCGATGCAGCAAGGTACTTTTCCTATTCTATGACATCTTCTTCAGCAGGCGAAAAAAGCGCCCCGTCGGTTCCTAAAGTTATCATCATCGGCGCAGGCTTCGCGGGCTTGACGGCAGCCGTGACGATGAAATCCGCGCCCATCGAACTGACAATAATCGACCGCACCAACCACCACACGTTCCAACCGCTTTTGTATCAAGTCGCCACGGCGGCTTTGTCACCTTCCGATATTTCCGCGCCCATTCGGCATTTGTTGCGCAAGCAGAAAAACGCGACCGTCGTTCTGGGCGAAGTGACGAAAATCGACTCGGACGCCCGCATCGTGACCATAGGTGACGATACAACCGAAACGATTACGGAATATCCTTACGATTATTTGCTGCTTGCGACGGGTACGCGGCACTCCTATTTCGGAAACGACCAATGGGAAAAATACGCGCCGGGTCTGAAATCGCTGGGCGACGCCGAAGAAATCCGGCAGCGGTTTTTGCTCGCGTTTGAAGAGGCCGAAAAAGCCGAGGACGAGGACGCTCGCAAAGCGTGGATGACGTTTGTTGTCGTGGGTGGCGGGCCGACCGGCTGCGAGCTTGCGGGCGTTTTCCCGGAAATCGCCAAGCGGGCCTTGCGTCCCGAATTTCGCAATATCGACACAAACGATACGCGCGTCATTTTACTCGAAGCGGGGAAGCGCATCTTGCCCGCCTTCCCCGAAGACTTGGCAGCCAGCGCGAAACGCGATTTGGAAGATTTAGACGTCGAAGTGCGTACTGCCGATCCGGTCGTAGACATAAATGCCGAGGCCGTCACGCTCAAATCCGGCGATGTGATTCCGACCCGCACCGTGATTTGGGCGGCGGGAAATAAGGCGTCACCGCTGGGCGCAATGCTGGGCGCGCCGGTGGATCGGTCGGGGCGCGTGATTACCGCCTTTGATTTATCGGTTCCCGGACACCCCGAGGTGTTTGTCGCGGGCGACTTGGCGGTCGCTAAAATGACGAACGGTAAAGAAGTACCGGGCGTTGCGCAAGGCGCTATTCAAGAAGGGCGGCAGGCCGCAAAAAATATTCTGCACTTGCTGTACCGTGAACCGACCGAAGAGTTTTCCTACTGGAACAAAGGCAACCTCGCCGTTATCGGGCGCGGAAAAGCCGTTGCCGATTTGAATTTTGTCCACGTCGGAGGCTTTATCGCGTGGTTCATTTGGGCGTTCATTCACATCGTGTATTTGATTGGCTTCCGCAATCGCCTCGCCGTGATGACCGAATGGGCCTATGCCTATTTAACGTTCCAGCGCGGGGTTCGCATCATCGACGAGGTGGATCCGATGCGGAACAAAAAAGAACAAAAATCGCCGAGCGGTGCGAAGGCCGGTTCGTACACGGCGTAGAGTAGTGCAGACGAAAACGCGGACGTGCCGTGGAATAAATTCCCGGCTACGAATACAAAGCCGGCCTTCGCCGACTGGATACCGAGAAACGAAGGCTTTTCAGTTTATCGGAAGGCCTTCGTTCTTGTAGTCCGCGTAGGCGGACTTCATAATCCATAGCCGGGATTTTATTCCACGGCTCGTTAAGCTGCATAGAAACCAAAAAACGCCCCGTCGCAGCTGAGACGGGGCGTTTTTTGGTTTCGTGAAATCTAATGCGCGGCTTTGGTGGAAACCACGGCGGGCGGGGCGGTGGTTGCAGGAACCGGGGACGAACCCAGAACGGTGCTTGCCAGCGCGAACAAACTGCCTGCCAAAATCACCGTTGCGGGCAGGGTCAGAACCCACGCCAGCAAGATATTACGAACGGTTGCCACTTGCAAGCCACTCTTGTTCGCGGCCATCGTACCGGCGATACCCGATGAAAGAATGTGCGTCGTCGAAACCGGCAGCCCGATTTGGTCGAAGCCTTTGATGGTTGCCGCCGCCACGAGTTCGGCGCACGCGCCTTCGGCATAGGTTAAGTGCGACTTGCCGATTTTCTCGCCGACCGTGACCACGATGCGCTTCCAGCCGATCATCGTTCCGCATCCCAGCGCGATAGCGACGGCGGCGGGAACCCACCAGATCACAAAGTCCGTGATGCCGACGATTTGTTTTTTTGCGTCGCCGAAGTCTTCGGCGTCCGATTCCAGCAGTTCTTTTTTGTGGGCTTTTTCCCACTTGCCGAGCAGGTCGCTCGTTCGCATCGCGTCGGCGCGGAGCGCGCTCCGCTGAGCATCCGGCAGGGTTTTGAGGTCGGTCGCCCCTTGCACGTCGGCCTCGATTTTTTTCAGGCCTTCGGTCAGTTTATCCACGTTGGCGTCGCTTGAGTGGGCTACGAGCGCTTGCAAACGCTGGGACGAGGCCGTGATTTTCGTCACGTCGTTGGCTTTGTAGCCGGGGTTCAGGGCGAACTGGAAGGGGAGCAGGCCGATAAGGACAAGCATAATCAGGCCAACGCCCTTTTGCCCATCGTTGGAACCGTGGAAGAACGACACGAGCGTACAGGTCGTAAACAAAATGGCCCGTATCCACGTGGGCGGCGGGTTTTCGCCATCGGGTTCACGGTACAGGGCCGGGTTCTTGATGAGTTTTTTGGCAAGCAGCAGGAGAAGGGCGGCAGCCGTGAAACCGACCAGCGGCGACACGATAAGCGAGATGCCGACTTCCTGCGCCTTGCCCCAGTTGACGCCGCTTCCGAAACCCGCGCCATTGAACAGCGAAGCCGAAAGCCCGACTCCCAAGATGGAACCGATGAGCGCGTGCGACGAGGAGGAGGGTAGCCCAAAGTACCACGTTCCCAAGTTCCACAAAATCGCGGACAGCAGAAGCGACAGTACCATGAAAAGGCCCGCCTTTTCGCCGACCCGAATCAGCATATCGACGGGCAAAAGGTGAACGATGGAAAAAGCGACGGCGGCCCCACCCGCCGCACCGAACAAAACCCCGAAAAAGTTCATGAGGCCCGACCAAACCACGGCTTGCGTTGGTTTGAGGGACTTGGTGTAAATAACGGTCGCAACGGCGTTTGCCGTATCGTGAAATCCGTTGACGAATTCAAAGCCCAAAGCCACGATCATCGCAAAGATGAGTACGGCGAGAGTTCCGCCGCCCAGCGTTGGCAATACGTCCATGAAGCCTGCTTTCCTTGTGTTTTCGCATCCCGCGTGTTCCGCCGCGTGCGGAGTTTTCGGATGCGTATTCCGCGTTTCGTGCGCGGTGTTTTCTATGGTTTCACTTATTAGACACGCACTTGCCCGGCCTCATTGTTAAGGAAATGTTAAATTTTTCCAAACAGGCTAACTTTGTTGGTTTTCCCGTCCTTTGATGCGCCCAAATTGTTCTAAAAGTCGTTTGGCTTCCTGCTGGCGTCCGTTGAAAAAAGCGTCCAATCGCTTGCCCAGCCAGATTTTGTCGGCGAGCGCGCCCAGCGGCCCGCCCGCAGAGGGAGAATACTCGATAATTTCCGACAGCAGCGTTCCGGTTTGAAACGGCGTGAACTTGCGCCGGTGCGTCCATGCAGCGAACGGCCCGACGATTTGCTTTTCCGTGAACCCGTTGGGCGCACTCCAATCCGATATTTCGGTCGTCATGGTTTTTGCCGCCGACGAAGCCCGCTTGGTTTGTACGGTCAACTGCGCCCCCGCCGACAGCGGGATTTCCACATCGCCTAAAACCTGCTCGGCGAACTCGGCGGAACTAATGCGGGCGAGGTTTTTGCGGGCCGCGAAAAAATCGAACACGGCCTGCGGCGGACGGTCGATAAACAATTTGTATTCCCGGCGCAACAGCGAAACGCCACCCATCGCAGACGCGGGTAATTTAGGGGCGGCGCTCATTGCCCCTGCGCCTTTCGTTCGGCAATGATTTTTGTTTCCTGTGCCCGTCGCTCCAACGATGACTGCATATACTGCAAGTGATACGTCTTCGTGGGAAACTCAAGCGCTTTTCCATCTTGCAGCATTCGGGCGGGTACATCGGCCAAAGTGAGCGTTCGTGTTTCGCCGGGCGCAAGATGAAAAGCGTTGTCTGACAGATAACGCATTCCTCTTCCAAAAAGCGGCTCAATCCACACATACGCGGCAAAAGTTTTGGCGGAAACGAAAGCGAATGCTTGCGAACGGTTGCTTGGGTTAAGTTCATACGAAACCGTCAGTTCCGGGTCGGGAAGGCGTAGGTGCTTCGGTTCGGCGAGCAGCAGAATTTTTTCGGCGCGGCGTTCGCCGTGGTTGTTGTCAAAGATCGCCTCGACAAATACATCTTCGCGGTCAACGTTCGACGGCAGGATAAGCGACGCAACCACGCCCGATACGGTGTTTGCCGCAGTGCTCACTTTTTGAGCAACTCCGCGCATAGCGTCGTGCCCGACGAAATAGCGCAGGCGGAGTGTCAAGCGCCCGCTCTCTTCTTGGTTGCCGTCATTGATGAGATAAGCTTCCACCGTGCCGTTTACTTCCACGAGCGAGATGATGAAAGGGGCATAGAAACGCTTGGCGGCAAAATACGCGGCTTTTGGGTCGCCCCATGAATCTATCACCGCCCAAGAGTGTGTAGGCCAGCAATCGTTTAGCTGCCAGAATAAAGTGCCACCGCACCGCGCCCGGTTGCGCCGGTAATGCTCAACGCCAAACGTCAGCGCGTCGGCTTGGTTCATCTGACCAAAGTAGATCAAATCCTCAAAGGTTTGTATTTTGGGAAAATGCTTTTCAATGAAACCCAGATACGTTTCATACCCTTTGCGCGTTTTGTCGTGCCACCGAGAAATGAGTGAGCGTGGGTCGCGGTCATCTATTTCCTCCGTGACACCATACCAAACTGCCGTGCTGTCCCACGTAGCGAATCCCGCAGGCGACGCGAAGCCGAACTCGGAGGAAAAACGCGACGTGCTCAGGGCGTAGTTCTTCCAATCGCCGTCGCTGTCGGGGGTTTTGGCGTGCCACACGTTCCAGTAGTGCGAATCGCCTTCATTTTCACTCGTGGCTTTTTCGCCGCCGTAAGGGCTATTGGGCCAGTACGGGGTGCGCGCATCTTCTTCGGCGAGAACGGCGGGAAGAATTTCGTGAATGATTTTGTCGCCGTAAAACCGCTTGGCCTGCGTCGGCCCGGCCCAGCGGTCTTGGGCAAGTTCCACGTTTTCGTTGCCACCGCACCATAAGGCGAGACACGCCCGGTGGCGGATGCGGCGCACGTTCTCAACGGCTTCGCTTCGGACTTGCTCGCAAAAATCAGGCAAATCGTCGGGATACATGGAGCAAGCGAACGCGAAATCCTGCCAAACCAAAAGGCCCAACTCGTCGCATAAATCGTAAAAGGTTTCCGATTCGTATAAACCGCCGCCCCATACGCGAATCATGTTAAAGTGCGCGTCGCGGGCCTGCGTCAAGCGTTCACGGAGTTGGGCGTCCGTGATATTACCGGGAAAGCAGCCGTCGGGAATCCAATTCGCGCCCTTGATGAACG
>CAXTBP010000270.1:0-6194 GCA_964241985.1 uncultured Armatimonadaceae bacterium | reverse complement strand
GGGCGGAAAAATACGGCAAAGAAGGCCGGTTTGATTTAGCCGACGAAAACTGGCAAAAGCGCGTATGCCGCGCGATTTTAGGCAAGCCCGACGACTACGCCAAACTCCCCAACCCGCCGTTCGGGCAAAACATGAAGCTCGACCCGAAAATGGCGCTGCTGGGCGTGTCGGCCTGCAAAAACAGCGGATACCAAGTGGATCAAGCCGAAAGCGGGCTGTCGCGGCAGTACCCCGATTGGGAAGAGCCGGTCGTGCAAAACGTCGCCAAGTTTTGGCGGTGCTACGAGCAGGCCAAAGAAAAGGCGTTCGACGTGCTCGCCAAAGTCCCCGCCAAACGCCTCGATTTCGACGATCTGCTAATTGAAGCCCTGCTTCTTTTGCGAAACGACGCGCCTATCCGCGCCCGGTATCAAACCATGTGGGACTACGTTTTGGTGGACGAAACGCAGGACACGAGCATGGTGCAGTGGCAGCTCGCCCTTCTCCTCGCCCAATCGCACGGCAATTTATTTCTGGTCGGCGATGTCGGGCAGTCCGTGTACGGCTTCCGGGGCTGCGATCCGCGCATCACGGTCATGGCCTTCAAAAAAGCGTTTCCGCACGGCGATATTATCCGCTTGCCTGCCAACTACCGCTCGCAAGAAATGGTCGTCACCGTCGCCAACGAACTTATTGCGCACGCCGACTTGGACGAACGCTACCGCCTCTTGATGGAGCCGACGCGAGCACCGGGCGGCGACCCGTCCCTGTCGCAGCACGTGGACGCCGAAGCCGAGGCCGCCTCCGTCGTCGAGCGGTTGCGCGCCCTGCTCCAAAATGGCAGCCATCAGTTCAAAGACTTCGCCGTTTTGTACCGCACAAACGCCTACTCCCGCGCGTTTGAGGACGCTCTGATCGCGGGCGGAATCCCCTACCAAATCACGGGCGGAACCGGCTTTTACAACCGGCGCGAGGTCAAGGACTTACTCGCGTATTTGCAGTTGTCCGTTGACCCGCACTGTCCCGCAGGCGATGAGGCCGCCAAGCGGGTTCTCAACATCGGCTCGAAACGCTGGGGCAAAACGACGCGCTTTTTGGGCCGCGCGTTTATCGAAAACGTGGAAAAGCAGGCCGAAAAAATGGAATGCTCGTTTTACGAAGCATTACGGCGCGGCTCCTATAAAACTCAGCAGGATTTGGCCGTTTTGGATTTTCGCAAGCAAATTCAGGAAATCCACGAGGCCGGAGAAACCGCGACCGTTCGCCTGCAAGCCGCCCGCCATTCGGGCTACGACGAGTACGTGCTGGCCGAGGACGGCGAAATGGAAGACGAGGGCGAAGGCTCGTCGCGGCTGGACAATTTGGATGAACTTATCGCCGCGTCCGCCCGCTTTTTTGCACCCGAAGGAATGCTAACATTCGTCGCCGGGCAGATTCGCAAGGCCCAACAATCGTCGCGCTCGCTCGATGCCGTCAATCTAATGACGATTCACCGATCCAAAGGCTTGGAATGGCACGGCGTTTTCGTGGTCGGATTCGCGCAGAACTTGCTCCCCCACTATCGCTCACTCCGCTACGTGGACGGCGTCCTTCTGCCCGAATCACTCGAAGAAGAACGGCGCTTGGCGTATGTCGCCATCACGCGGGCCAAAGAGTTTTTCTCGCTGTCGTGGCCGCAGTTCCACAACAACAAGGCCCTTGGAGCGTCGCCATTTTTGGGCGAGATGCCGACCCTTGCCCCGTTCGTGGACATCGCCCTGCACTCCGACACGACACCCGAAGACGACGAAGCCCTCGTCGCCGCATATTTCGCCGAAGAAGCCGAACGCGATGCAGCCGAAGCCGACGACTAGGAACAAAAAAACGCCCGCAGTTTGCGGGCGTTTTTTAATTTAATAGTGAGGCGTTATTTGCGGCGTCGGCGAAGCACGGCAACGCCACCCAGCAAGCCCGGCACAAGCAACGCGAGCGTGCCGGGTTCCGGCGCGGCGGCGGGGGTTATGGCATTGACGCGCAGAGTATCTACGCCGATAATATTGGAGTTTGCTCCACCCGGCCCACCGTTTGTAACGAAATAGTTAAAGCCGATACGACCTGTTGTTGGTGCGGCAATACCTGAAATCGTGTATGTAAGCTGCGTCCAATCGGTGTTCGGATAGCCTCCTGCGGCAAGTGTAGGGTTAACGGTTCCGAGAGTCGTGGTAAAGTCTCCTACCGGCGTACTGGTTGCGTTAGCAGTCCCACCCGTGTTGGTGCTTGCCCCATTGGTGCTAAGGCGAACCACAAGGCGGTCAGGAAAAGTTGACGCGGTTGTTGTTCGAGTGAAAAAACTAACGGTTGTACCATTTGCGATGTTGATGACAGGGGTCAGCATCCACTGGCTAATTGTTGCGCCCGTCGCCGCACCGGATGTCGTACTATTGAAGTTTGCGACTGCAAATCCAGTAGTCGATTGTGGCCCAAAACCACCTGTGCCAGTTACTGAGGTTATAGCACTCGTGAAAAACGTTGTACTTGGCGAAACGCTGTTGTTTTGAAAGTTCCAACCCGCCGTTGTGAGCGTCGCGTTGTCCGCATCGAAGTCTTGGCTCAAGATGAGCTGGGCGTTGGCTGCGGGCGCGGACGCAAGGGTCAACGCACCGACGGCGGCGAGAGTAGCAAAACCCGACAAAAGAAATGATTTACGCACAGTTCCTCCCACTTGAACCGAGACTGGTGATTTACCATCCGATTTCAACAAACAAAAATTGCTCTAACTGACGCCAGTATACAGGAAATGGAAAAATAAGTCAATCGTTTTAATAAACTTCTCGAAAATTCAGGATTTTTTTACTTTCACAGGCTGCGGGCATCTACGAAAAGCCGCCGCCACAAATCGGTCTGCAAAAGGTTCTCGGGGTCACAGCGTTTTTTGAGGCCGAGAAATGCCTGCACGCGCGGCTCGCTCAAAAACGCCCCGATCCGCGACGGGTGCAGCGTACTGTCTTTGGCAATGTAAAACCGCCCGCCGCTTCCCGTCACCAATGCGTCCATTTCGGCGGCAAGAGCGTACAAAGCGGCGTGGTTTGCTTGCGTATGCTTGAAATCGAGCGCGAGCGAGTAGCCATCGCCGGAATACGAAAGCAAAAACTCGTCGGCGGGCCGATGTCTTTTGAACACGCACAAAGTCGGAACCAAGCCGCGCGCTTGGCACAAGGCAATTTGTTTGGCGAAGACGCGCTGGGCGTGTTCGGTCGGCACGAACGCCTGATGCTGCACCAAACCGCCCGGCCCATAGGCACGCTTCCAGTTCGGCACATAATCCAGCATGAACTGAAACGCAGCATGGGTTTCATAGCGCGCCGCCCCGCTTTTTAGCTTGCTCGCTTGAAACTGGGCGGTATTTAGAAATTTCATTCCCGCCGGATTGACGAGTGGCTTTATCGCTTTCCACAAAATCATTTTGGGAATACCGCCCAAAACCGTGTCACCCAAATTCTGATTTTCGCTACGCAGGGTCTGATGTGGCGCGGGTTCGTCGCCCACTTGCAAAAAGTTGGCTTGTTCCACGCGCCCACGCCCCGCGCTCGCCCCCGATGCAAAACCGTCGATCCAACCGACCAAGTAGTCGGCGGCGTTCACTTTTTCCTCGAATAGGCGGAACAAATCGTCCCAGTTTATGGTGGAAAACGATTGGACGCGCAAAAGGCCCGACTGCACGGGACGCATTTGCAAGGTCGCCCGCAAAAAGACGCCCAGCATTCCCATTCCGCCAATCGCGGCATAAAACAAATCGCGGTTCGGGCCGTTTGGGTTACAGGAAACGATCTCGCTGGACGGGAGCATGAGATCAAATTGGAGTGTGTTTTCGCCCAGTGTTCCCGCGTGAATGTGGTTTTTGCCGTGGATGTTCATACCCAAAGCCCCGGCAATAGTTGGCTTCATCGTGCCGGGAACGACGGGCGGCCACCAGCCATCGGGCAGCACGTGCCGCCATATCTGCTCAATCGGCACGCCGCCTTCGACAGTCAGTACGCCGGTTTGCGGGTTCCAGTCCAAAATGCGGTTCATCCGCGACGTATCCAGCACGATTTGCTCACGGTTCAGGGCGGCGTCGCCGTAAGAGCAGCCCGCGCCGCGCAGCCCGATGGAAAGATTGTGTTGTCGCGCGACATCAAAAACGTCGCGCACCCCGTTTTCGTCCACGGGGCGAAAGACGTAACCGAGCGTATGGAGGTTGTTGCCCCACGAGGAAACGCGCTCCATTCGGTCGGCGGGCAAGACGCTTGCTGCGGGTAATAGCGCGGCGTTCAAAACTTCAACTTCTGAAAAACGGCGGAAGGAATGGCGCGGACAATCGCCATAATCAGCCGCCAAACACCGGGCACATACGCGGTGTGCGCGCCGCTTTCGGCAGCCTGTAAAATTTGTCGGGCGGCCTCGTCGGATGAAATCAGGAGCGGCAATTTGTCCATACCGTGCGTGAGTGGCGTATCGACCGGGCCGGGTTTAACCGTCACGACGCGCACGCCCTTCGTTCCCAAACGATTCCGCAGACTTTCCAAATAGGCGTTTAGCGCGGCTTTGGTCGCACCATACACGGGATAGCCCACGCGCCCCCGGTCGCCCGCAACCGACGAAATCCCGACAATCGTTCCGCTTTGCATCGCGTCAAACCGGCGGGCCGCTTGATTGAGCCACGCGACCGCGCCTAAAAAGTTGATCTGAACCGTCGCCTCGTCTTTTTCCCAATCGTATTCGGTCGGCGTAATGCGCGGCTGAATCCCGGTGGCGTAGAAAATTACGTCCAGTCCGCCCAAATCGCGGCACAATTGCTGAAACAAGGCGGGTACATCGTCCGCGTTTTTTACATCGTGGGCGGCCCAAATCGCGTTTGGTTCCCCGTTTGGCCCTTTCGGCGCGTTAAGGCTGTCGGCAAGGAGGGCGAGTTCGTCGGTGCGGCGGGCGACAAGCGCGACCCGGCAGCCATCCCGCACCAAAAGTCGGGCAAGCGAAGCCCCCATCCCCGATGACGCCCCCACAATGATCGCGCGTTCAAATCGTGCTGCCATGTTTTTATTTTAACACGCCCAGCTTTTCAAACTACGCCTCTTCGGGCTGATGGCTCGCGTCCGGCAAACAGTCGTAAACGGCAAACGGGGCATTGACGCGCAAAGCCCAGCCGGAATCACCATAGCTCCAGTGCCACCATTCGCCCGCGTAGTTGGTCAAGCCCGCGTCGCTTAAAACTTTGATCAGCAAATCGCGGTTCGCTTGCGCTTCGGGCGACAGTTTCTTGTAAACGGTGGGCGCGGTTTTCTCGTCCCATTCGCCCGGCGACACCATATTTAGAAACGCGCCGGTTGCGGTGTAAAACGGGCACAAATCGACCGCCCCGCCTGTCGTGTGCGGCGGCGGGCATTTATCGTGCGGCGGGGCCGACATGGTATTGGTCACGCGGTTTAGGGTAGACGCCTTCCATTCCGGGTGCGCCTTTTTGTAGCCGTTTCGCAGTTGCTCGTACATCCATTCCTGCTGATGCAGGGGCCGGAAGCCTTCGATAATTTTCAAATCCACGCCGCTTGGCAGTGCTTCGGCGGCCTGCGCCAGCATTTCGGCAACCCGCTTGCGAACCCTTGGTGTTCGCTTCATTTCCTCGAATTTCGGATGCTTCGCGGCAAAGTGGATGCGCTCGGAAAGCGTGCGCGGATCCACCAACGGCTCCCCGTTTTCCTGAATGGGTACGGCCCGCAGTTTTGTCAGCGGTTCACCGAACGAGCGCGCCATAATTTGTGTTCTTTCTACAGCGAGCGCGTAAACGCCCGCTTTTCGCTTTCGTAGTTCTCGCCGGAAACGGTATCCAAAAATGCGAACGTTTCCGTTAAATGCTGAAAATCAACCGCGCGGGCCGCGTCTTCCACGGTTTGCCGCGCGTCGCCGTCCCAAGACTCAGACGATTCCCAGTCCAAACTTTCGATAACCGTTATCATCACATCGGCGAGCAAGCCCTGTTCGCTCTTGGCAATCGAAAACAAAGCATGGCTGTTGTCCTCGATATTCAGCTCGGCAAAATCCCGCGCGCCATTTGCCGCCGTTCGATAGACCGTCATGCTTTCGCCAAAACCCCACAGCGGCAAAATGGTGTCGCCCGCATCGCCCCACGGTATGGTTTTTGGGCTTGCTTCCTGCCGCCCGGCAAAAAAGCCGTACCACGGCGGTTCGCCCCAGTTCGCACA
>CAXTBP010000269.1:0-6226 GCA_964241985.1 uncultured Armatimonadaceae bacterium | reverse complement strand
AGAAATAGTTGCAAAGCCAGCAGCAGATTCTTACGGAGTTTTTGGAAGGGCGCGTTTGCCTGCGTATCCTGAACGACGGCCTGCCACAAAAACACGGACGCGACGGGCACGTCTTTTCGCTTGAGCCGCAACAGATACATCGTGACAATCGCGCCGCCAATAGGCAAAAGCCACAGCAGCGAAAACGGCGACAAAAAGTTCACGCTTCGCCTTCGCTTTCCTTCGGATCGGTTTGCCGCGTCATTTGTGCAATCAAGGCGCGCAGTCGGGCGGTTTCCGCTTCGGCGTGACGAGTCGCTTCTTCGTCTGCGCTGGGTGCTTCTTCACTGCACACACCGTTATTTCTTTCCGTCGCTTTAAGTCGGCGCATCAATTCTTGATAACTTTCCAGATATTTTTGCCGCGCCGGATCGTAAAAGCGAAATCGCTGGCTTTGCACTTCAATCTCAAGGCCCAGTACCTCCGAATGAAGCCGGTCGTCTTGCCAAGCAATAGGTGCGTATTTCCCGTTAATCAAGCGGTAGCCTCGCAGTTTCGGTGCTAAACACTCGCCCTTTGGGTCAAGTAGAAAGTATTCCGATACGCACAGAACCCGCTCGTACAAATCCTTTTTGCGACCCGCGTCTTCAAACTTTGAGGGACGAGAAACGTACTCAAAAATAACCGACGGCGTTTTGTTTTCCAGCCATACAAAAAAGGCGTTCCGGTTTGTGTTTTTGGGGACACCGAAAACCACGTACAAATCCGGCGCGACGCGGGCGCGTGGATTATTTTCTTCGTAATACAAAAAACTTTGTGCGCCAACCCAAACATCGTCGCGGTCGGCGTAAAAATTCGTCAGCGTTTGCACACCATAGACCAAACAGTTCCAATGCGCGGGTGTTTCGGCCATCGGTTTCCCGTCGCGCACCGGATAAAAAACTTGGTGTTTTCTGGGCGGGGTTTGGAGCGTCACGGGTTTCCTCCGGCTTCTTCCGTTGCGGGGTCGCGGGGCAGAACGGTGAGAAAGACGCGCCGGGATTGCTCGCCGTTGACGAAAATATCGAGGGCGTGCGGGCCAAACGCGCGGAATGTGGTGTCAAACAGCGTTGGGTCGAGTGGGGCGACGGGGCGCGGAAAATGGGGCGGGAGCGTAAATTTAATAGGGGCGGCGGCGATCATTTGACCGTCCGGGCCGGAAATTCGCAGTTCCAGTTTGTGCGCCTGTCCCCGGTCGCTTGGGCCGACTTCCAGTTCGATAAACAGGGTCAGTTTCTCCAAAATCACCGGCACGGCGTCGAAATATAAATCTTCGCGCAAGCCGATTAAGTCCACGCTGCCGTCGGGCCGGTCGCGGATTTCATCGACAATCAGGGCATTGGCGACGCGCATCGTTTAGCCGCCTTTCTGCGCTTCGGTTCGGCGAAGGCTTGCTTGATACATTTTATGGATTTTGCGTGTCCCGTACACAGCGTAGCCCGCATAGGCGAGAAGCAAGGCGAGTAGTATCCATGTAAACGGGCGCGCGTTCGTCCACGCCATAGCGAGGAGCCACAAGAACAAAACGACCCCGATTATGTGCCGCGCGACGTACACGCGCAGCAAATTGCGGAAAAAACGCGGCGAACCCTGCCTCATTTGTGTGGACGGTGAAATCATGGCGCGACACTCCCATTCGTGGCCTCGGTTTCTGCGGCAAGCGCGGCCTGCGCCGCAATACGTTCGTCGCGGAGCCGCTTCCACAGTTTGTAGGTCATGCGCTGTACAACGAGCGAAACGATGCCGACGAACAGCGCGAAGGCGAAAACCTGCCGGACGAGAAGAACAATCGTGAGCGCGGCAAGCACCAAGCAAATGACTCCTCGGCCCAACAGCGTTATCAGGTCAACGGGATCCGTGAGTGGCTTGTAGGGGGGAGGGGAGACGGGATTTTGCTCTTGCGTCGGCAGGCTCATACGCCCATTATACCGGCTTCACGTCATAGCGGGCGCGTTCAGGCGCGGGTTGAGTTTGGGTATTAGGACAGTAACCTCGCCCGTAAAGAAAGCCAATCCTACCCTATGCGACCGAATACCGCCTTCACTTTAGACGCCGATCAAGGCCAAACTCTGTCCGTTGTCGGCGATACGTACCGCCTCGTTTTAACCGGCGACCAAACGGGCGGCGCGGTCGCCACGATTGATATGCTCATCCCGCCGGGCGGCGGCCCCGGCCCGCACGCGCACAAGGACATCGAGGAATCGTTTTTCGTGATTGACGGTGAAATCGTCGTTCGCACGGAAACGCAAAAATACACGGCGGGTAAAGGTGCGCTGGTTTCCATCCCGAAGGGCGGGGCCATCCATAGTTTCAAAAACGAGTCGGATAAAGTCGCCCACATTTTGTGTACGGTCACACCGTCCGGCTTGGAAAAGATGTTCGAGGAAATGGGCAGGCCGGTCGAGGAAGGCCAATTTTTACCGCCGCCCGAAATGACGCCGGACGCGCAGCAAAAAATGGAAGCCCTCGCCAAAAAGTATGGGCAAGAGTTGTTTCCGCCCGATTATTTGGACAAGCCGAAGTGAGGTTCTGCGTCCGGCAATATGCCAGCGGCTAAAGCCGCCGTCTGTCCCGTGAGAAAAGCCCCGTAAACGGGGCTGCATCATAATATTGACGGCTTGCGGAAATTTGACAGCACCATTTATGGTGCTTTGGGCGACGAAACAGACGGCGGCTTTAGCCGCTGGGCCAGTCTATCCCCGAAGCAAACCGGAGCCGCGCAGGGTTTTTAGGAGCAGGTCTTCGAGGGGGGCATCAGTCGTGGTGCGGATGTAATCCATGCCGTGCCGGTTCGCCAAATCGGACAACTGCCCGCAAAAGGCGGTGAGCGCGGTTTCGTATTGGGCGAGCAGGGTGGGCGTGACGGACACCTCGCGGGTTTCGCCGGTTTCGGCGTCCACCAAGCGCACGTCGCCGAGAAGGGACGGCGTTACCTCTTCGGTGTCCAAAACTTGCAGCAGCACGACTTGGTAGCGGCGGCCCAAAAGTGTTCGGATGCCTTTTTCCCAGTTCGGGTCGAAGAAATCGGAAATCACGACGCACACACCGGGCGACGGCGAGCGCAAAGCGTAGTTTTGCAGGGCGTGCGCGAAATTGGTTTGCCCGCCCGGCTGCAAGGTTTCCAAATAGTCGAACAACTGTGGAACGGCGGAGCGGCTGCGAAGGGTCGGCACGCGCCGCCCCAATGTGTGCGCGAAACCGGAAACCGCCACGCGATCATACCGCAAAAGGCCGACGTAGCCCAAAGCGGCGGCGGCTTTGCGGGCGTAGTCGAATTTGGTCGGGCGTCCGTTTGCCGCCTCGCCGCGCGGGAAATTCATGGACTCCGACGCATCAATCAAAAGATGGATGCTCAAATCTTCTTCTTCGACGAACAACTTGACGAAAAGCCGCTCCAACCGCGCAAACGCTTTCCAATCCACGTAGCGCAAATCGTCGCCGCTGACGTATTCGCGGTAATCGGCGAACTCGACCGACGAGCCGCGCTTGGGCGAGCGTTTTTCGCCCTTCATCCGTCCGGGGAAAGGTCGCTTTGCCATCACGCTTAAGCGTTCCAGCTGCTTCAAAAATTCCGCGTCCAGCAATTTGCTTGCCGCCATATCAAGGTCGCTCGCTTTTGTTGTTCGTTCGCTTATTCGTCGGCGAATGGGTCGGGCAGTTCTTTTTCGTTGTCCAAAACGCGCACGGCGCGAATGTGGTCAAGACGAAACTGCCGATAGTCGCCGCGCAAACCGCATTCGCCCTGCAAAAAGACCGTTCCGTTTTGCTCGGAGATATTCATACACTCGACGTGCCGCGTCGTCCATTCGTTGCGGCTGCGGACGAAATACTCGATTTCCACGGGCACGCGCCGGTCGCAGGCGTCCTGTAAAAGCCGCCGCGTCCGCCCAATGGGAAACGGTGGCTCGTCGGTTTCGTTTGCGCTCGCATCTTCTATATCGCGCCACGCCTCCCGAAAGTCGGAAAACAAGGTTTGGGATAATTGCGCGGCCTGATGGGCAGCGAATTCAGGGATTTCGGCCTCGATGCGCTCGCGGGCCGACAGCAAAATCCCCGGCTCAATGTCGGACACGATTTCGGACTTTTCCAAAAATTTTTGGAGCAGGCGCAACGCGGCAAGGGTCGCTTTGGCTTCCGACGACGACAGGGGAACGCGGTAAAATTCGTCCATACTTTGCGCTTGTTTTACCCGATTGTTGGTTTGCGGCCTTGAAACGCTTCGAGGCGCGAAATCGCGCGGGTATAATTGCCGCATGGAACCAACGATGACGACTCCAAACGCGCCCGATGCCGACCGCTTGACCGACACCGAGCGCGACGCCCTGCTCGCCAATCTTGACCGCGACGGCTATGTGGTTTTGCCGCGCCTCTTGCCCGCGCCTCTCATGCAAAACTGCCTGCAAGCCATCGACCGCATCACGACGGAAAAGCGTGGCGACAACACAAGCCAGTCCGTGAAAGTTATGAACTGCGTGGATTTAGACGCCGCCTTTCGCGCCTTGATGGACTATGAACCGGCCTTGCAATTATCCTACGATGTGTTCGGCCCGATGTTCCATTTGTGCCAGAGCAATTTCGTCAGCCGCCCCAACGACGGAAAAACGCTCGCTGATTACGTGTCCAGCAGTCCGTGGCACGCCGATGGGCCGCGCCCCGGCTTGTTCCCCAAAGTGGACGGCGCGATGGGTCTCCATTATTTGAAGTTCGGCTATTTTTTGACCGATTTGACGCACGGCAACGGCGGCCCGCTCCAAGTCGTGCGCGGCTCGCACAAAAAACCGGAGTTGAATGGGCAAAAGCACGGTAATTTCCAAATCGGCGATTATGCCGATGATTTGGTGACGTTCAATTGCGTCGCGGGAACCGTCGTCGCGTTTCATCAGGCGCAGTGGCACGCCGCGCCGCCCAATGAATCGGCTATCGAACGCAAAAACGTGTACGTTTCGTACTGCCCGACATGGATGCGCCCGCTCGACCGCGAACCGTTGACCGACGCCGACGATTTATCGCATCTGACCCTCGAAGAAAAATGGCTTTTGGGCGAGCCACGCCCCGCGCTGCGCTGGTGGATTCCGTCCAAAGAAGACGCCGCCCGCATGACCCGCTACGGGCGCGACGCCGACAGAAATGCCGTGCCAAAAGAAGTCGTTCGGTACGATTAAGGAAAGGGCCTCCCCCCCGACCCCCTCCCCTAAAGGGAAGCGGGAGCCTATATAGGTTACAATCTGCGACGCGCTCGCCTTGTTCTCGGCTTTCGTTTTGCAGGCTCCCCTTCCCTTTCAGGGGAGGGGGCCGGGGGGGGGGGAGGCCTAACACTATCCATGCCAACCCGCCGCCAATTTCTAACAAGCGCTGCCATCACGAGCGCGGCGCTTTCCCAAAGCAAACTTTCCGCTTACGCTATGAATACTTTCGCCCCCGACACCGAAGCCGCGCCCGGCTTGCGCTATTATTATCCGCTGCCGCCGCCGAAAACCGTTCTCAATCTGAAAACCGATGTGTGCGTTTACGGCGCGACACCGGCGGGTGTCGCCGCCGCGATTCAATGGGCCCGCATGGGTAAGACGTGCGTTTTGCTCGCGTGGGACGATCATATCGGCGGCATGACATCGAGCGGCTTGGGCGCGACCGACATCGGCAATAAAGCGGCAATCGGCGGCATTTCGCGGGAATTTTACCGGCGTTTGGGCGCGCACTATGGCAAAGACGAGATGTGGACGTTCGAGCCGCACGTTGCCGAAGACACTTTGAAAGCGATGTGCCGCGAAAACAACGTCCGCATTTTGTACCGTCAGCGGCTCGTTGACGCGCGAAAACGCGGGGCGCGCATTACGGAATTGCACACGGAAGGCGGGCACGTGTTCCGCGCGGCGTATTTTATCGACGCGACCTACGAAGGCGATTTGCTGGCCCGCGCGGGCGTTTCGTATACGGTCGGGCGCGAAAGCAACGCCAAATATGGCGAAACCCTAAACGGTGTCCATTTCGGCCATCCCAACCATAATTTCAAGGTACCCGTTGACCCGTTCGTGCGCCCCGGCGACCCGGAAAGCGGTTTGCTTGTAGATATTACGCCCGACAAACCGGGCGAGCAAGGCGCAGGCGATAGGCACGTGCAAGCCTACAATTTCCGCGTGTGCTTGACGCAATCCGCCGACCGTTTGCCGTTTCCCAAGCCCGCGAACTACGACCCGGCCCGCTATGAACT
>CAXTBP010000268.1:0-6344 GCA_964241985.1 uncultured Armatimonadaceae bacterium | reverse complement strand
GGACTACCATGTGACCCACGCGCTCCGCGTTCCGCTCGAAGAAAACTTGGCGATGATCGGCGATACGGTTAAATATCTCAAAGCCAACGGGCGCGAAGTCGTGTTCGATTCCGAGCATTTTTTCGACGGCTACAAGGCGAACCCCGAATACGCGCTGTCCGCGTTGCAGGCCGCTGATGACGCTAACGTCGATGTGCTGTGCTTGTGCGATACGAACGGCGGAACCTTGCCGCACGAAATTTACGAAATCGTCAAAGCGGTCAAGGCCCGGTTCCCCAACACGACCATTGGAATGCACCCGCACGACGACGGCGACTGCGGAACCGCCAACGCCCTCGCCGCCGTGCAGGCCGGGGCGACGCACGTACAAGGAACCGTCAACGGCTACGGCGAGCGCACGGGCAACGCCAACGTGTTTCCGATTGCCGCCGCCCTGCGCCTCAAAATGGGCTACGACGTTTTGAGCGAACCCGCCTTTGCCGATATGACGCATTTATCCGCGTTCGTGGATGAAATCGCCAATCAAACACCCAATCCGCAGGCCGCGTATGTCGGCAAAAACGCCTTTACGCACAAAGCGGGCCTGCATATCGACGCGATTGTCAAATCCGACGCCCGCGCTTACGAGCATTTGGATCCCGCGCTTGTCGGAAACGTGCGCCGTTTGCTCGTGTCCGAGCATTCCGGCGGCGCGACGATTGTATCAAAAGCCGCCGATTTGGGGTACACGCTGGACAAACGCTCGCCGGAAACCAAACTGGTGCTTAACGAAATCACGACCCGCGAACACGAGGGCTACGCCTTCGAGGGCGCGGAAGCCTCGTTTGAACTACTGCTGCAAAAAGCCACGGGTCGGTATCGCAAACTCTTCGATTTGGTCGCGTTCCGCGTTCTCGTCGAGCGTCGGGCGGGGGACAAGGAACCCATCACGGAAGCCACGATCCGTTTGCGCGTCGGCGACGAGGAATTTTTGACGGTTGACGAAGGCGACGGCCCGGTTCACGCCCTCGACGGCGCATTGCGAAAAGGCTTGTCGCGGTTTTATCCCGAGCTGGAAAGTATTCGCTTGACCGACTTCAAGGTGCGTGTCGTATCGGCGGGTGAAGGCACGGCGGCCAAAGTCCGTACGATTGTGGAATCTACCTCGCACGGCGGCGAATCATGGAGCACGGTCGGCGTATCCACCAACATCATCGAAGCCTCGTGGCTCGCCCTCACCGACGCCGTAGAATACGGCCTGCTCAAAGAGCGGCAAGCGAAGTAGCGGACGTTTAACCGCGCCGTACCGAAGGCAAGAATGAACCGCGTCGTTTTGCGTATAGGTGGTATTTTATGCTTTGCGATGGCGTTTTTCACCTTTGCACTGCGCGGTTTCCTAACCGATAGGCAGGTCGAAAAGAGCCGTTGGATCGTCGCGCATCCGTGGTTTCTTGAGATTGCCTGCCTTGTCGTCGGAACGGTTTTTATTTTGGTCAGCGTATCCAAGTGGGCAAATGGCAGCAAGCGCATAGTGTTTCTGCCGCTTTTTTGTCTCGGCGTGTTTTTTGCGCTTTGTCGGGGCGCGGTGTCGGCCTTAATGCTGCGGTTTGTTGTCATGCCGAGTTTGGATTGGCAGGCCGTTTACCATTTGTATTCTGCCGCCTCGTTGCTGCTTGCAGTCTTTGGCGTCGCCCTGCTCCTTATTGCGCGCCTGCCCAAACTTCGGAATTTATTCTAAACCCCCTGTAAATAAATGGTAGAAAAGGATAAGCGATGACGGAAGTAAAAGAACTTTTGAAGGCGCGATTTGCCTGTGCGCGACAAGACCTCGAAAAAGCGTTGCAGCAACTGACGGATCAGGATTTGCCGTGGTCGCCCCGCGAGGGGATGCGGACGATTGCCAATCAGTTGGTCGAAATCGCCAATAAAGAAAAAGAAACGCTGGGCTGGGTGCGGACGGGCGTTTGGCCGGACGATTCCCCGGATGCCTTCGACGAAGAAACCGCTACGGTGGACGAAATTCGTACCGTCATGACAGCCCTTCGGGCAGCAATCTCCGATTAAATTGATTCCGTACGCGCTGCCAAACTCGAACAGCCGATTTGTAATGCCCATCAATGGCTTGAACCGCTACGTGTCCCCGAGTGTCCGTTGAGCGAAGTGCTCCGCAGTATCGCCACGCACGAGGTGTACCATACGGCGCAGTTATACATTTATCTTTGGATGCGGGGAGACGATCCCAACAAATGGTAAAGATCGAATCGGCTTACCGCTGTTTAATCCCTAACACCACGCGCCCAATGCCTGCGTAATCGCGCGTAACGGAAACATCGACTAAACTCGCGCCGCGCCACAAATCGGCAACGGATTCATCCTGCCCTTGTCCGACTTCCACGACGAGCAAACCGCCCGGCGCAAGGAGCGGTGGGGCTTCGCGGGCGAGCCTTCGGTAGAAATGCAAGGCGTCCGCGTTTTCGCCCAGCGCCATGTGCGGCTCCCAATCGCGGACTTCGGGAGCAAGGGCCGCGATTTCATCGGGCGCGATGTAAGGCGGATTGGACGCAATCACGTCGAACGGCGCGAACGGCAAAAGCGGGGCCAATAAATCGCCTGTCACAAACGTCACTTTTTCCGCGACGCCCAACGCCTGCGCGTTTTGCTGCGCGACCGTGAGCGCGTTGGGCGATAAATCGGATGCGAAAACGTGTTTACCCTGCGGCGCGTTTGCGGCGACGGCGACGGCAATCGCGCCCGAACCCGTTCCTACATCGGCGACGCGGCGCGGGCTGGGAAGGGATTCTAAGTGCTGCAAAATGGCCTCTACGACGAACTCGGTTTCCGGGCGCGGAATAAGCACGTTGGGCGTGACAATAAACGGCAGACCGTAAAATTCGCGCGTGCCGGTAAGATAGGCGAGCGGTTCGCGGTTTTCTCGTCGGGCAATTACGGCGTCGTACTGCGCGGTTTGTTCGGAGGAAACGGCCCGGTCGGGATACATCCGCAGTTGTTCGCGCGTCAAACCGAACGAGAATTGCGCCAAAAGCCGGGCGTCGGTTTGCGCTTCGCCGGGTTCCAAACCCACTGCAACCAAACGCGACGCGGCGCGGGCGATGCTTTCCTGAGCGTTCACGGCGCGTCGGCTTGGGCGGCGTTTTTTACGCTCGCTTCATTTTCGTCGGCTTCGACCAAAACCGCGAACGCGGAGGCCAAATGCTCCAAATGCGAAAGCGAAACGAGGACGCCACGCCCGTTGGCTCGCGCTTTGGCCCGTCCGTGCAAAACGATGGATGGCGAGCCGGATAGAGCGCGGGCAACCTCGATTTCGGACAACGCGCACCCGCCGCCCAAGCATTTAATCACGGCCTCTTTGGCGGCGAACCGGGCCGCGATATGGGGCGCGGGGTCGGGTCGCGCCAAGCAATAGGCGATTTCGCCGGGCGTCAAAACGCGCCGCGCGAACCGGTCGGGATGCCGGGCCAGCGCTTGACGGACGCGGCGCACGTCCACCAAATCCACGCCCACGGCGCACACGCGCCCCGACGTTTGCGGCGTCATTTATGAAGGCCTCTCCCCCCGGCCCCCTCCCCTGAAAGGGAGGGGGGAGCCTGCAAAACGGAACCCAAACCAAAAGCGAGCACTTTGCAGAAGAGAGGTGCTAAACAGGCTCCCCCTTCCCTCTTAGGGGAGGGGGCCGGGGGGAGAGGCCTGCCTGCCTTCACGCTTACCATACCTAATGCCCGGCGGCTTCTTCGGCTTCCAAAAAGCGCGTTACGTCAATGGCCGCCATACAACCGGTTCCGGCTGCGGTCACGGCTTGGCGGTAAATGGTGTCGTGCACGTCGCCTGCGGCGTAGACGCCCGGAAGGCCGGTGTGTGTGCCTTTGGTCACGCAGATGTAGCCCTCGTCGTCCAAGTCTAACTGGTCGCGGAACAGTTCCGTATTCGGTTTGTGCCCGATAGCGATGAACACGCCATCACATGGCAAGACCGTTTCTTCGTCGGTTTCCGTGTTGTGGAGGCGAATACCCGTGACTTTGCCCTGCGAAACGTCCAGAATTTCACGGATGACCGTGTTCCACAAAAAGTTGAGTTTCGGGTTTTTGAGCGCGCGATCCGCCATGATTTTGGATGCCCGCAAAGTTTCGCGGCGGTGAATAACGGTTACACTTGCGGCGAGGCGCGAAAGGTACATCGCTTCTTCCATCGCCGTGTCGCCGCCACCGACAACTACGACGTGCTTGTTGCGGAAAAAGAAGCCGTCGCAGGTCGCGCAGGCCGACACACCCTTGTTATACAGCGCGGTTTCCGACGGCAAACCCAGCCACTTGGCCGACGCGCCCGTGGCGACGATAATGGTTTTGGTTTTGATTTCCAAGCCCGTGTTCGTCGTAATCGTGTACGGGCGGTGCGACAGATCGACCGACAGCGCGATGTCGGGAATGATTTCCGACCCGACGCGCTCGGCCTGCCCGCGCATGGCGTCCATCAAGTCCGGCCCGGCAACGGGATCGGTAAAGCCCGGGAAGTTTTCCACGTCGGTCGTGATGGTCAGTTGTCCACCCGGCGTCAAGCCTTCCAAAACGAGCGGGGCCATATTGGCGCGGGCGGCGTAAATCGCGGCTGTCAGGCCTGCGGGGCCGCTGCCCAAAATCGTGACGTTTCGGACGCCGTCGGGGGAAGGATCGTTGGTATTGTCTTGTGGTTCGCTGCTCATGGGTTTGCTTTTCTTAAACTAAAATGTTGCCGGTTCAATCGCCTATAAATTAACAGATAATTGGGGCGTGGGGTTCCCCGCATTTAGTCGCCGAAAAGAACGGACAGCGCGATAAACGACGAAGCGTTTTGGCAAA
The DNA here is from genome assembly GCA_964241985.1 of uncultured Armatimonadaceae bacterium. Taxonomy (GTDB): domain Bacteria; phylum Armatimonadota; class Armatimonadia; order Armatimonadales; family Armatimonadaceae; genus CAXTBP01. The sequence goes on along the minus strand of CAXTBP010000268.1, from coordinate 1,515 downwards.
AGTGGGCGGTAATGCCGGGCACGAGGCTTTGGCGCATTTCGCGCATGGTTGCGAGCACGAAACCCAAGCCGAAAATAGGGAGCCAGTCCTGCATGGGATGGACGAGCGCGAAGCACGCGCCCGAAATCAAGCCGGACACGACCCAGCCGAAGCGCGTTCTTAACCCGGAAAATAACACGCCCCGAAAAAACAACTCTTCAAATAACGGCGCGGCGACAGCGGCAAGCAGAAAAATGACGACGCGACCCCACACATCGCGCTCGCCGACGATCAGCGGCAAAATCGGATTTGGCGCGGTCGTCGTGCTGTGCTGGAAAATCACGCGGGATATGCTGCCCAGCGCGAGTGTGAACGGCAAGGTCGCGCAGTACCCGGCGACGCCGTACAAGATGTTGCCCAAAACACCGTTCGGGGCGCGAAACGCGACCGCACCCCAATCCGCTTCGCTTCGTATGGATTCGCGCCGCTTGAGAACCGACGCCAAATACGCGGTCGAAATAAGCGCGGTTCCCACGTACACTATGGCGGAAAGCACAAGCGCGGACTGCATGGTCGGTTCGGGCAAAAAGCGCGCCGCCAGCAGACTGACGATGGGCCGGGCGACATAAATCGTCATCAAATAAAAAACGAAACAATCCAGCAACGCGCCCCACGTAAGCGGCTTCGGCTGCGGCGGAATCCGTTTTATGAAATTCCAGTTGCGCGTGGACGCGGCAACCGCGAACATGACGAGAAAAAACAAGCCGAACAAGAATAAAAGAACGATGGTTCCGTTCGTGAGAAACTGGCGCGTGGCGAACCGGGTTGCGCTTTCCCTAAATGCGGTTTCGGCTTTGAGCGCGGCGTCCTTTCGGTTCGCGCTTTGGTACAAATCGGCGAGCGCGCGGTTTTCGTAAAAGCGCAGGTGCATCGCGCGGATTCGCTTTTCGCCGTCTTGAACGAAGCGGGGACTTTGCGGGGCGTCGCCGTACATTCCGCGCCATAACGCAAATTCGGCGGCTTGTTCGGACGCAGACGTTTTCGTTTCCGAAAGCGCAGTCTTGAGCGGGCCGGTGAGCAGTTTGTCGTCGAGTGGGAGGCGAAGCGCGTGTTCCAAAACGAGGATGCGCCGCGCCAAATTTGGCGACGGGCTGGTGGCAAGGAGAGCGCGGTAGTTCTTGACCGCACCGCGCAGCATCTTCCCCGACGTTCCGCCCGTTTTGCTTGGCCCCGCTAAACTATCCAAACCGCCCAGCAGCGACTGCATTCCAAACGCGGCTTTCGCGCTGGATTCCGCCGTGAGGTATTTTTCAAAATCGGGTGAGGTGATTCCCGCTTCGCGGGCCGCATGGGCGCGCATTTTTTGCGTTCCCGCCGAGGCCGTCTCCATGACGCGCGGCAAACCGACGGCAAATACAATCAGCGCAAGCCAAATGTATAGCGTCGAGGGAACCGCCCATCGGTTTTTGGGGAGCGGGATAAACATCCCTTCCGTGCCGATGAAAGGAACGTCCTCGTCTGCGGCGCGGTTCGGGT
>CAXTBP010000267.1:0-6349 GCA_964241985.1 uncultured Armatimonadaceae bacterium | reverse complement strand
CGCTACATTTGTACGCCCCGACCAAGCACGCGGACGCCACCTTTTTGCCGCTCGCGCCGCTGTGCGAAACGGTTTTCACCTACGACGACTTGCTAACGGCTCCGCAAACCGCACCGGAAAGCGACGGCGCGGCGGATACAGCGTCTACTTTGGGCGGCGATGAAAGCCGGGTGCGGCAAACCGCCCGGCGCGTTTTGGGCGACGGCTTGTACGAAGCGGCCCGCGACACGATTTGGGTGCGCAAGCAAGAACAAAAACGGGCACAGATAACCCGCGCCTACGACCGCATGACAAGCGATTTGCTCGCAGGCGGATACGACGTTTTGTACGCGCATCAGTGCGAAATCACGCTCGCGCCGCCGTTCCTGCCCGCGCTGAAAAACCGGCTGCCGGTCGTGTTTTATTGTCAGGATACGCTACGCCGGTTTTCCGAATGGCCCGCCGATTTGAACCAAATCGCGCCGGATTACGATGCGCGACCCGTCTCGTCGGTTTTGCGCCGTAAACGCTGGGGGCGCGTCGTTTCACCGATTCTTGCCGCGTTTCAGGAGCGCGAAAAGGAGCGGTTCGCGCACCATTTGCGGGCCGCGCCCGTCGTTTTAGTCAACTCGCTGTATTCGCGCGAAGCCATCGTTAAGGAAACCGGCGTTTTGGCCCGCGTGAATTATTTGGGCGTGGATGGCAATTTTTTCTGCCCGGCGCAAACGGAAAGTGACGCGCCCGCGCAAACCGAAAACGAAGTTTTGTCGCTCGGCGCGGTGCGAAAAGAAAAGCGGCACGATTTCGTAATCGCCGCCGTCGCCGCAATACCGCAGGAAACGCGGCCCTCGGTGCGGATCGTCGGCTACGATTTGCCGGGAAACGGAACGCGCTTAACCGACGCTTTGCAAGAACAGGCCCGAGCGCAAAACATCCGCTTGACGATTGACCGCGAAGTCACCGATGAAATTGTGCGCGATGCGTACCGGCACGCCCGCGTGTTCGCGTTCGCGGGTCGTTTGGAGCCGTTTGGTTTGGTCGTTTTGGAAGCCCTCGCCTGCGGTACGCCGGTCGTCGTTTCCAATGAAGGCGGGCCGCGTGAAATCGTCCAAAACCGCGTGACGGGCCTTGCCGCCGACGCTTCGGATGCGGGCGCATTCGGAACCGCGATTGCCCGGATTACCGGAGACCCCGCCCTCCGTGCGGCAATGGCGCAGGTGGGCCGCGCGGATGTCGCACAAAACTGGACGTGGGCGCGCTCGTGCGACGAAGTGGAAGCCATTCTTCAAAACGCCGCCCTTCGTTTGTGAGCCGGTACAATGCGCGTATGAACGTCGCCGTCGTCATTCCCACGTACAATCGGGCCGAGTACATTGAGCAAACGCTCGACAGCGTGTTTGCTCAAACGCGCCCGCCGGTTGTTGTCGTAGTCGCCGACGACGGCTCCACCGACGATACCAAAGCGCGTATTAGCGCGTGGGCCGCGCGGACGAGCCACCTCGTTTTCTACGTCGTGCAAACGAACGCGGGCGCACCCGCCGCCCGCAACTTAGGCTTGGCACGGTTAAACGACCGTCCCGATGTGGACGCCGTTATGTTTCTGGATTCCGACGACGCGCTCGTGCCCGACGCCCTCGCGCGTTTGAGTGACGCCCTGATTGCGAACCCGAACGCGCCGCTCGCCTACGGTCGTCTGCGCTTGATGGATGCAAACGGCACACTGGGAAAACTTTGGGAAGTGGAAGACGCGGACGGCGACATGTACGAGCGGCTTTTGCGCCGCAACTTCATTTGCACGACGGGCTGCGCCCTCGTGCGTCGGTCGGCGCTTACGCAGGTGGGAAACTGGGACGCCGATTTGCCCTACGTCGAAGATTGGGATTTGTGGCTGCGGCTCGCCGAGCAGGGGCCAGTTGTGCGTGTTACAAACGGCGGCCCGGTGATCAACTACCGCGTTCACGAAAATAACCAATCCAAAAATGTGAGCAAGGCCCGCGCCTACGAACAGCAAATGTTCGAGAAGCATTTGACCCGCGCCGAAAAAACAGGCAACGCCGAACGCCGCGCCCAAATCGCCGCCGTGGTCGAGGACGCGAAAAAACGCGACGAATTGGCGCGGGCGGGCGGGGCAGCCGTAGCCGAGGCGAGACTGTCGGCAAAGCATCGGTTTCTAAGGCGCGTTTTGGGTGGCGCGGGCCTTGCCGGTTTGTATGCAAAAATCGTGCCGTTTTCCGTTCGGCTCAAAATCCGCTCGCTTCTGGGCATCGACCGCTGGGCGTAGGGCTGTGAAAAACCCGACTTTCATTTTGGGGAACGCGATAAAATAAACACGTGTTTTCCACTATGAAAGGTATCTTTTCTTGAACTCCAACAGTAAAAACAATCCCAAGCGTTTGGGCCTTGCCGCCCTTGTCAGCGGGGGCGTCATCGCCGGTTCGCTTGCCGCGTATGCCGCGCTTCCGAATGCGCCGGGTAACAAACAACTGACGACGGTTGCCAACCGCGCGCCCGGCACGGTTTTAACCGGCGAAGACGCGCGCGGCGACTGGTCAACCGACGCGCCCGGCGTGCGCCGCAAAATCACGGTCAAAGATTTGCCCCCGCCCGGCGAAACCAAATCGGTCGATAACGGGCCGAAAATCGCGCCCCGACCCGAAGGCGCGATGCCCAAAGCCCCCGCCGGTTTCGCGGTCAGTTTGTATTCGTCGAACGTGCAAAACCCGCGCAAAATCGTGACCGCTCCGAACGGCGATATTTTCATCGCGGAAAGCGGGCCGGGCCGTGTTAAAGTGCTGCGCGGTATGGGCGCGGACGGCAAAGCGCAAACGACCGAAGTATTCGCGCAAAATCTGCGCCAGCCGTTCGGTATCGCGTTTTATCCCGCGAACGATAAAAACCCGAAATACGTCTACGTCGGCAACACGGATAGCGTGGTACGTTTCCCGTACAAAAACGGCGATTTGAAAGCGTCGGTTGCCGAACCGGAAATGGTCGTCGATACCATCCCCGGCGGTGGTCGCTTGCGCGGCGGCGGGCACTGGACGCGCGATGTCGCCTTTTCCCGCGACAACAAAACCATGTACGTGTCGGTCGGTTCTCGCTCCAACAACGACGACCCCGATGAGCAACCGGCGGAAAAAGGCCGCGCCGATATTTTATCGTTCACCCCCGAGGGCAAGGACGGCAAAGTGTTCGCCTACGGCATCCGAAACGCCGTCGGTATCGCAACCAATCCCGTGACCGGTCAGTTGTGGATGAGCGTCAACGAGCGCGACACCTTGGGCGATCATCTGGTCAACGATTACATTTCCCATGTCGAGCCGGGCGGCTTTTACGGCTGGCCGTATTTTTATCTGGGCAGCAACCCCGACCCGCGCCACGTCGGCAAGCACCCAGAACTGAAAAACAAGGTCATTGTGCCCGACGTTCTGGTGCAGTCCCATTCGGCGAGTCTCGCTATGACGTTCTACACGGGCAGCACGTTCCCGGGCGAATACAAAAACGACATCTTCGCCGCTGAGCACGGCTCGTGGAACCGCGCCCGCCGGACGGGCTACAAAGTCGTGCGCGTGCCGCTGCAAAAGGGTAAGGCAAGCGGTGTGTACGAGGATTTTCTGACGGGCTTCGTCATCGATAACAACAACGTGTGGGGCCGCCCCGTCGGTGTCACAACCGCAAATGACGGCGCGCTCCTCGTGTCCGACGACGGCTCCAACAACATTTGGCGCGTCGCGTACACGGGTGCGGTGAAAACGGCGTCCGCGAAGTAACTCGACAGGCCTCTCCCCCAACCCCTTCCCTAAAGGGAAGGGGTTGGGGGAGAGGCCTTTTTCGCACAGAGATAATCACATGACACACAAATCCCACGTTCAAACCGGAGCCGCCGCCTTTATCGCATCGGCTTTGCTCATTGCAGCCCTTGCGGGATGCGGCGGAAGCGGCGGCAAAGACAACACAAATAATCCGAGCGCGACGCCAACACCGGTCACGTCGGCCTCGCCGAGCGGAACCGCCTCGTCCGACCCGACGCCCAGCGCAACGGCTTCTGCGACGCCGACCCCGCAGCCGGTTTTGACGGGACAGGATGCGCTGCAAAGCGACTGGACGACGGACGCGCCCAGCGTGCGTCGCAAAATCATGGTCGCGGATTTGCCCGGCCCGTTTTCGACCGATTCGGTGAGCAACGGCGCGCAAATCGTTGCACGGCCCGAGGGCGCGTGGCCCAAAGCACCTGCCGGGTTTGTGGTTGAGCAGTATAAAACAAGTTTGAACAATCCGCGTGTTTTGGTGACGGCCCCGAACGGCGACGTGTTTGTTGCCGAATCGGGCGCGAACCGCATTTCGGTTTTGCGTGGGTTGACGCCGGATGGGAAAGCGGCGCAATCGCAGGTGTTCGTGTCCGGCTTAAATCAACCGTTCGGCATCGCGTTTTTTCCGGTCGGCCCAAATCCCGAATGGATGTATGTCGCCAACACCGACGGCATCGTTCGCTTCCCATACCGCTCCGGCGATTTATCGGCGAGTGGTGGCGCGCAAACGGTCGTCAATTCCATACCGGGCGGAGGCAAATTGCCGGGTGGCGGACACTGGACGCGCGATTTGGCGTTCTCCAACGACAACCAAACCATGTGGGTGAGCATCGGCTCCAAGTCCAACGTTGACGAAAACAACGACCCGGAAGAAGCCAAACGCGCCCTTATCTACGCCTTTTCGCCCGATGGCACGAACGGGCGCATCTTCGCGTCGGGCCTGCGTAACCCGGTCGGCCTTGCGGTCAACCCGGACACCGGGCAGTTGTGGACAGCCGTCAATGAGCGCGACGGGTTGGGTGACAATCTGGTTCCCGACTACGTGACGCACGTTGAGGAAAACGGCTTCTATGGCTGGCCGTGGTATTACATGGGCGGTTTGCAAGACCCGCGTAAATCCGACGCCCACCCCGATTTACGGTCACAAACCCGTGTGCCGGATGTACTGCTGCAATCGCATTCGGCGAGTTTGGACTTGGCGTTCTACAACGGCGCGCAATTTCCTACCGAGTATCGCGGGCAGTTGTTCGTTGCCAGCCACGGGTCATGGAACCGGGCACGGCGCACCGGCTACAAAGTCATTCGCGTTCCCGTTAGCGGAGGCCGCGCGGACGGCGTTTACGAGGACTTTTTGACGGGTTTCGTCGTGGACAATCAAAAAGCGTGGGGCCGTCCCGTGGGCGTGACGGTCGGAAATGACGGCGCGCTTCTCGTTTCCGACGATGGCGGCAACTGCGTATGGCGCGTGTCGTATGCGCCGGGACGCGCAAAACGGCGATAAGTTCGCCCCCCTGCCCCCCAATAATGGGGGGGTCTGAGTTGGCCTGCGGACACTGTAAATCGCGCGGTAGAACGGAAACACCCTTTTCAGAACCCCCCCTTATTGGGGGGTAGGGGGGCCTCTGCGTCCCCCTTAATCTCGCCCAAATGCCGCAGCAGCGGTGGCATCGTAACACCCTGCACGACAATCGAAAACGCGACCACACCGAACGCGACGGCAACAAGGGTTCCGCGCAAAGGCAAATCGTCAGGCAAACCCAGAACAAGCGCGAGGGCAAGTGCGCCGCGCAAACCGCCCCAAAACAATACGTGCTGGTGCGAGGCCGATACTTTGAGTTTGGGCGTCCAATGGAAAAGCGTGCAGCAGCCATACACGGAAACCGACCGGCCCAGCAAAACCAAACCCGTAACGGCGACAATCGCGGTTCCGACTACGGCAAAATCGAGACGCACGAGCGGCATTCCGATTAAGAGGAAAATCAGCGAGTTGGCGACGAAGCTCGCGTATTCCCAAAACGACAAAACCGCCTCGCGGCCTTATCCGTGAACGCGCCCAAAGAGCCGACATTGCCGATGAGAACACCCTTTGTCAGTGTTGCCAAACGCCGGACAAATGGAAATGTTCGGCTAAAAGAAACGAGCCGTAGGCGGCGACGGTCGTAAACGTAATTTCGACCAAATGATCTTCGGTTTTGCCGACGACGAGCAGGGCCGCGCCGCCCACAAACGCCCCGCACAAAATGCCGCCGAAAACGGTCATCAGAAACGACAGGGCCGCGCCACTGAGCGTCGGGGTAGGCGTAGATGGGTTGGCAATGGCGAGCGCGACACCGAACAACACGGCGGCGGTTCCATCGTTGAGCAGGCTTTCGGCTTCCACCAAAAGGCCGAGCCTGCCGTGGACGCCCGCCGATTTGAAGGTTGCGATAACAGAAACCGGGTCGGTCGCCGAAATAAGGACGCCCATCAAAAGCGCGGACTGCCACGGCCAGTGCAGTAAGTAAAAAATCCCGACTGTGACGATGCCCGCCGAAAGCAGAACGCCGATGGTTGCCAGCGTG
>CAXTBP010000266.1:0-6434 GCA_964241985.1 uncultured Armatimonadaceae bacterium | reverse complement strand
GTCGTGCCCGCCGCGCCGACGCCGAAATCGCTTGGGATTGTTTCGGAACCGATGGATTTGCCGGAAACTGAGCCGAACGAATCAGGCGAGCCGCCGGTAGATACCGATGTTTTGAACAGTCTGCGCGAACTTTTAGGCGACGACCCCAGCGGACGGGCCGATTTCGCCCAGCTTATCGCCGTGTTTTTAAGCGACAGCGACAAACGCATGGCACAAATTCAAGAAGCCGTGGGCAACAGCGATGCGGTTCAAATTTCCGCCATCGCGCACAGTTTGTCGGGGAGCGGCGCGAACGTCGGCGCAAGCGCGCTTGCCGACTTGTGCAGCCAAATGGAACAGCAAGCGCGCGAGGGTGAAACCGGCACAGCATCCGCCCATCTGCCCGACCTGCTCGTCGAATGGGCGCGCGTTTCCGCGTATCTCGCTCCGCTCGCGGCGTAGAAACCCTACGCCAAAATATCGGTCACGACACGGGCGGGTTCGACCCCGGACAGTTTGGCGTCCAGTCCTTGAAATTTGACGCGGAACTGTTCGTGGTCGATGCCGCACAGGCGCAAAATAGTGGCGTGCAAATCGTGGACGGTCACGACGTTTTCCACGGATTTGTAGCCCAACTCGTCGGTTGCGCCATAGGAAATGCCGCCCTTGACGCCGCCGCCCGCCATCCAAAGGGAAAAAGCGTTGATGTGGTGGTCGCGGCCCGACCCCTGCCCCATCGGCGTCCGCCCGAACTCGCCGCCCCATAAAATCAGGGTTTCATCGAGGAGGCCACGCTCTTTGAGGTCAAGCAAAAGGGCGGCGCTCGGCTTATCGGTTTCCTGCGCCGCGACAGGGAGCGCGGTTTCTATCCCCCCGAGATGATCCCATGCTCGGCGGTACAACTGCACGAACCGGACGCCGCGCTCCACCAAACGCCGCGCGAGCAAGCAGTTGGACGCGAACGTGCCGTCGCCGGGCTTGGCGATGCCGTATCGCTCCAAAACGTCGGCAGGCTCTTTGCTCATGTCGGTGAGTTCCGGCACGCTCGTTTGCATCCGAAAGGCGAGTTCGTACTGCGCGATGCGGGTTTGGATTTCCGGGTCAACGCGCTCATGGGCGAGCATTCCGTTGAGCCGCTGCACTTCTTCGACAACCAAGCGTTGCGTCGATTGGCACACGCCGTCGGGGCTGCCGACGTAATGGACGGCGTCGCCCTTGCTTTGGAACTGGACGCCTTGAAACTTGCCGGGCAGAAACCCGCTCGACCATTGCCGGGCCGAAACCGGCTGCAATCCGCCCGCGCGTCCCTGCGACATCAAAACGATGAAACCCGGCAGTTCGTCCGAATCGCGGCCCAAGCCGTATAACAGCCACGATCCCATCGACGGTCGGCCCTTCAAAATCGACCCGCTGTTGAAAAACGCCTGCGCGGGATCATGATTGATTTGCTCGGTCACCATCGAGCGGATAATGCACAAATGGTCGGCGACGCTCCCGATGTGCGGAAACAGGATCGATATTTCCTGTCCCGATTTCCCGTATTTTTGAAATGGCACGAACGAACCCCGCGCAATGAGTTTCGCCCCTTGTAATTGCGCGAGCTGCTGCCCTTTGGTCAAGGAATCCGGGAACGGCTGCCCGTGCAGTTTGGTCAGCATGGGCTTGTTGTCGAGCGTTTCAAACTGCGACGGCCCGCCCGCCATGCACAAATGAATCACGCGCTTGGCTTTGGGCGCGAAATGCAGAACCGGAATCGCTCCCCTTTCCGCCACGCGCCGCGCCTGAGCGGGCGTCTGCGCGAGCGCGGCCTGCTCCATAAGGGAACTGAGCGCAAGGCTCCCCAGCCCATACGCGGAATGCCGCAAAAACGCGCGGCGGCTTACGCTTTTTATAAATTCTTCGGGCTTGGCAACGTGTTTCATAGAACTTGCTCTTTAGTAGCGCGTGATGGTTTCGTTAAGGTTGAGCAGGACGCGGCACACACTTGTCCAAGCGGCGTTTTCATTGGCGTCGCCGGACGGAACTGGCGCGTTTCCCACGGTCAGGAGTTTTTGTGCGTCGCCGGGATTGGCTTTATACGCGGCGCGCATCGCGTTCAGGAACCGTAGCAGCGACGCCTTCTCCTTCGGCTTGGGCGCGCGGGACAGCAGGGTTTGATACGCCCAGTTCAAGCGCGACGCATCGGTTCTGGGAACCGGCGCGGCTTGGACGCGGGAGGCAAAGACGCGGGCGGCTTCCACAAATTCAGGGTCGTTGAGAAGGGTCAAGGCTTGTTGCGGCGTGTTGGCGACGGTGCGAAAGGCGGTGCAGTCTTCGCGGGACGGGGCATCGAAAGCGAGGAGCATCGGGTGCAGAAACGTCCGCTGCCAGTGCGTGTACAGCGAGCGCCGATACTGCCGGTCATCGGTTTCGGGCGCATAAGGGCGGTCGGGAAACTGAATGGCGGCGTAGTAGTTGGCGGGCTGATACGGCTTGACGGGCGGGCCGCCGATGTCCGTGTTTAGCAAACCGCACGCGGCGAGGGCGTTGTCGCGCACGAACTCGGCCTCCAATCGGCGCGGATTTTGCGAGGCCAAAAGGCGATTGTTTGGGTCAAGCGTTCGCAGTTCGGGCCGCAAACTTGAACTTTGCCGATAGGTCGAAGACGTAACCAGAAGGCGCACCATGCGCTTGACGTTCCAGTCCCGCAGGAATTCGACCGCCAAATAGTCCAACAGTTCGGGATGCGACGGCCACTCCCCTTGCGCGCCCAAATCTTCGACTTGACCGGACAAACCGTTTCCGAAAAACTGCTTCCACAAACGGTTGACATACACGCGGGCCGTAAGCGGGTTCTGCGGCGACACGATCCATTTTGCCAAATCCAGCCGCGTTTGCGGTTTCGCCGTCTCAGTTTTCGGGCCGGATTTCTCGACGGCGAGCGTCAAAAACTGCGGCGTCATCGGCTCGACAATCGGGCCGGATTCGTCCTGCCAGTTGCCGCGCGGCAGAACGCGCGTGACAGCGGGCTTAACGGAAACGGTTGTCAAAACGGGCGTTTTCCCGTTCCTGCAATTTTCAATTTCACTCTCGATGGCCTTGGCCTGCGCGAACCGGGGCGCGTCCCAGCCCGTCGAAAGCAAACAGGCGCGCAGGGCGACGGGCGAATTTGTCGCGCTGGCCGGGTTTTTCAGGGCGGCGCGAAGCGCGGGATCAATCGTTTGGCTGTCCGGGCTGGCGGGCGCGAACGGCGACGCAGAAACGCGAACGGTCGCCATGCCCGAATTCGGCAGTGTGAGCGTGATTTTATCGCCGAGGGCAAGCGTGAGCGGTTTGTCAGGCAGCCACACCGACGTTTGCATGGCCTGCGCGCTGTCTCTGCTTAACCGCCAGCCTCGATGCACTCCTAAGAAAGTGGAGCCGTTGCTATAGCGTGGCTCGGCGAAGTCCGCGCTCGCGTAGCGGAATGCGATGGCTTCGGGTTTGTCCGGCGCGTTTTGCCGCGTAACCGTCGCCGACAGGGTAAGTAGCGCGCTGTCGGCTCCCGCGCGGAAAATAGTGCCGCTTGCGCCCGCGTTCGGCACGACTTGAACACGCAGTGCGGTAAGCGTCGGCATAGTCGGCGCGACGGTGATTTGCACATTGCCCGGCGCGGCGTTCGTAAAGCGCACGTCGCCGTTCGGCGCAACCGCGACGGTGGGCGCGGGCATTGGCAACGCGGGTTTATCGCCCGCCTTCGGCGCTGGGGCGGGATTTGCCATTCCTACTGCCGACGGTGTGGCGAACGTTTCCCAGCCGTCGGGATGAGCGGTCAAAAACATGGCAGCGTTTACGCGCCAGTCTTCAAAGGCCGTCGCCTGAGATGCGCCCGTCTTGCAAAGAGGCGCGGTTTCGAGGGCGAGGTGTGTCAACTTGGCCTGCTGCGACTTGATACGCTCCATCAAGTACCGGCTTTGTACGGTGATTTCGGGCGGGAACGGCGATTCATTGTTGAAGCCCCGCAGTTCGGGACTGGTGTAGCCGTAGTCTGCATAGACGCCCCACTGTTGCACGTCGCCAAAATACGCCGCCATCGCATAAAAATCGCGTTGGGAAAACGGGTCGAATTTATGATCATGGCACTCGGCGCAGCCCATTGTCGCGCCAAGCCACGCGATAGAAACCGTTCGCACCCGGTCGGCGGCGTATTTGGCAAGATATTCTTTGTCCTGCGCCCCGCCCTCGCGGGTCATCATGGTCAGCCGCGCAAAGGCAGTCCCCGTTTTTTGTTCCAGTGTGGCGTTTGGTAATAAGTCCCCCGCGATTTGCTCGACCGTGAAAACGTCGAACGGCTTGTTTTTGTTGAAGGCGTCCACGACGTAATCACGGTACGCCCAAGCATTTTGGTTTTGGTCGCCGTGAAAGCCGACCGTATCGGCATAGCGCACCAAATCCAGCCACGGCGTCGCCATGCGCTCCCCATAATGCGGCGAAGCGAGCAGTTTATCCACGACTTTCTCATACGCGGTCGGCGACGTATCGGCAAGAAATGCGGCAACATCCGCCTGCGTCGGCGGCAGCCCCGTCAAATCCAGAAACACGCGCCGCAAAAGCGTCCGCTTGTCCGCTTCCGGCGACGGCTTAATGCGCTTTTCCGCAAGTTTCGCTTGCACGAAAGCGTCCACAGCATTGCGCCGCGCGAACCCGACAATGGAAATGCTGGGCACGACCGGACGCTTCGGCGCGATGTAGGCCCAGTGCGGCTCGTACTCGGCCCCTTCGGCAATCCACGTTTTGAGCGTTTGCTTTTGCGCGCTTGACAGTGTTTTGTGCGCGGACGGCGGCGGCATGAGTTCATCGGAATCGTTCGTGAAAACGCGCGACAGAAGTTTGCTATCTTTGGGCTTGCCCGGCACGACGATTTGCCGCGCCAAAACCGCCTCGCGCACATCGAGCCGAAGATTGGCTTGCCGATGGTTTTTGTCCGGGCCATGACAATAAAAACAGTTGTCGGACAAAATGGGCCGCACGTCGCGGTTGAACTGCACCGTCTTTTTGCCGACTGCCGTTTGCGGCGGCGCAGCCCAAAGCGCAAGCGTCGGCACAAGCGCAAAAACTGCAAGCGGCGCGCTCACAAAAAGCGCGGCAGCAGAAACGGGAAACAAAGCACGGCGTCGGGCATTGGTGGGCATGGCAATTTATGAAAGCGGCAAAATTAAGCAATATCTGCGTCCATTATACGCCAACTTGCGAACTAAATTGGCTCTACAATTACCGCGCCACCGTCAACCGCGTCAATTTGTAAGCGGTAACCGACGAGGAGACCCATGCCAATAAGCGGCTGATCGCCCGATGCGGCAATCCGTATGGGACGCTCCACGCCTTCCCACAAAATGCGCCCTTTGTGATTGCTGATGTCGTGCATACTTCCGTCCGCCAAAACGACGGTGCGAATAAACCAAAACGGAAGCCCCAACTCCAAAATTAAATCGGGCGGCAAAACCATTGTGCCATTGAAACCCGTGTCCAGAAGCGCGTCAGCGGTTCGTTCTTTACTTTGCGTCCCGCGAACTGTGATAGAAATAATAGGCTGCCGCTGGTCGTTCATGACGCCGCGCAACGTCAGCATTGTACGCCCATGAAAAGCGAAGCGCGGTATCCTATTTTCAGCAGGTAGAAAACGCCTTCGGGACGCCGCGCTTCAAGGTTTGACAAGGCGACCGCTTCATCGGCGTCAAGCGCGTAGTCACCTGATTCTATATCGACGACCAGAAACTTGCCTTTGTGTTCCGGCTCAACGATTGCTTGAATCTTGTCCCGATAGAGTTCGCGCCCTTTGTCTGCAACTTGTGTCGGGTTGAGTAGCGTTTGCATACTCATATAATACCTCTCAAAGAAAAAAGCCCCGCGTCAAACGACGCGGGGCTTTTTGAGTTTTTCCTAAACGGCTGGGATTTAGTAGTCGTAGTCGTCGTGGCCGCCCCCGGCGGGCGCGGCGGACTTCTTTTCTTTCTTTTCGGCGACGAGAGATTCGGTCGTCAAAATCATCGAGGCGATGGAGGCCGCGTTGGAGAGAGCGGAGCGCGTGACTTTCACCGGGTCGATAACGCCGAACTTCATCATGTCGCCGTATTCTTCGGTCAAGGCGTTGAAGCCTTGCCCTTTTTCCAGCCCCTTGACTTTGTTCACGACAACCGAGCCTTCCAAACCGGCGTTGAACGCGATTTGGCGAAGCGGCTCTTCAAGGGCGCGGCGGACAATTTGCACGCCGACCTTCTCGTCGTTGTCGTCGGTTTCGACCGCGTCGAGGGCCACAATGATGTTGATCAAAGCGGTTCCGCCGCCGGGGACGATGCCTTCTTCAACAGCGGCGCGGGTCGCGGACAAAGCGTCCTCGTAGCGCGTTTTCTTTTCCTTGAGTTCGGTTTCGGTCGCGGCCCCGACTTGGATCACGGCAACGCCGCCCGCAAGTTTGGCAAGCCGCTCTTGCAGTTTTT
>CAXTBP010000265.1:0-6459 GCA_964241985.1 uncultured Armatimonadaceae bacterium | reverse complement strand
AGCCGAAGCCGAGTGGTTGGATTTTCGCTTGGCAATGAACGAAAACCGGCGGATAGCAGGCGAAAGACTTTTGTATCCTGAACTTGCTAAACCGGAAGAAGCGACGCTTTGACCGCATTTTTCGACACCACTATTTTAGGCGCGGTAACAAGCCCAACGCCAAAAAGCGAGAGCGTAAAGCGTATTCAATCGTGGGCGGCTCAAATGGAGGCGGCAGGCCACCGAATAATTGTCCCGGCGATTGCCGACTACGAAGTACGCCGCGAGTAAGAACGTAGGGGTGCGACAAACAGTATTGCCGCGCTTGATTTTTTTAATAACAGCGTGCCGGGTCGGTACTTAAATTTAACAGACAGTGCGCTTAAGTGGGCGGCTCTGCTTTGGGCCGGTTTGCGGCAGCAGGGTTTAGCAACCGCCGACGTTAAATCGCTCGATTGCGATTTAGTGCTTGCCGCACAGGTGCTTGACCTTGACTTGCCGTCGCAAAGTTATGTCGTAGTTACAAATAGTGTGGCGCACCTATCTCGTGTTATCGCCTGCGATGAATGGCAAAATATCGTTCCTTAGTTTGTTTGCGAATTTATGATCTTACTTACCGAAAGCCCGCTCAATCCTGATGAGGCCGTCCAATCCGTTTTGACCGACAAGGACGGCGCGTATGTGCTGTTTGTCGGCGTCGTGCGTGACCACGCGCGGGGCAAAAGCGTAACGGGTTTGGAATACCAAGCCTACGCGCCGCTTGCCCACGCGCAGTTGGCTAAAGTGGCGCAGGACGTGGAAACGACGTGGGGCCTTAAATGCTCCATTCTGCACCGTGTCGGGTATTTGGCGGTCGGCGAGGCGGCTGTCGTCGT
Source organism: uncultured Armatimonadaceae bacterium (assembly GCA_964241985.1). Classification (GTDB taxonomy): domain Bacteria; phylum Armatimonadota; class Armatimonadia; order Armatimonadales; family Armatimonadaceae; genus CAXTBP01. Next base: position 5,605 of record CAXTBP010000265.1, on the reverse strand, counting down.
GTGCGTCGCCGCGTCGCACCGGGGCGACGCCTTTGCGGCCTGCAAATGGGCGATTGATACCATCAAGGCCGATGTGCCGATTTGGAAAAAAGAGTTCGCCCACGACGGAACTTACTGGATCGAGGGCGACGACGCTTTGCCGACACTGGACGAAACGAAAGAAACCGCTAAGGCGTGAGCCAAGACCTTTACCTTTTTCGGCGGATGCGCGGCAGCGATATTGAGGCCGTGAGTAAAATCGAGCGGCAGTCGTTTTCGTCGGCGTGGAATACGCAGGCCTATGTGACTGAACTTGCCAATCCGTCGGCTTTATACGTGGTCGCCGAAGAACGGGCAACTGAGCGCATCATTGGCTATGGCGGCTTGTGGGTTATCATGGACGAAGCGCACGTTACGACCCTTGCCGTCGAGCCGGAGTTGCGGGGCAAAAAAATCGGCGAGCGTTTGCTTGTCGAACTGCTAATTGCCGCCCAAAAAGAAGGCGCGACGCGGGCGACGCTCGAAGTACGCGAACACAACACGCCCGCGCAACGCTTGTACGCAAAATACGGCTTCGTCTGGGCCGCCGTCCGCAAAAAATACTACGCCGACAATAACGAGGACGCCCATATCCTATGGATCAACGACATGACCTTTCCCGAATGGCGCGCCCAATTTGACGCGAACCGCGCCGCTCTAACAAGCAGTTAGCGATTTTACCCGGCAGAATTGCGCGGGCCTATTGGCTCAAATACAATATCGTTTATTTGAAATGTCGGATCGAGACTGGGTCAAGATGAAGGTGTGGAAAGGCCGTGTCCGGCGCGGTGGGGTACTCGTCCGCGATAGTCTGCAAAACCTCCTCAATCGCCGCTGTATCAACCCAGTTCGTGCAGAAAATCAGTGCCCCATCGTGGTTCCAAGCGCGCCCTCTTGCCCAACCTTAGCGAATACATAAGCGACCTTCCCCGATGAGAAGGTCGATCTCCTCTCGATTTTGTCGCGCCTCTTTGAGTACTGATGCTAAATGCGATAAATGGGTGGGAAGAAACGAAAAGATTGTTACCCGGCCCGGTTGGCAGCGTCCTTCAACAAAAACGGTTCGGTAACTCATGGTTCGACTCGAAAAGATTGTATCGCTGCGGCGCGGTTTGACACGCGGCCTTTGGCGGCGATATGCTAAAGCGCCGCAAGCGCGAAAAATCGTTTGCAAAATCGCTTATGCTTCGCTTGCCTCGCGCGTTCCACGAACAAATTCTCGCTCATGCGAAGAGCGGGTATCCGCACGAAGTGTGCGGTTTTTTGCTGGGGCGATTGGAACGAAACGGCGACGGAACGGTTACAAAAACGGTGGGCGCGGTTTTGCCGCTCGAAAACCACGCCGAAACCAAAGAGAACCGCTTCGCGCTTTCGCCGAGCGATGTGTATCGCGCGGATAAAACGGCGCGGGCCAGTGGGCAAAGCGTCATCGGCGTGTTTCATTCGCACCCCGATGTGCCCGCTAACCCTTCGGAAACCGATAGGAAATGCGCGTGGGCGGAGTTTTCGTATGTGATTGTGCCCGTGTATGGCGGGCGGGCGGGCGCGGCGAACTCGTGGGTTTTACTGCCCGACGAAAACGGCCCGTTTGTGAGCGAGACTTTGAGTTTGGAATAAGTTTATGCCTTTTGGAATCCCCCTCAACACCGACGACATAGCCCTTTCGCAGGGCGAGATTTTACGCTATTCGCGCCACTTGATCATGCCGGAAGTCGCGCTCGACGGGCAGAAAAAGCTCAAGGCCGCCTCGGTTTTGTGTATCGGCACGGGCGGGTTGGGATCGCCGCTCATGATGTACTTGGCCGCCGCCGGGGTGGGGCGCATCGGGCTGGTGGATTTCGATGTCGTCGATTACACGAACTTGCAGCGGCAAATCGTACATGGAACCAAAGACGTAGGCCGTCCCAAGATCGAGTCCGCTTACGATACGCTCCGCGACATCAACCCCGAAATCACGATTGATCTGCATAACACGCTTTTGTCCAGCGAAAACGCACTCGATTTGTTCGCGGGCTACGACATCATCATCGACGGAACCGACAATTTTCCGACCCGGTATCTGGTCAACGATGCCTGCGTTTTGTTGGGCAAGCCCAACGTGTACGGGTCGATTTTCCGGTTCGAGGGGCAGGCGACGGTTTTTTGGGCCGAAAAAGGGCCGTGCTACCGCTGCTTGTACCCGGAACCCCCGCCGCCCGGTTTGGTTCCGTCCTGTGCCGAGGGCGGCGTTTTGGGCATTTTGCCGGGAACGGTGGGCTGCTTGCAGGCGACCGAGGCCGTTAAGCTCATTTTAGGCATTGGCGAACCGCTCGTTGGGCGACTGCTTTTGTTCGACGCGCTCAACATGAAATTCCGCGAACTCAAACTCCGCAAAGACCCGAACTGCCCGGTGTGCGGTGCGAACCCGACGGTAACATCGCTCATCGACTACGAAGAATTTTGCGGCGTGGGTCGTGGTGATGAATCCGCACCCGCCGAGGAAGCCCCAATGGAAGAAATTACTGCCCAAGAATTGGACGCCAAGATAAAACGCGGCGACAAATTCACGCTCGTTGATGTGCGCGAGCCGCACGAATGGGCGATTGCCCGCATCCCCGGGGCCGTCCTTATCCCGCTCGGAACGGTCGAAGCGCGTATGAACGAACTCGACAAAGACAGCGAAATCGTACTGCAATGCAAGGGCGGCGTGCGGTCGGCGCAGGCGCTTGGCGTGTTGCAGCAAGCCGGGTTCAAGCATTTGAAAAACTTACAGGGTGGCATTTTGGCGTGGTCGGACACCGTGGATCCGTCCGTGCCCAAGTATTAGGCGCTTCATTGGAAGACGACACGCCGTCTCCGCTTGGCCCAAGCCCACTCGGGGCGAGCAAGACGTTTTTGCGCCAATGGGCCAAAGGTCGGCGGGCGTCCGCATACCCGACGCCCGCCGACCGTGCGGTCGTGTCCGCGCGTTTGTGCGAGGCCGTTCGGGCGTTGCCCGAATGGCAGACAGCGCGGCACGTTTTGCTGTACCTTTCCATGCCGGACGAAATCAGCGTGGATGGTTTGATGCAAAGTGAGGGGCGCACCGCAAACGAAAAGCAGTTTTACGTGCCGCGCTGCGCCCCCAAACGGCAGATGGTTTTGCATCCCTACGTCCCTGATTGCACGCCGCTTGTGCCCGGCGTGTGGGGATTGCGTGAACCCGACCCACTTCGCGTTCCCGTCGCCGCTCCCGCGCTGCTGGATTTGGCGATTATTCCCGCGCTTTTGCTGACGCCGACCGGCGACCGTTTGGGCTACGGTGGCGGCTACTACGACCGCTTTTTGCCACAGTTGCCGACTTCCTGCATTACAGTCGGTGTTTTGCCTCCCGCGCTGATTGTGGAGCATTTGCCGGTCGATCCGTGGGACGCGCCTGTGCAAAAAGTCGTTACGCTTTCCGAATAAACTGCCCGCCGAATGGACGGCGGCTTTTTTTTGCGATATAACAGTTTAACAATACGCGAAATGTTATACTATGTCAAAAACCAAAGAGCCAAAAGACGTTAAAGAAGCCAAAGAAGCCAAGCCGAAAGTTCGCGCGGAAAAGGAGCCGGTTGAAGAGGCCGCCCCGCCCGCGATAGAAAGCGAATCGGTTCGGGCGCGGCGCGAAGCCCGCTCCGAAGGGTTCAAAGCACTCGGCGATCCGATTCGGCTGGCGATTTGCGAATATCTTGCGGCGAGCGCGCCGTCCGCGCAAACGGCGGGGGCTGTGTGCCGGGCCGTAACCGGCGACAAAAAAATCACCGCCAAAGTGTCGCATCACTTGAAAGAACTGCGGCGAGCCGGGCTAATTGCCATGCACAAAAATGGCAAAAACGTGCTGTGTGCCCTTGATACGAGCGGCACGCAGGCATTGACAATCTATCTTTCGTCGTGGACGGCAGCGGACGGGGCGGAAAACACGGATAGCGTAACGGATAGCGTAGAAACATTAAGCGAAACAAAAAACGGGAAAGCGAGCAAAACCAATGACAGCGATAGCACAAACGACACCACCGAATTTTTGGACGCGAACGCACACGCACGTTCGCGCCGTGCAAACGCGGCTTGACGCCCAGCGGCAAACGGTTTTGCGCTTGCCGATCACAACGCGCTGGCTGCTCTTTTTGACGCTTTGGTCGTGTTTGACGTTCGGCGGAATTGTGCTGATGGCGTCGTGGCTGGTTCCCGCGCCGGTGCACATGGCGGCTTTGTAAGCCTGCGTGCCCGCGTTTATGCCGAAAGCAGTTCGTTCAAGCGGGCGACTTCTGCTTCGGCGTAGGCGCGCGCTTCGTGCTGGGTTTTCGCCTCGACCGTGGGGACGCTGCGGTCGTGCAAATGCGTGACACCGTGTTTTTCCGCGTAGTCTGCGGGCACGACGTCGGGCAATTCCAAACCGGCGCACCGTGCCGTGACCATCGTCCAAAGCCGGGCGACCGTGCGGATATTGTAGCCCCCGCCGCCCGTGACGACGAGTGGCAATCCTTCCGATAAGGTGAGCAGTTTTTCCACGGCCTCCATCCACCGGCGCGACGTGAGCAGCAGATGGGCCAATGGGTCTTCCCAATGCGCGTCGGCCCCGACCTGCAACACAACGGCGTCCGGCTTAAAGCGGGCGAAAGCGGCGGGGACGACGGCATCGAAAGCCTCGTGCCATACATCGTCGAGCGTGTACGGGTACAGCGGCACGTTCAGCGACGTTCCCCGCGCGGCTCCGTTTCCTAACTCGTCGGGAAAGCCCGTGCCCGGAAACAAGAAGCGGCCCGATTCGTGAAACGAGATCGTCATTACGTCCGCGTCGTCGTAGAAACAAGCCTGCGTCCCGTCGCCGTGGTGCGCGTCGATGTCCACATACAAAACGCGGTGGCAGCCATTGTCCTGCAACGCGCGAACGCCGAGGGCACAGTCGGCAAACGTGCAAAAGCCGCTCGCGCGGTTCGGGTGCGCGTGGTGCAAACCGCCCGCCACATTGAACGCCGCTCCGTACCCGCCCGTCGTGACTAATTGCGCGGCTTGAATGGTTCCGCCCGCGTACAGTGCCGCCGCTTCGTACATTCCGTCGAACGCGGGCGTATCGCCCGGCCCCAACCCGTAGTTGCGCAAATAGCGGCTCCGGTCGCCCTTACTTGCCGCGTGCACCGCTTCCAAAAAATCGGGCGTATGCACGCGCGCAAGTTCCGCCTCGGTCGCGGCAACGGGCAAATGAGGATCAATCGGCCCGCCCGATGGGGAAAGCGCGCCGTAGGCATCAAGCAAATCGAAGACCATGCGGAGCCGCTTTTGCTGCAAGGGGTGCGCGCCGCCCAAGTTGTAGGATAAAAAATCGTCGGAATAAATAAACGCGGTTTTGCGGGCGGCAGTCGGCATAGCGAAACGGTTTCCTTTGCGGTGTTTTTAGTTTACCCGTTCCGTTTCTCGAAGGACAAAAAACAGGCTTGGCATTTTGCCAAGCCTGCGAGAAAAAGGATTTAAGCCGGGTAACTACGCTTTGTTGCGCCGTCGCCGTGCGACAATGCCGAGTGCGGGAAGGCCCACCCAAAGCAACGAGGGCGACGCTCGCCGATTCCGGGGCGGTGGAAACCTGCAC
>CAXTBP010000264.1:0-6511 GCA_964241985.1 uncultured Armatimonadaceae bacterium | reverse complement strand
CCACCTATCAGCGGCGCGATGCTGGGGGCGGCAAAACGCTGGTGTTTTTGAAGCGTGAAGAGACCGTGGGCATGAAAACCTACCTGAACGGCAAAGAACAGCCCGCCGACTTCAACACGGGCGACGCGCCCCCGAAACTCTAACGCGCCGCCCGCTTGCGGTCACGGTCTGACCTATTCTTTGAGCGCGACTGCCAGATATTCGGTCAGCGTGGTTTGGAGCGCCACGACCTCGCCTGTTCCTTCGGGATCGGTGTTTTCGGAGATGACCGTTTCGGTCATGGCGTTGAAGTTTTTGGTGGCGTCGTCGGTGAAACCCATTTGCTTGAGTTGATCGTCCCATTTTTCTTTGGGGATTTCCTGCGCTTTCACGTCGCGTTTGAGGACGTCGCCGAATGCGCGGGCAACGTCGGCGGAACTGAGTTTTTCCGGCCCAATTAGTTCGATGAGCGGCGCGCTTTCCTTCGGATGTAGCAAAACGCCCGCGATAAAGGCGGCGACATCAAGCGGCGAGATCATCGGGATTTGCAAATCGACGGGATAAAACGTCGGCAAAACACCGTCTTTTTTGACTGCCTCGCCATAGGGTTGCCAGTTGCTGTAATAATACGCGGGTCGCACGAAAACCGTTTGCGCGGCGAGGCCATCGAACGCGCGCTCCAGCAAAGACGACATTTTCAGGTTGCCGACCGGATGCTGCGCTCCCATCGACGACAAGCCAACCACGTATTTGACGGAAGGGTTGGCGGCAACGGCGGCCCGGTAGTTCGCCAGAATTTTTTCCGTATCGCCGATAACGTCGTTGGATTTCCCGGTTTCCGGCGTCAGCACGAAGACCGTTTCGGCGTCGGCAAAGGCGGATTTCAAAGCCGCCGCATCAAAAGCGTCGGCGATTGCTACCTGTGCGCCTTTTTTCTTTAAGTCGTCCGCTTTGTCTTCGCTATGCACGACGGCTTTCACGTCGGTCTTTTGCTCCAGCAAATGCGCAACAATCGCCCCGCCGACCTGACCGGACGCACCCAAAACTGCAATCATCTTTCCTACCTCATTGTTTGATTTGTTTTCTTTTGCCCGATTTTCCAAAGCGATAATCGCTCCGCCCATCCTCCTTGACAGTCGCCGCCAACAGCGATACAACAAGCGCGACAATTTATTTTGCGAGCGTTCGCTGGGGGGGCCGCCCTTGTGCATTTTGCACAAGACCGCGCGGCTGAGAGGGCTTCGGGCCGACCCCAGAACCTGATCCGGTTCGTACCGGCGTAGGAAAGCGAACGGCTTCGCCGGTCAGGCCGTCGCGCTTTTCGCGTTTACGTCTAACACGGCGATTCCGTTATACCGTTTTCCGCGCTTGGCGCAGGAAACGGTTTTTTGTTTTTTAAGCGAAGCGATGCGCCCGTGGTTTGTTTGCTTGGAAAGGCCCGCTTTGCTTATTTTTGACCGTGCCCGTCGCCGCGCATTTACGCTTATCGAACTGCTTGTCGTCATAGCGATAATCGCTATTCTCGCCGCCATCTTATTTCCCGTGTTCGCGCAAGCAAGGGAAAAAGCGCGCGAAACTACGTGCGTTTCCAATCTGCGCCAAGTCGGGATTGCCACGCGAATGTATGTCGGCGACTACGACGAAGCGTTCCCAATCTGGCACGCCTACAGCAAAACCACGGCCACGCCGCATTTGGGAATCGAGCAGGAACTCAACCCGTATACCAAAAACGACGACCTGTTCCGCTGCCCCGACGATACCGGCGGCCCATTTCAACGAACGGACGTTCTCAATACGGACTCCTACTTTGCCGCGTACCGCTCGTCGTATTATTTCGAGCGCCGCTGCTTCTCCATCGTGAATGGTTACAGCATCGAAAACAACGTACCGACAACCCGCGCGACTGCTCTTGTCGCCGATGCCGATTACGTGCAGCCCGCGAGCACGGTTTTGATGCGCGACGAGATGTTCCCGTGGTTTTCGCCGCAGCGCGATACGGCGAACTATTGGGGCTACGCCAACCCGAACTATTATCAGCAGTGGCACGCGCGCGGCGGAAGCATGGTGTTCGCGGACGGGCATTCCAAATTCATCGCCTCGGACGCCGCCATGCACGCAAACTTCAAAGATCCCGCCGCGACAAAAGCGTACTAACGAAGGATAAAACCAATGCGTCTTTGCACTCCGTTGACAGCCCGAAAAACGGGTTTTCGTCACGCCTTTACGTTGATTGAACTGCTTGTCGTTATCGCCATTATTTCGCTGCTTGCGGCGATTTTGTTTCCGGTTTTCGCGCAGGCCCGCGAAAAGGCCCGCGAAGTCACGTGTACATCGAACCTGCGGCAAATCGGAATGGCGGTGCGAATGTACGTGCAGGACTACGACGAAACCTTCCCAATCTTCCACGCCTACAACACGAACCCACCCGGCGACGCGACCGGGCACTTGGGCATGGAAACCGAACTCAACCCCTACGCCAAATCCCCCGACGTGTTCCGCTGCCCCGACGACAGCGGTGGCCCGGTTCCCGAAGCGGCCCCGCACACGGTCGAATACGGCGGCTGCTCGGATTTAGGCAGCAAGAAAGATTCGTACCGGAACTGCTACGGCTCGTCGTACCGGTTTACGCGCGGCGCGTTTTCCACGATTGACAGCGTTTCCACGCAGAACAACATTGTTTGTACGGCGGGTTCCGCCTGCCCGCCGTCCGGCCCCGTCACCGATGCGCAGTTCGTCAAACCCGCGGAAACCCGGCTGATGCGCGACGAAATGCTGCCGTGGTTCGGTGGCGACAAAGACCCCAGCGGTGCGCGCTACGGCTACTACCCCGACTACTACCGGCAGTGGCACAACCGGGGCGGTGGCTTCGTGTACGCCGACGGGCACGCCAAATTCGTGGTCGCCCCCAAAGGCTTCGACGATTCGTACACCACGCCGGACGCCCTCCATAACTTCACGATTGACTCGCAGCCGCCAACCAGCAACGGCTATTTGTATGATTAGCGAGGCGGAAAACCGCGTTTACACCCGCGCCCTTTTGGTTGCGGGCGGGCCGCTGCCGCCTGCACAAGCCGAATTGCTCCGCGCCGAAATCGCCGTTCGGCAACCAGAAACGGAGGCGGAGAAAACCGCGCTTGTCGGTGTGGACAGCGGGGCGGCGCATTTGGTTTCGCTTGGCGTGCGGCCCGATTTCGTGACCGGCGATTTCGATTCCCTGCCCGAAACGACGCGAACCGCGCTCGCCGCGCAGGGAGCGCGCATCGTGCCCACGCCCGACCAAAACTACACGGACTTGGACAAGGCGCTCACGTTTGCGATTGCCACGTTTGGCGCGAAAGACGTGCAGATTTGGGCTGCGACGGGCGGGCGTATCGACCATGCGTACTCGGTTTTATCCGCCGTCCTCAAGCACGGGCGCGGCCCGAACGCACCCGAAATGCACCTGTGCGATGAATACGGTGAAACGTGCCCGGTTCCCTTGGAAGGCGTTCGTTTGCACGGCGCAGATTTACCGGGCCGCATCTTATCGCTCATTACGCTGGGCAAGGTTACGGCCATTACGACAACCGGCGTGGAATGGCCCCTCGACAACGAAACGCTCGCCCCCGGCGTCCGCGACGGCACGCTCAACCACATCACAAACGAAATCGTCACGGTTTCCTACGAAAGCGGCGACTTACTGCTTTTTGTCGGACGATAGCCCCTTAACCCTGCCAGCGCATGACATAGTGCGGGCCGACATTGGGCACATCGAACTCGTCGCCTTCTTCCAACCAGTTTTCTTTCTTGTAAAAGCCCATCGCGGATACGCGGGCATTGCACCAGAGTAGCAAGTTGCGCTCGCGGGCGACTTGGTAGGCGTAGGCCAAAACCAACCGGCCCATGCCGGTTTTCTGCCAATCGGGTGCGACCGCCATACCGCGCAACTGAATACCTTTCGACGGCAAAAGCGTGGCAATACCGACCACGCGGCCCGTGGAGTTTTCTATTGCGCCGATGTGGTAGGTCGTCTCGTCGAAATCGTCGGGGTAAAAGGCGGCTTCGGGCGGCTGATTGGCGCGGAGCACTTGCCCGCGCAAAACGCGCAGCGCGGCGATTTCGTCTTCGGTTTGCAAACGTTTGACGGTCACATCGGGTCGGGCCGTTTGACTTGTTGGTTCCATACCGGTTTGTTTGCCGCGCGGCCCCGCGCCTCCTTTATCGGCCCCCCTGCCCCCCAATAAGGGGGGGTTCCGAAAAGGGCTTTTCCTTATGCGCGATAATCTTTCGGATTTATGAAGGCTACTCGGAACCCCCCCTTATTGGGGGGCAGGGGGGCCAAAAGAGGTATTATAAACGCAAACCGTTTTCCCGAAAGGCCACGCCAATGATGACCGCCGATGCCGAAACAAAAAACGACGCCTTGCCGCCCATCGATAGCCCATACCCGCTGACACCTGAACAAATCGCGCAGTACCAAAAGAACGGGTTCGTTTTGCTGCGCCATGTCGCTACACCCGACGAGGTCGCCGCGTACCGGGGCATTTTGCACGACACGACGATGGCGCACAACCAGAACACCAAGCCGCTGTCGGAGCGCGATACCTACGGCAAAGCCTTTATTCAAGTCGGCAATTTGTGGAAGAAATCCGATGAAGCCGCTCGGTTCACCTTGTCGCGCCGGTTCGCGCAAATCGCCGCCGACTTGATGGGCGTGTCCGGCGTTCGCATCTACCACGACCAAGCCCTGTACAAAGAAGCGGGCGGTGGGCACACGCCGTGGCATCAGGATCAACAGTACTGGCCCCTCGACGGTGCGAAATGCGTCACGCTGTGGATGCCGCTCGTGCAGGCCGACGAATCCATGGGAACGATGCGCTTCGCGTCCGGCTCGCAGGAAATGGGCTATCTGGGGCCGCAAAACATTTCCGACGATTCCGACGCCCGCTGGGGCAAACTCGTCGAAGAAAAAGGCTATGAGATCACCTACGCCGGGGCTATGAACGCGGGTGACGCCACCTTCCACGACGGCTGGACGCTCCACGGCGCACCCGGCAATCAATCCCCCGACCAAACCCGCGAAGTGATGACAATTATTTACGTCGAAGCCGCCGCCCGCATCACGCCGCCCGATTCGCCGTCCCGCGAAAACGATCTGCGAACATGGTTCCCCGGCCTAAAACCCGGCGATGTGGCGGCAAGCGAAATCAACCCGCTCGTTTACGAAAAGTGAAAACGGGCAAACAAGCGCCCGGGTTATTGTGATATGGGTTAAAACTCACGTCTGGTTGGCCTTCGGCCTCCTGTCCTTCGGACAAAGAGGGGCTGATGCAATGCGAAAGGCTTCCGGTTTAACCGGGAGCCTTTTGCTTGCGGCACAAACCCAACACATTTAACCCCCAGCCTCGTCCGACAGGACAATAGGCCCTTACACGCTTGCGTGTAATAGGCCAACCAGACGTGGGTTTTAACCCATGTTTACGAAGGCGTTCACGACCGGGATAAATCGATGTGCAAAGGTTGTCTCGCCAAACAGGCGTGCTACCCTATCAAGCGGGCCGCGCTTTGCGCGGCGCAATACAAACCGGGCGCATCACTCGCCCGATGATACACGAACGCGGTTTCGCCGTGCGCCCCGACCGCAGAGGCCGTGCGCACATAATCCGGCCCCATCGCGCCGTGAAAAAACAGGCAATGGACGGCTTGCCGCGCGTCGCGGTGCGGAATATCCACGCGCCGCCCGCACGCCTCGAACTGCGCCATTGCGCTTTGGCGAATATCCCACGCCGTGAACATTTCGGCCCGCGCGACCCGCCGCAAAACCTGCCCGATAATTTCCCGCTGCACGGGGATGGACAAACGGCACATTTTTTCGCCCTCTATTTGTCTTTCGGCCCGAACTCGACCAAAAACGTCGGGTTGATTTGGCAGGTTTGGTACACGATCATTTCGTTGTTGCCGACGCCTGACACGCTTGCTTTGGCGAACGTGCTGTCGTGGCCCGCTTTCGGGAGCGTTTCCGTCCATGTTTTGGGCGTGTACGATTTGCCCATCGCCACATCGCACAGGAACATGAAGCAATTTTCGTCGCGTCCTCCGCCGCCCCAGTAGCCGTAGGCATAGTTCAGCGATTTGGTGGACTGGTCGGAAAAATACACGCCGTTGCCGAACATTCGGCCCGTGCAGTGCCCGGCGTTTGCGGGCGCGATAACGAAGCCGGATTTGAGAATGGAAAGCAAATTACTCGCCCGCGTTCCGTGCCAAAACTCCTGCACGTTGCCGATGCGCTTGCCCGTTTGCTCGAAGGCCGTTTTCATGCCGTCAATCTCGACGCGGAACACGCGCTTGACTTCCAAATGGGCGCACACGTGCTGATCTTGACGGCTTTTCTCGTACTTGGTCTGGATGCGGGCGATTTCTTTTTCGTCCGTCACCAAATGCAGTTGCGCCTCGAACAGTTTGGGGGCCGGGGCCTCTTCTTTGGCATCCGGCGCGGACAAAACGGTTTGCAAACTCGCGTCGAGGGCGTCCAAAATGCCGCTTTGTTTTTCGA
>CAXTBP010000263.1:0-6535 GCA_964241985.1 uncultured Armatimonadaceae bacterium | reverse complement strand
ATCGCGGACGCTTACACGCGCTTTTTGCCGTCTCTGCCCGATGAGGTAATTATCGGTGGCGGCGGCGCGAAAAACCCTGTCCTGATGCAAATGCTGGCGGAATTGCTGGCCCCTATTCCGGTTCTGACGCACGACGATTTGGGTATGAACAGTGACAGCAAGGAAGCCGTCGCGTTTGCCGTCTTAGCCAACGAAACGCTCATGGGCAACCCGTCCAATCTACCGTCGGTTACGGGCGCGTCCCGGCCCGCCGTGCTCGGAAAGGTGACCTTGCCCTAACCATTTCTTCGCGTTTATTCCAAGCCCATGCCGTCCGATACCGTACTCGCCGCGCCCAACTCGATTGAACCCGCGCCACATGCCGAAACCGGCGAGGCCGCATCGGTGCAAGCGGAAACCGCTGCAACGCCCCGTCGGCCCGCGCCCTTCGGCATACAAAAGCGCGTCAAGGAATGGATTCGCGTTCTGCACCGCGACCCGACCGAAGAGGCCCGCGCCAACGACGAACGTCGCGCCCGCTTGCTCGACGAAATCAATCGCGCCGTCGCCGACGCGCCGGACGACATTCCGATCAAAGATTTGGTCGCTCAACTCAACCGCCACAACGACGACTGAAAACGTGCGCCAAAAGTTTTTCAAAAAAGTTTTCACGTTTGGCGACGCTTTTTCATTTCTCGCCACGTCTACCCTTATGAAGACGCATTTATGACGCCGCTTGATTTTGAAGCCCGTTTGGTGGCCCGCTTTCAAAATGGCGACGTGCGCGCCCTCGAAACCCTGTTCGACCTGTACGCCGACCGCGCCCTCGGTCTTGCCGTGCGCCTGACCGAAACCCGCGAAGACGCCGAAGAGGTGACGCAGGATGCCTTTGTTCGCGCGTTCCGCCATGCCCGGCAGTTTCGCGGCGGCGCAACCGGCGACGGCGGTGGGTTTGGGCCGTGGCTGTTTGCCATCGTTCGCAACCTTGCCGCCGACAGGCGACGGCAGCTTCGTTTGCCGACGCTTTCGCTCACTTCGCCGGAAGCCGAGCATTTGGAATCGGACGGCGCGAATGTCGAGGGCGAGGCCGAACGGCGGCGCGAGCGGCGCGAACTTTTGGCGGCGCTCGATTCGTTGCCCGAAGAATGGCGCACGGTGTTGACGCTGTGCGATTTGGAAGACGTACCGCACAGCGAAGCCGCGCACGTTTTGGGCAAAACGACAGCCGCGACAAAATCGCTGCTGTACCGCGCCCGGCGCGGTTTGCGCGATAAACTCGCCGAAGCGTGGAAGGATTAGAAAGAAAACCGTATGCCAAACGACGAACGCGAAAACCTGCGCGAACTCATCGGCCCCTATTTGGACGACGCTTTGCCGACCGAAACCCGCCGCCGCGTGGAAGCGTTTCTGCTCCACGACCGGGACGCCGCGTGGGAAGCGCAAAGCCTCCGCATCACGCGCGAGCGGTTGCGCGGCGAAGCGGGCGAAGTCGTCGCGTCCGACGCCTTCCGCGCCCGCGTCCTTGCCCGCCTGCGAAACGACAACGCTCACCTATCGCCCGCGCCGACCGAAACCGCAGGCGAGGCCGCGCAGTACGCCCTCCCGATTGCGCTGGGCTAAACGAAACCTATGCGTTATTTCGTGCCCGAACTTGCCCTCGGCGTTTTGTTGCCCGAAGAAACCGAACTGGTGGAAAAGTTCGGCGGTCTGCCTTATGGTCTGCCGCCCGATAAGTGGCCGGTGTGCGGCGAATGCGGCTTGCCGCTGTCGCACCTATTCACGCTTAAGCACGACGCCGAACGATTGGACTTAGGAAAAAACGGGCGCGTTTTGATGGCATTTATGTGCAATCACGATCCCGGCATCTGCGGAACGTGGGATATGGACAGCGGCGCGAACTCCGTTTTGATTTTGGAAGAAAGTGAACGTGGAAGCGGCTGGACTTACGCGCCCGAACCAAGCGGGGCGCAGACGGAAACCGAAGCATTTGTTGCAGCATGGCGACAAGCCGAAGACGTTGTGCCCGAAGCGGAAGCGACAACCTTTTCCGATGTTCAATTAAAGGGCGACCTGCTTGGAGAATCGTGGAGTACCTTGTACAACACAACCAAACTCGGCAGCCTGCCCGCGTGGGTTCAGTTTCCCGAAGGCCCGCCGGTTCCGCCGTTTCGCTTCGCCGGACAGTTTGACAGCAGTTTATTCTTTCATGGGCTGCCGCCAAGCGCGATGCAAGCCTTTTGCCCTGTGTACCGATGGGACGAAGTGACAAAACAGCGACACGAGGAAAAGCCGCGCGAAGGATGGGTTCCGCCGCCCGGTGGGCCATCTGCGCTTTACGTTTCCGATGATAACACATACCGCTGCGACGGCCCCAACTATGGCGGTGGTGGAATGGCCTATCTATTTTTAACAACCCCATCACAAGACGAAATGCCGCAGGGCAAGTTTTTGTGGCAATGCACTTGATTTTCGCCGTTTGATATTTTTTGACACTTTCAACTTTTGAGGAGTTTTTATTATGCAAGCTGTTTGTCCCCGTAAAGATTTATACGAAGCCGTTCAAACCGCCGGTCGCGCGGTTTCCGGTCGCTCGACCCTGCCGATTTTGTCGCACATTTTGGCCCAGCCGCAGGGCGATGGAACCCTGAAACTGACGGCGACCGATCTGGAAATGTGGATGGAATGCCGTTTGCCCGCCCGTTTGCAGGCAGGCATGGACGACGACGAAAACGAGGCGGGCTTCACGCTTCCGGCCCGCATCTTCACCGAAATGCTGGGCGCGCTCCCCGATGCCGACGTGCTGCTCGACCGGCCCGACGGCGGCAACAAAATCAACGTTCGGTGCGCCCGCAGCGACGTAAACCTGCTCGGACTTCCCGCCGAAGAGTTCCCCGCCCCGCCCGATGTCGCCCCGACCGCATCCTTCACGATTGGCGGCGAACTGCTCCGCGATATGATCCGGCACGTGCTTTTCGCCGTATCCACCGACGAGTCCCGGCCCATTTTGACGGGCGTCCTTATCGCCTTCGACGGCACGAGCCTTAAAATGGTGGCGACCGATACGCACCGCTTGGCGGTTCGGACGGCGGAACTGCCGGGCGGAGAAGGCGAAGCGAACGCGGTTATTCCCGCCCGCGCCCTCAACGAAATTCTGCGCTTGGCGTCCGACGAGGACTTGATTACGATTTCGCTCGCGCAAGGGCAGGCCCGGTTTGAAATCGGCACGACGAGCATGGTCACGCGCCTTTTGGAAGGCCAGTTCCCCAACTACGAGCGCGTCATTCCCAGTTCGCACGACCGCAAATTGACCCTTGAAGCGGGCGAGTTCGCCAAAGCCGTCAAGCGGGCGGCCATTGTCGCCCGCGACAACGCCAACCGCGTCGTGTTGTCCACGGAAGGCGCGACCCTCGTGTTATCCGCCGAGTCGGGTACGGTCGGCAGTATGCGCGAAGAGATCGAGGTCGCCCGCGAAGGCGACGACATCCAAATCGCCTTCAACGCCAAATACATGAACGACGTGCTGAACGTCGTGGAAACCGAAGGCGTCGTCCTCGAACTCACCGAACCGTTGCGCCCCGGCATCCTCCGCCCCATCGGCGACGGAGCCTCCGACTACCTGTGCGTCCTCATGCCCATGCAGGTTATCTAAATTCTGCCGCGCTTGCCCTCCGCTTTTTTTGCGGGGGGCAGTTTTCTTTGTCGCTTCACGCTTTATATGCAGTGCAACGCGCCTAAGGGTCACCGAATATTATCGTATTCGTGTTTAAGAAAATAGTCGTCCACTTTTTTGACTTCGGGAATTCGATTGCGCTTATACAAAGTCACCAGTGGTCGATAAACCACAAAAGGCCACTCTTTTCCTGTGAAGCGGCGCGTTCCATTTGCCGCGCCCCGGTCATGCCTGCCTTCACAGACAAAGGCGCTGGGGACAGGCCCAACGATGTGCTTGTATACGGGGGTTTGGTCGCTATTGGTAGCGACATTTTTACCTTCATCGCACAAGAACGTATCAGCAAAAACAGCAAAAAATGAAACAATGTAAAGTGCGGCAGAAATAGCAAAAATGAGAAGAATTTTCCCTACGCGCTTGAACCAAACCAACGATATAGCAGGGCATTCCATAACGTAATCAGCATACCCGCATCGGCAACCATAACGCCGTTGCGCGCTCCTTTTAGGTGTCGCTCGCAAGCCAAGTCTCGGGAACAATGGGCGTTCGGCCCAACGCTTCCAAAAGGCGGCAAAGTTCGCGCGTTAGTTTTTGGAACGAACCGGCCCCGCGAAACGCTTCCGCTAAGTTTACCTCTGCCGACAAAGACGCTTGATGCGTGGACGGTTTATATCCCGGTACAAATTCCCGCAACGCCTCTTTTGCACCCCGTTTTCGCTCTGGGTCGCCTATATAAACTGCATCGGCGGCCATGCCGTACTTTTCCCGAAGCGAAGGCAGTGCCGCCAAAAACCACGCCTCGTACTTGCGCCGGGCCATCACAATCGCGCAGGGGAAATCGGGCGCGAATACCTGCGCCCATCGCCGCATTTGCGGAACGCAGTCGCGGGCGCAATCATCATCCGCATCAAACAAAAACAGGGCCGCCGTAGCCCCCGGCACTGACTTGCACAAATGCAAGTAACGCTTGAACTCGGTTTCATCTGCTACCATTTTGTTTTTAGGACAAAATAATGCTTTGCCATCTACGGGAATGTCATACACGCCCAGATCATAGGTAAGACGCCGCAATAGCGTGGGTAGCGCACTGACCTTACCTTTGCCTTCGCTTACCGCTTTGATCATGGCGCAGCAACAACCGGACTTTTTTCCGGGGCTGGATCAAGTGCATTAGCCCGCATTAGTTGTCCCGCATACATTAAGTGCGTCCGCAGGGCGGATTTAGGCATTTCGGCAAGTTCCGCCACGCGCGACGCATCGTTTTCCCATTCTACGACGCGCAGGTTTTCCGGCTCAATCCATTTAGCGTCCAACAAATCCGGGCTGTGTGTTGTGATAATGACCTGCGTTTTGCGCGACGCCTCCTCAATTAAATCGGCGATAGCGTTAAGTGAGCCGGGATGCAGATTATTTTCGGGTTCCTCAATGACAAGTACTGATGGTAGTGGATCTTGTTGCAGTGCAACAGATACGCCAAGCGCATGAAGTGTGCCGTCTGAAAAATAATCTTGCGAGTAGCCAGAGATAGAATGACTGGTATTGAATTCTGATTCTATTTTCTGAAGGCCTAACAAGTTAAATGTGCCGTCTTTGTTGGCAATAGGCGAAAAACTTATTTCAACCGGCCCAATGACGTTTAACGTTTTGTTAACCTCAAGTAGGTTGGCTCGCCCTTTTGTTTGTTTCAAGTATTGCAAAACACCGGCAACATTTTCACCATTTGTGTTTAGAGACTGCGACGGACTGCCCCCCCCCCACGGTGCGAATTTTTTGATGTTCAATATGGTAAACCCGCATGGCAGCAAAACTATCCGCCGGCAACGCAAATTCTTCAACGCCTCCAACGACTGTCAGAGCCAAATTTTGCGAACCAAGATGAGGATTTATTCCGGCGATATTTGTTTGAAATTTGTCATCGTTTCGCTTGAAAAAATACCGATTTCCATTTTTTTCGACAGAACATTCCTCATAATCAATCAGGTAGTTGCTATTGAATTGGACGCTGACTCCGTCCTCGAATTCGGTTTTGGTACGAACTATTTTGAGGCGTAAATGATAAAAACCTTCTGCATCAGCCACTCCTTTAGAGGGATTACCAACACCAAACTCTACGTTTATTTCAATGTAAGGCCATTCATTATCAGTTCCAATGTAAACGCCACGGCTCAAGAAATCGCGTTTTTCTACAGCCGCTTTCAATGACAAATTAACACAATCCGCCAAAAATGCGATGGCGTCCACAACGTTGCTTTTACCGGAGCCGTTGCGCCCGACGAGGAAAAGTGGGTTGTCAAACGTAATCTCGGTGTCGCGCACCGAGCGGAAATTTCGCAGCCGCAGCTTCTTCAAAAAAACGTTCGCGCTCATGCTTCGTATTGTACCCGCCTGCAAATTCACCCGCAGGAATTAAAGCGACCGCGCCATTTTGGGGTAACCTGAAACCAAAGCCACTTTTTGTTAGGATTTTCTTTTTATGATTGCGTCGTCGAAAATTGCGTTTGGAACCGATGGATGGCGGGCCGTGATGGCCCGCGAGTTCACCTTTGATAATGTCGCCCTTGTCGCGCAGGCGATTGCCGATCATGTGAACGAAACGGGCAAGGCGCAAAAGGGCGTTATCGTCGGGTACGATGCACGGTTCCTGAGTGAACAGTTTTGCGGCGTGGTCGCCGATGTTTTGGGCGCAAACGGCATTCCGGTTTTGGTTCCCGACCGCGATACGCCCACGCCGGTTGTCGCGTATTCCATTCGCGCCCGCGATTTGGCCGGGGCCGTGATGCTGACCGCCTCGCACAATCCGCCCGAATACAACGGCATCAAGTTCATCCCCGATTATTGCCACCCAGCCCTGCCCGAAATCACGGACGCGATTACGGCCCGCATTCA
>CAXTBP010000262.1:0-6550 GCA_964241985.1 uncultured Armatimonadaceae bacterium | reverse complement strand
CTCGACGCCTTACCGCCGCGTGGCGTGTACCGGCTTTTGTCCAGCCTCGTTATTCCGCGCCCGATTGCGTGGGTAACCACCGAAAACGAAAATGGCACGATCAACGCCGCGCCATTTTCGTATTTCAACGTATTGGGCGATTCGCCGCCGCTCGTCGTGATTAGTGTCGGCGAGCGGCCCGAAGGCGGGCCGAAAGACACGGCGGCGAATTTGGAGCGCACGGGTGAGTGCGTTGTACATTTGGTCAGCGAAGCCGTCGCCAAGAAAATGAACGCCACCTCGGCGGCTTTGCCGACCGGAACCAGTGAAGTCACCCACGCCCAACTTGCGACTGCGCCCTCCGTCAAAGTTGCCGTGCCGCGCCTCGCCGACGCCCCCGCCGCGCTGGAAGGACAATTGGCGCAGGCGATTACGGTCGGCAAAAACCGTATTTTGCTTATAGAAATCGTCCACGTTTCGGTGGACGATGCGTTTGTTGGCGACGACGGAAATGTGCGGGCGGAAGAAATGAACCTTATTGGTCGCGTCAACGGGCCGTCCGCCTACACGCGAACCAACGACCGCTTCCAAATGGAACGCCCGTAGAACGCATTCTTAATCGCACGGGCCGTTTACCGGCCCGTGATACCCACCAATGCAACCACCGATCTATCTGGACTACGCCGCCACGACGCCGCTTGACCCACTCGTGCGCGACGCGATGCTGCCGTTTCTAAGCGAAAACTTCGGCAACGCTTCGTCCGTGCATCAAACCGGGCAAATCGTGCGCCGTGCCGTTGATTTGGCCCGCGATCACGTTGCGAGCGCGATAAATGCGCACCCATCGGAAATTTACTTCACGTCGGGCGGAACCGAGGCCGACAACACGGCCCTTGTCGGCCTTTTGCTTGCGGCCTGCGACAAAGGTAAAAATCATCTCGTCACGACGACTATAGAGCACCACGCCGTTTTGGATTGCGCCCATTTCGTGCGCGAGGCACTCGGCTTTTCCGTTACGTTCGTCGCGCCCGATGAAACCGGCCTCGTTTCCGCCCGCGCCATCGCGGATGCGATAACCGACCGAACCGCGCTCGTTTCCGTGATGCACGCCAATAACGAGATCGGGACGATTCAGCCGATAAAGGAAATCGCCGAAGCCGTACACGCGCTGGGCGCGCTATTGCATACGGACGCCGTGCAAACGCTGGGGCAACTGCCACTTGACGTGCGAACGCTGGGCGCGGACTTGATGACGCTTTCCGCCCATAAAATCTACGGCCCGAAAGGCGCGGGCGCACTTTGGGTAAAGCGCGGCGTGAACTTTACGCCGCTGTTGCACGGCGGACAGCAGGAACGCGAAAAGCGGGCCGGAACCGAAAATGCCGCCGCGATTGTCGGGTTCGGGAAAGCCTGCGAACTCCTTCCGGCGTGGCGCGACGAAACCGCCGCCCGCTTAACGCTCTTACGCGATCAATTCATCCGCGACGTTTTACAAACCATTCCCTGCTCGCGCCTGAACGGGCATCCAACGTTGCGCCTGCCCAATAACGCGAACTTTGCTTTTGAAAATGTGGACGGGGAATCGCTGCTTCTTTCTCTCGATATGGCGGGCGTGTGCGTGTCGGGCGGGTCGGCGTGCGCGTCCGGTTCCATTGACCCCTCGCACGTTTTGCTCGCCCTCGGCTTGCCGCTTGCGCTGGCAAAATCGGGCGTTCGTTTTTCAATGGGCAGACACACAAGCCAAACCGATTTGGCCTTTGCTTTAGATACGCTTGCAAACTGTGTGCAAAGTTTGCGCCGCTAAAAACAAATTTTGGCGAACCGGCATTGTCTTAGCTTGCGCCGCGCGTGGGTATAGCCATACCAGAGTACGATGCTTGTTTGAAAGGATTGCCTGATTTTATGTCCCATACGCACCAAATGGAAAGCGATACGACGACCGAAGAACGCGAAGTGTTATTACAGCGGGCGGGCCAAGCCCTATCCGCCAGTGACCGCGACCAGATTGGCAAAGTGCGCGACCAACTGCGCGAACACCGCGATATGTACGAAGGGGATCAAGCGATGGCCCTTATCGAGGAAACCTTGCGAAAACTCGACGCCGCGCTGGGCGAAGAATCGCCGGATTCCTACGCCTACACCGAATCATCCGGGCAGTAAACGGTAAACACCCAAAGCCCTCGCCCTTTCGCAAAATGCGAAAGGGCGAGGGCTTTGGGTGTTTTGGAAAGGCGCGAAGGAAGCCAATCCGGTATACTGCTTTCCGTATGTCTTCGCCTATTTCTGTTGCCCCCGCCGAGCCGAATCCTGATCAGCGGCCCCTTCGTATTCTTCTCACCAACGACGACGGCGTTCACGCGCCCGGCCTGCTCGCCCTTAAAATCGGCATCGAAAAGCGCGGGCACACCGTCATTGTGTGCGCCCCGGATCGGCCCCGCTCGGCGGCAAGTCACGCCATCACGCTGCACAAACCCCTTCGCATCGCGCAGGTTCGCTTGGCGGACGGCAGCATGGCCTACGCGCCATCGGGTACTCCGTCAGACTGCGCCCTCATCGGTTTGGACGAAGTGGTCAAGGACGAAGGCGTAGATATGGTCGTGTCCGGCATCAACCACGGCCCCAATTTAGGCTGGGACGTTTTGTATTCGGGCACGGTCGCGGCGGCGATGGAAGCTTGTATTTTGGGCAAACCCGCTATCGCCGTTTCGACGACGAGCTACGACAAAGACCTCCATTACGAAACCGCCGCCGATTTTATCGCCGATCCACTGATAGGTCTTGTCGCCTGGCACGGCTTACCCACGCACACGCTCCTCAATGTCAACGTGCCCAACCTGCCCGCAAACGAGATCAAGGGCGTCAAAGTCACCACGACCGGCGACCGGCAGTATGTGGATCGACTGGACAAGCGCATCGACCCGTCGGGCAAACCCTACTACTGGCTGGGCGGAAAAATCCACGACGCCGAAACCCGCGAAGGAACCGACACGCGCGCAACCGGCGACGGCTATATTTCCGTTACGCCCATCCATCTCGACATGACCGCCCACGCCCTTCTCCGCGATTTGCAGTCGTGGAGCTTAGAACGCTAACTCTACGGCGTTTCCTGCCATTTGACATGCCCATCGGCGTACAAAACCGCCTTGCCGCCGTCGCCGGGAAGGTGGCCTAAAACGACCTGACTGACGTTATCCATGCCCGCCTGACTGAGCGGGGTCGGCGGCGTATACACGAATCCGTTGAGCACGCTCGAATTTTTTAGGTACGGCCCGATCAAGCCCGAAAGCCCGTTCGCCGAGGCCGGGAATTTCTCGTTGTTATCCTGAATGTACCTAAGCAGGCCCAAACCGATTTGTTTGGTGTAACCAATCACGGTATCTCGCTGACGCTTTTTCTGAATGGCGCTTAGTGTCGCGGCGTTGACGCTTTGAATGAATGCGGCGTAGAGCGCGCCATTTGATAAATACAGTGCGGCGCGCGGCAGCAAAAACACCGGTTCGCCTTCCGCCGATACCAAAACCGCTTCCGGTTTAGTTTTTATATTCCCGCTTTGCGTTTCGGCTTTTGCTTGCAGCCAAACGGACGCGGTTTGCGTTTCACTTTGCGGTAGGGGGGGACGCACCGTCAAAACGAGGTCGGGCAGGGTTTCCGGCGCGGGCGGTTCTGCTTCGACCTCGTTGCTTTTTGGCGGCGTTGCAATGGGCGTGAGCGCACCGGTTTTAGGATTGGCGTCGAACCATTTGTACGAAACGATTTTCGGGTCGGTAGCCGACGGAACGATTTGCAAACCCCTGTACACGGTTCCATCGTTGCGCCATCCTTTCCAATAAATCGGGCCGGGCTGCACGATGGGCGCGGTCAGCGAACCGTCGGGGCGCACGAAACGAAGCCGCGCATCGGTCGCTGCCTCCCAGCCAACAAGGGCCGCGAATGGAAGGGTCGGGGAGGTATTCGTCCAAGCGTAGTCGTTTAAGGACAAGTTGACTTGACGTGCGGTCGCGCGGTCGGCATCCACAAGCAGCAGCATCTGCCGAGCGATTTGCTTTGGGTTGTCCGGCGTGGTTACGTTGAACCCGACAATCGCACGGTCACTCGCTTCGGCGCGGTTCACGTTGGGCAAACTGCCTTGAAATCGAAAAGTGATGCGCTCGTTCGGCTCGATACGCTGCCGCCAGAGTAGTGTCGATTTGCGGGTAGCGGCGTTCCATAGGATAAGCGACGCTTCGCCCGGCACGGGCTGCGGGGCGAGGGGTAGTGTACTGCCTACGCCAAGCAGCAAATCGGGAAGCGGGCGATAAGCGACGCGCAGAACCACGACGCGGTTGCCGTCGGGATACGCGAACACTTCGCGGACGCCCGGCCCCGCGATTTCCGAGGGCGGCTCTATGAGATAGCCCTTACCGTTCGCGCTTAAAACGCCCCGCAACGGATACGGGGGAGTGCGCAGGTAGGAGTCGGTACGGAAGGTCGCGCCGGGCGACTGTGCGTGACCCGCAAGGGGTGCAAAAAGAAGCCCAAAGCCAATTGCGATAAATACGCCCGCAAAACATTTTGTCATGAATAAACAAACTCCACAATTCCGCGTTCGGTTATGCCGCTTTCCGGTATACGTTAATAGCCGCCATTATTTTTTGGTAGGGGCGCGGTCTGTCCGGCTTCGGGTAAGCGCGGTTTGATGGGCTGCAAAACCTTTCGGCGTTCAGGTGTCAAACGGTCAAGGAGTTCGTCGGAATAGCGATAACCGTAGCGCGTGTTGCCCCACGAAACGCCGTAGCGGTAAATGACGACGCGCCGCTCACCGGCACTGGTACGCGAACTTGCCCCGTGCGCGATGCCGTCCACAAACAGCAGGGCGTCGCCTTTTTCAGATGGACTTCGATTGCGCCTTCCATCGCGTCCATCGGCGATTGATAGTCCGGTTTGCGCGGGTGGGGGATCTGCGATTTGTGGCTGCCGGGAATAACCATCGTTGCGCCATCGCCCGGCCCGATGTCGGTCAGGGCCATCAGGATATTGACCTGCCCGCACCGAAAAACACCGTCCATATAGCGGTACGTGCCGCGCGTCGAACCTTGATACCCGCCGCTGTGCACGGGGAAATAGCCGCCCGTGCGCCGAATGGACGCGAAGCACTCGTCGATGAACACGCCCTGCGAGTAACTGGCTTCGTCGCCGCAGTAATGGCGCACCAAGTTGATCCACGACGGATGGTCGATCAGTTTTTCAAACGGTGGCCCGCCCTCAACGATGTTTTGCAGTTCAAGGCCCGCGTTGCCGTTGTTGTCGAAGCGCTGCACGTTGCCCCACCAATGGCCCCATTCCAAATCGGGGAAGTGGTCAAAGGCCGTATTGAGTTCGGAAAGCAAATCGGCGTCAATCGCATTTTCCAAAATCAAATAGCCGCGCAAATCAAACAGATAATCGTCGAGTTCGGTCGAGTTTCGCATCAGGGCGTTTCCTTTGGGTTTAGGTACGCAATTGGGCAGGCGGTTTCCTTTGCGACGAGTGCGGTTTAGTTGGTGTCGGCGAGGCTGCGAAGGCGAGCGCGATCAAGGAGCGTTACGGTTCGGCCCTGCAAGCAAATCACGCCTTCGTCGTCCAGAGTGTGCAGCGTGCGGGAAATCACTTCGCGCACCGTTCCAACGTGAAGCCCAATGCTTGCGTTCGTTTCCGGGAGCGTGAAGGTGTCCGCTTCGCCTGCCGCATGGAGCAAATAAGCCGCAAGCCGGGCGCGAACCGTGTGCAGAGCCTGCGCCTTGAGCATTTCCATGAGCTTGCGCGACTCGACGGCAAGGGCGCGCACCGCCGCTTGCGACATTTCGGGATGGGCGCGGGAAATTTCCTCGAACCGAGCGCGCGGCACAAGGTAAACGATGGTATCGGCTTGCACGGCTTCGGCGCAGGCCGGATAATTGCCGCCGTCGAACAAGGCCAGATCGCCCAAACTCGCGCCCTGCGTTTCCATGCCCAGCACGATTTCGCGGTTTCGGCTGTCACGCTTGACCACTTTAATCTTGCCGCGCAAAACAACCGCAAGGCCCAAGCATTTATCGCCTTCGTCAAACAGCATTTCGCCGAGCGCAAGCGTTTTTTCATAACCGGCCCGGCACAGCGTTTGCAGTAGGTCGTCGGGCAACTGTTTCAAAAATAACACGCGGCGCAGCGCATCCAAGCGGTTCATGACCCTTTCATCGTACCCGAACGAAAAACGTGCAGGGCGTGACTTCGGTCATCGCGGCGGATTGGGAAGGAGCGGTAGGGTGTAATGTGTCACGCGGATTGAAATCCACGTCTGAATGACCGCATATTCGTGCTGAGGCACGAAACGGGCCAGTTGTCCTTCGGACAAGCAGAGGGCATTGCACGAAACCAACGGTTCAGCCGCAAACGCCGCATTTACGTTCTTCTTGTCCGAAGGACAACCGGCCTTTCATGCTTGCATGAAATGGTCACTTAGACGTGGATTTCAATCCATGTGACACAGCCTGCGTAAAAAACTAAAATGGAACTCCTCAAAAGTCTCAACATTGACCCCAGCACGATACTCGTCAACATTGTCGGGTTTTTGTGC
>CAXTBP010000261.1:0-6564 GCA_964241985.1 uncultured Armatimonadaceae bacterium | reverse complement strand
TCCCGGCAGGGACATCGTGCCCGAAGGGCTTAGGCAGGGACGTTCATGTCTCTGAGCCGATGGTGCAGGAACTCTGCCGCTTGCTCGGCGAACCTAACCGCACAATGACGTCCCTCAAAACTTCCCCAGTTTCTTTGTCGCGCCGCGCCCTACTTTTATCCGCTTCGTCGCTGGCGGCGCTTGAAACGGTCGCGCCCGCACGGGCAACAGCGAAAGCGGCGAAACCTGCCGCACCGTATTTTCCGCCACCGGATTCCAAAGGCGGCTGGCGCACGCTGACGGACGCGGGTGAGATGCGAAAGCGCGCGGGCGTGGATAAAATGCGGCTCGAACAGGCGTGGGCGTTTACCGAACGGTGCAGCGCGAACGTCGGGTTGTGCGTGGTGCGCAATGGCTATCTGGTGTTGGAGCGGTACGCGGGCCGCGCCCAGCGGAACGTCAATCCCGATATGGCGTCCACGGGCAAGGCGTTTACGAGTATCGCGTGCGGTGTGATGCTCCGCGAGTTCAAAAGCAAAATTCCCGACGGCTTGAACCAAAAAGTTTTCACGGAAAGGTATTTGCCGGAAGCGTTGCCGCTGAACGATCCGCGAAAAGCCGACATTACGCTGGGGCATCTGCTTTGCATGACGGCGGGCTATCACGGGGAAGGAAGCGCGCCGGGCGTCGTGGACGGAAATGTCGTGCCGCTTTCGCCGCCCGGAGGCGGGCAGAATTTGCGCGATTTGGACGGATCGTCGCTGAACACGCCACTTTGGACGAACGCGGGAGGCGGGTATTCGTACTCGTCGCCGTCGCCGCATGTCGCATCGATGGTTCTAAGACACATGACCGGTATGGAATTGCAGGACTATATCCAGACGCGGCTCGCTGGCCCGATGGGCTGGGGGCCGTGGGCGTACTGCTTGAATAGAAAAATCGACGGTGTAGACACGGTTTTGCCGCACGCGAACGGGGCCGGAAGCACGGCTTTACATTCCACGGACGCGCTTCGCTTCGGTTACTGCTTGCTGCGCGGCGGGATGTGGGAAAAGCGGTCGCTCGTGCCCTCCGACTATATCCAGATGTGCCACACGCAGTTAGGGCAATTCAACCGGCACACGCCGTTTAGTTTGATGTTCGAGCACAACGCGGACGGGCACATCGCAGGCGCGCCCCGCGACGCTTTTTTCAAATCGGGCGCGGGCGGATTTTGCTTGTACGTCGTGCCGTCGCTGGATCTGGTGATTTACAAAATGGGCGGCGGAAACAACCAGTACGACCCCGCCCTCACGGGCTTGCCGCAGCCCGCGCCGAATACATCCCGCGACGACTGGAAACCCATCCCCGCGACCCCATTCCACGACGGCAGCCGAAACGGCGAAGACGCTTTGCGCCGCGTCCTCGAAATGGTGTGCGCCTCGGTCGTAGAAGCCATCTAATGCGTCAAGCGTTCACCGGTTCGCGCGCGTCCGTTGCGGCGATATCTATGGAAAATTTAAGGCCCGCCGCGTTGAGCATTTTTTGTACCGAGCGGAAAGCGGGATTGCCTTTTTCCGAAAGCATTCGGTAGGTGGCTTCGCGCGTTACGTCGGCGTCTTCGGCGGCTTGGGCTATTCCGCCGCTTCGCGCTTTAACGATATGGCGAAGCGCGACCAAAAATTCCTCTATGCTGTCTGTAAGTGCGTCTTCAAGATAGGCCGCCGCGAAAGAGTCATATTGCAGTTCGTTGTAAAGTGTTTCCTTAAACGGTTTTATCGTCATTTTCTTTTTAACTTTCTTCCGCTGCATACATTATATATTTCTGCTACGTTAGCGTAGTGGGTTATAATCAACTACGCCACCATGACGCCACAAACCACCCTTCCTTCGGGCACAGTTACTTTTTTATTAACCGATATTGAAGGCAGTACCAAACTGTGGGAAACGCAGCCGGTCGCCATGCAAACGGCCCTTGCCCGCCATGACGCCCTCCTTAGAGCCGCTATTTTAGGCGCGGGCGGTGTTGTGTTCAAGACCATCGGGGACGCCTTTTGCGCCGCGTTTGCCAGTGCGCCGTCCGCTCTTGACGCCGTAATCGCCGCGCAAACCGCGCTGCTTGCCGAGCCGTGGCCCGAGCAAACGCTGCTGCGAGTGCGAATGGCGCTGCATACCGGAACCGTCGAAGAGCGCGACAACGATTATTTCGGGCCGCCGGTTAATCGTGTCGCCCGTCTGCTTTCGGCGGGGCACGGCGGGCAAACGCTCGTGTCGGCAGCGACTTACGAACTCGTGCGCGACCGGTTGCCCGATGGGGTTGGCCTGCGGAATTTGGGATTGCACCGCCTCAAAGATTTGGAGCGGCCCGAACACGTGTTTCAGGTCACTGCGTCCGGCCTGACCGACGCATTTGCACCGCTCAAAACCCTCGATACGACGCCAAATAATCTTCCGCAGCAGCTCACGTCCTTCATTGGGCGGGAAAAGCCGATTGCCGATGCGACCGCGCTCCTTGCCAAAACGCGCTTGCTGACGCTGACGGGTGCGGGCGGGTCGGGCAAAACGCGCTTGTCGCTGCAAGTCGCCGCCGACGTTTTAGACGCTTATTCGGACGGGGCTTGGCAAATCGAACTCGCGCCGCTGTCGGATGCGTTGCTGGTTCCGCAAGCCATCGCGTCGGTTTTGGGCGTCAAGGAACAAGCGGGTCAAACCGTAACGCAAACGCTGACCAGTTGGCTCAAAGACAAAACGCTGCTGCTCGTGCTGGATAACTGCGAACACCTTTTGGCGGCCTGCGCGCAGCTTACGGCGGCTTTGCTCCGGGCGTGTCCACAAGTCAAGATTTTGGCGACGAGCCGGGAGCCTCTGGGTATCGGCGGGGAAACCACCTACCGCATCCCGTCGCTGTCGCTTCCCACGCAAACCCAAGCAAAGACCGCGACGGCGGAGAATTTGTCGCAGTTCGAGGCCGTGCGCCTCTTTATCGAGCGGGCGCAAGCCGTCAAGCCCGATTTCGTCGTGACCAATCAGAGCGCGCCCGCGCTGGCCCAACTGTGCTTTCATTTGGACGGTATTCCGCTGGCGATTGAATTGGCGGCGGCGCGGGTTCGCTCGCTTGCGGTCGAGCAAATCAACGATAAATTAGTCACCCGGTTTCGCTTGCTTACGGGCGGGGACAAGGCCGCCCTACCGCGTCAGCAAACGTTGCGCGCCCTCGTGGACTGGAGCTATGACCTTCTGACCGAGAAAGAGAAAACGATGCTTACGCGGCTGTCGGTTTTCGCGGGTGGATGGACGCTCGAAGCGGCGGAAAGCGTGTGCGGCTTTGACCCAGTGGAAGATTTGGAAGTGCTGGACTTACTCACGAGCCTTGCCGACAAGTCGCTCATAGTAGTCGAGGAAATCGACGGTGCGGAAGCCGAATCGGGCGCGGCCCGCTACCGAATGCTGGAAACGCTTCGCCAGTACGGGGCCGAAAAGATGGATGTGAGCGGCGAGGGGGAAACGATCAGCGAACGATATATCGCCTGCTTCATTACTCTTGCGGAGGAAGCTCAGACGAAGTTGAATGGGCCGAAGCAGATAGTGTGGCTGAACCGGTTAGAAACGGAGTACGACAACTTTCGCGCCGCGATTGACTTTTGTGTTTCCGACGACGCGCCGTTAGAAGCGAAAAGAGAAACAGGGGAAGCAAGGACGACAAGGGTGCTGATGGGCCTGCGTCTGGTAAGTTTGCTCAAAGAATTTTGGAATATGCGCGGCTATGTTGGCGAAGGACGTGAATTTGTCGGTCGGGCACTTGCAGCACACCAAGCAGTCCGACCAGCAGATGGCGAACCCGCTAAACCCCGAGGAGAGGTTTCCGCCACACAAGCAAGTCAAGCTGCACAAAAGGCGGTTGCAGATGCGCTCAGCGCGTCGGCTTTTTTGCTGATGTGCCAAAGCGTTAAGGGGGCATATTCTGCGGCAAAATCTTTGTACGACGAAAGCCTTGTCCTTTATCGTGAGATCGGCGACAAGAGCGGCATCGCTTTTGCCCTGTGTGGCATGGGACGTATTTGTATCGGTTTCGCCGAATACGCGACGAGCCGGACGCTGTACGAGCAGAGCCTGTCGCTCTATCGTGAGGTTGGCGACAAGGGCGGCATGGCCTCCGTTTTGCAGGGCTTGGCTCTGCTCGCCTCCCGTCAGTCGCAAAGAGCGGAGGAAAAGTCTTTCTATGAGCAGGCCCTTGCTCTTTACCGTGAGATCGGCGACCCAAACGGTATTGCTGATGGGCTGACAACAATGGGCTGGTTTGCTGGGGATGCTGCGTCCGCCCGTTCGTTTTACGAGGAGGCACTCGCCTTGCGTCGTGAATCCGGCAACAAAAGGGCAATTGCGTTTATCCTTCTTTACCTTGCAGGCCTTACGGGCATTGCACATGGCGAAAGCGACAATCTGAATGCCCGGTCGCTGCTCATGGAGGGGATGCGTTTGGCCCGTGAGATTGGCGACCAAGGACTCACGGCAGTTTTACAGGGTAGTCTGGGGGGGCTTGCCAAAGCGGAAGGCGATAGCGCGACAGCGCGTTCTTTGTATGTGGAAAGTCTTACGTTCTTTGTTGGAGTTGACAACAAAAGTGCTACGCAGGACTATTTAGGTAGGATGTCGGGCTTGTGCCGTGACGCGGGTGAGGTTTGGCAGTCTATCGTCTTTCTGGCGGCGGCGCAGGCGCTAAGAGAGCGTATTGGCCTTACAAGGATTCCTGATGAGCAAGCGAAGTTTGACGCTCGGATAGAGCAGATGAAAGCTGAACTGGGCGAGGAGGAATTCGCGGCGGCGTGGAACGAGGGGTACGCGCTGTCGATGGAGCAGGCACTGGATGTAGCGCGGAAGGAAGGCCCGCCCGCAAAGCGCGAATGAACGAGGAAAACGCTTGTACTGTGTCCGCCGATTTTACTGTCGCGCCGTTTAGTGAAACATTTCATAAAGTCGGCACAATCCGATACAATATGGTATGGAATCGTTTCCTTTTGGCAAGGCTGCCTTAGCCCTTTTTGCGTTCGCGCTGGCGTCCGGCGCGTATCTTTTTGCAACCCCACCCCCCAAAACTGCGGCGAACTTGACGATGTGGACGTTCGCCAAGCCGCACTACGAGGCGTATCTCAAAGCGCTTCCCGAATTTGAAAAAGCCCATCCCGGCACGAAAGTCGATATTCAACTGGTCGCCAATACCGGGCTTGCCCAGCGGCTCCAATCCGCGTTCCAGGCCGATTTGGACGTGCCGGATATGTGCGAGATCGAGATTTCGTCGGCGGGCACGTTTTTCCGTGGCCCGCTGAATCACATTGGGTTCGCCGACATCACCGACCGCGTCAACAAAGACGGTCTGCTGGATAAAATGGTCGCCGCACGATTCACGCCGTACACGAGCCGGGGCCGCATTTTCGGACTGCCGCACGACGTTCACCCCGTGATGCTCGCTTACAACCGCGAAATCATGGAGAAAGAAGGCGTCGATGTATCGAAAATCGTCACGTGGGACGATTTTATCAAGGTCGGTCAAAAACTGACCATTCCCGATAAACGGTACATGATTGAAATGTCGGACGGCGGCTCGGATCAAATCGAGGTCGCTTTGTTTCAGCGCGGCGGCGGGTATTTCGACGCGAACGGCAATTTGACGATGGACAACGAAATCGCCGTCGATACGATGAAGTGGTACGTGCCGCTTGTCGCCGAAAAAAGTAAAACTAAAATAGCCAACAATTTGAGTTCGTCGTATGGTTCGGTTATCGCCAAAGGCGTCGAGGATGGCTATTTTGTGTGCTTGGTCGCGCCGGACTGGCGTACCAAAGGCATGGAAACCGACATCGGCAAAATGGCGGGCAAAATGGCGCTCATGCCTTTGCCCCGCGTCACCGCCGATGGTGCGCCGACGAGTACGTGGGGCGGAACCATGCTCGGCATCACGCGGCACAGTACCCACAAAGATTTGGCGTGGGAGTTCGCCAAGTTTCTGTACTTGAACGAAAAAGATTTGGCGGGCCGGTTTGAAGCCACCAATATCATTCCGCCGGTCAAATCCGCATGGAACGAACCCGCGTTTGACACCAAGCGCCCGTATTGGAGCAATCAAGCGCTGGGCCGTCAATATGCAAACCTTGCGCCGTCGGTTCCGTTCCAGTACACATCGCCGTTTATCGGAACCGCGAAGGGCAAGTTCGGCGAGGCCCTTGTCGCAAGCGTTCAATATTACAAGGCGAACGGCGATCAAGGCTTTGACGAGTTCGTGCGGGCGACGCTCAAAAACCGGGCCGACGACGTACGTAAACAAATAGCAAGGAATCCGTTTTAACTATGGCCGTTGTTTCGTCGTTATCGGCGCGTTCTTCGGTTGCGTCGGCGGGCTATTTGAAAAGCCAGCAAAAGATGGCCCCGTATTTCTTTATCGCGCCGTTTTTGCTGTTGTTTTTGGTTTTCGGGGCGTATCCCATCATCCGCAGTTTAACGCTGTCCGTCTACGCGACCTGCGTCCCGCAGGACTTCAAGCCGGTCGGCTTCAAAAAATTCACGTTCTTGTTTCAGGACGCCGATTTTCACGTCGCGGTTTGGAACACGCTC
>CAXTBP010000260.1:0-6565 GCA_964241985.1 uncultured Armatimonadaceae bacterium | reverse complement strand
TATCGGGCGACACGGCAGCAACTGACGGGCACTCGGTTTGGATGGCCTCCATATCGGCGACCTTCAAACGGTTCCACGACGCGGCCTTACCCCGCACGGCCCCAGCGCGCGCGAAGTCCGGTTCGGCGAGGAGTAGGTTCGTACCCATCGCTTTGATTTGGCCCAGCGTTTTTTCGCGCGCCCCCTGCCCCAATGCAATCATGGCAATCACAGCCGCGACGCCGATAATAATTCCAAGCATCGTAAGCGCGGCCCGCATTTTGTTGGCGGACAGCCCCAGCAATGCGACGCGCACGTTTTCCATAACGGGCATCGTGCGGTGCGGGGTCGGCGCGGGTGCGGGTTTGGGCGCTTGCGGTGATATCGGCACGCCGTTTCGACCGCCGTTCCCATTTCCGCCTGCGCGTTCGGGCACGGGCGAGAGCGGCGTCCGGCGCGGGGGCGTTTCCCGCACGGGCGGCGGCGCGAGGGCCGCAGACGGTAGTGTGTTTTCGCTTGCCATAGTTTTTATGTTATACCAACTCACATGGGTTAAAACCCACGTCTAAGGGCCTTCGGCCAGTTGTCCTTCGGCCAGTTGTCCTTCGGACAAGGATTAGTGCGAGGCGGCGCGTCATACTGCCAACGAGAGACCCAAAGTTTTACCGGTAAATCCAACAATCCCGCTTGTCCGTGAGGACAATTGGCCGAAGGCCTTTGGACGTGGGTTTTAACCCATGTGACTCATGTAGCGCACGGCCCCTACCGTCCGCCGCCCTTGCCGCCGCCGCCACCGAAGCCCCCTTTGTCGCCCGGCCCGCCGCCTTTGCCGCCCTTCATATCGCCGGGCTTGATGGTCGCGGTCACGACGGTGTCCCCTTCTTTGAGGCCGTCCACCACTTCAACCGAATCGCCGGTTTCCATGCCGGTCGTAATCGTGCGGGTTTGCGGCTCGGGCTGCGGCCCGCCTTTGCCCTTATCGCCGGTTTGCGGAAGGACTTGCACGGTTTTCTTGCCCTTATCGCCCCTGACGGCTTTGGTTGGAATTACCAGCACGTCTTTCTTTTCGCGCACCAAAAACTCGCATTCGGCGTTGAGGCCCGGACGCAAAACATTGGCTTCGGGGTTCAAAATTTCGATGCGCGTGCGAATGGTCGTCACGTTCTGGTCGGTCGAGCCGCGCGGGTCGATCAAACGAACCCGCCCTTCAAATTCTTTGTCGGGCAAAGCGTCGAGCGTAATTTTGACTTTTTGGCCGAGCGACACTTGAGAAATATCGGCCTCATCGACAGCCGCGTCCACCAAAACGCGGGACACGTCGCCTAATTGTACAATGCTCGTGCCCTGCGAGTTGAACGATTGGCCGGACGTAATGATCGTGCCCTGTTCGACGTATTTTTGCAAAATGACGCCGTTGCGCGGGGCGCGAATGGTTGTCGAACCCAGCACGATTTTGGCATTTGTTAGCGAGGCTTGCGAGCGGGCGATTTGCGCACGGGCCGTGCGCACATCGGCCCCGCGTATAGAAATTTGCGCCCGGTTGGCGAGTGCAGTTTGCAGATTCGCTTGCGCCTGTGCGAGCGTTGCGGCGGCGTTTGCGACATCTTGCTTGCGCAGGTCGATTTGTACGCGGTTCGCCTCCGCCGTTCGTACGGCTTCCTGCGATTCGTTGACGCGGCTTTTTGCCGCTTCGATGGACGCCGTTTGGCTTTGGCCTACGGTTTGCGCCCGCGTTTGCGCGGCCTCGGTTTGCGCTTTGGCGACATCGTAGGTGGCCTGCGCAATATCAACCGACGACTGCGCGACAAAGCCTTTATCGACAAGTTGCTGCTGCCGCTTGAGTTGCAGCCCGGCGTTCGTCAAGTTGGCCTGCGCCGAGGCGTAGGCACTTTGGGCGTCCGCCCGAGCCTGCGGATCGGTTCCCTGCTGAATTTGGGCGAGCGTTTGCCGCGACGTAAACAAACTCGCGCGGGCCTGTCGAATGGCAGCCTGCGTTAACGCGGGCTGGGCGGCGGCCTGCGCTTTGGCCTGCGTTAAGCGCGCCTGCGCAGCAACGACGGCGGCTTGTGCCTGCGCGATACCCGTGACCGTTGTCGCGCCCTGCAAACTCTGGTTTTGCTCGGCCTGCGAGATGCGCGCGTTTCCGGCGTCCACATCGGCGAGGGCTTGATCGAAGGTGGTTTGCGAATCGGTGGGGTCAATGCGGGCGATAAGCTGCCCGGCTTTGACGCGCGTGCCCACATCGACGGCGAGGGTTTTGACCTCGCCGCCCGCCCGCGATTTGATGTCAACGACCGTAAACGGCTGCACCACGCCGGTCGCCGATACGACCTGCCGCAGGTCGCTTTTTTCCACGGGCGCGGTTTTGTAAATCACGTCGCTCGCCGACGTTTTGTGCGTCCACGCCCAGCCACCAATCCCTGCGAGGGCGACGGCCCCGGTTCCCCATAAAAGGCTTTTAGAAGTCATTCCAACCTATTATTAAACCGCGTAAAACGGTTGTGTGCCTTCCTATTTGCCTTTCAGGCCGCCCGACAAAGGCGAGCGCGGCGATAAATTCCACGACGTTTTTTTGAACGATGCGGCAGGCGCTGTCTGCACCGGCGACGCGAGCGGAACAGCGGGCGTCGAGGATGTAATCGCAGGCGTTGCCGTGGGCGGCGCAACGGGAACGGCAGGTGTCGCGGGCGTGACGGGCAGGGTTGCCGGATTCGCCGGGGTTTGTTGTGGGCCACCGGGAACCGAGGTGGGTTTGACGCCGCCCGAAGCGGGCGCAACCGGCGCGGGTGGCGTGGGAACCGCCGCCGGAACCGAAGCGGGCGCGCCGTTCACGCCGTTCGTTACGGGCGCGGTGTCGGCGGCGGGCGACGCCCCGGCCTGCCCGATACGGCTTGCCTGACCGACCGCGCGGGCCAAATCGGCATCGGCGGTGTAAAAATTGTACACGGACTGGACATAGTTGATTTGCGCCTGTACGAGGGCGGTTTGGGCCGTAATGATGTCCACAATCGAACCGGCCCCCTCGGCTTTGGCGGCAAGCGCGGCGTCGTAGTTGATTTGCGCGGCTTGCTGCGCGGCAAGGGCGGACGGCAAGGTCGCCCGCGATACCGTGAGCGTGCGGTATGTTTGCTCGACCTGCACGCCGATCTGCTGGCGCAAACTCGTGAGCTGGGCCTGCGACGAGCGCACGGTCGCTTCCGACGCCCGCACCTGCGAACGGGCAAGCCCGGCGTCGAAGAGCGGGTAGCTCAAGTTCACGTTCAGTTGGCGGTTATTGCCGGTCGTGTTGTTGAACTCGCGCCCGTTGATGCCGAAGCCCCCGGTCACGTCCGCCGTTGTGATAACTCGCGTATTGATGCGGGCCAAGCTGACACTCGTTTGATTGGCCTCGATTCCTTGTAGCGCCTGCGCGATGTCGGGGCGCGAGCGGTACGCCAAATCCGCCAACCGGTCAATCGTTGCGGCCTCGTCGGCAGGTGTCGTGGACGGCTCCGAGGAAACGGGCGGCGCAATCGGCGAGACCGGGGTCTGCGCGTCCGCGCCCGTGCCTGCGGGCTTGGCGGCGGCCTCGTCCAAAACCACGGTTGTCGGCGTGTTTTCACCGGGCGCGGGCACGTCGGCAAGCACTAAGGGTGCGCCACCGACCAAACCGATAGCATTTTTCAGCGCAGCAAGGGCGTTCCCGGCGTTGGCGCGGGCCGTCAGCAGATTGACGCGGGCGTTGTAAAAGTCGGCGGCGGCTTGCAGTTGGTCTTTGGCGGCGGTGAGTCCTGCGGCGATTTGGGCGCGTACCACGTCGCGCGTATTGCTTGCGCGGGCGACCTGCGCTTCGGACACACGCACCAAAGCGGCGTTTCGCAAGGCCGAGAAATACGCATCGGCGACGTTTACAATCGTGGTTTGTCGGACGTTTTCTTCGTTGAATTGAAGTTGACGCACATTTTGGCGTGCCTGCCGGGCATTGAGTTCACGCGCGCCACTGTCGTAGATGCGATACGACAAGCCGATGTTGGCGGTTCGCGTTTCGCTATTCGTTCCTTGAAACTGGCGAACTACCTCGCTGGTTTCGCCGGTCGTTGTCGTTCCGGTTCCCGTACCCGTTCCGGTTCCCGTACCCGTTCCGGTTCCCGTTTGGCGACCCGTGGTAGTGGTTCCCGTAACGGTTCCGCTGGTTGAGTTTCCCGTTGTGTTATCGGTCGTCGTGCCCGTGCCTGCATTGCCAATCGGGACGACCGACCCACCCGTACCGGTCGTGACCAAACGGCTGACCTGCGTGTAATTGTAGCCTTCGATGAGCGTATAGGTCGGCGTAATGAACGGATAATAGCGCGTTTTGGCGGCAATCGAGCGCTGATCGCCCCCTTCGCGGCTCGCCGTAGCGGCGGCGATGTTGGGCTGCAATTGCAAGGCGACCGCAATCGCTTGATTGAGCGTCAAGGGCGACGGAAGTTCAACCGAGTTCACGTTGCCGGGCGTCGCTTTAGGCGCGGCGTTTTTGGGCGGCAGTTTCAGATCGGACGGCGGAAACGCGGGCCGTTCGGTTTTCGTGGACGGTTGATTTTGCGGGTTGGCGACGGGCGCGTTCGGCGCAGGCAACTCCTCGGCGCGCGTTTGCTGGGCAAGCGCGCGGGAATTCGTGCCAATCGTGGCGGCGGCAGCAAGCAAAACAGGAAAAATGAGCGTTCCAAACGGGCGGAACGGCGGGCGGGATACTAAACGGCGCAAGCGGCAAAAGCTCCTTAATGGGCGGTCAGTGTAAATAAGGCTGGTGGCTCTATGATACCTGCTTCCGCGCCAAACATTTAAGTCATATTAAGTTTTCTTTTTCCAAAGACGCGCCGCGCCCGCAGAAGTTCGCTGTTTTTGCCGGTTTGCTTGCTTACCGCCGTAAAATTTTTCGCACGTCGGATAGCGGCACGGCTTTGAAGGCGACGCACAGCGCAACGTAAATGATCGCGCCAAAGGCGACATCAAGCCACTCGAACGGCGCGAGAACCGGAAGCGAAATAAGGAGCGCGAGCGGAATGGCGGCGACAACGAAACGCGCCAGCAGACCGACGGCTCGCCCGTTCCACACGCCGGGCGGGGCTGCGCGAACGTAGCACACGATGAGGAATGCTTCCAAAACGCTATCGCTTGCAATCGCCCCGATGGCCCCGTTTCCATAAACGTGTTCCGTCCAAAAAGACAGCCCGATACAGGCTGGGATCCCGATACACGCGCCGAAGAGCGAGGCGCGAAACATTTTGGCTTGCCCGTTGGCGGCGACCACGACCGTTCCAAACGCAATCGCCGCGAACCATAAAATGGTGGCGATTCCGGCGATACGAAGCGCGGGAACCGCGCCCGCGTAATCCGCCATCGAAATGTGCAGCAGTTGCAGCAAGGGTTCGGGCAGGCAAAAGAACAGTACCCCGGCGGGAACGCCCAAAAATAAGCACAGCGACAGCATTTGGCGGGACATTTGCGCGAACTCGGCCCGGTTTTCGCTGGGCGCGTCGGGATTGAACTTCGCGGCAAGCGCGGGCAAAAGGGCCGTCGAGATTGCGGTCGGGAAAAACATCGCGGCCCCGGCAATGCGGAACATCACATCATACCAAGCCACATCCGTTAGGGTTCCGACATATCCCAAAACGATTCGGTCGGTTTGCCCATACAGCGTTTGAAACAGCATCCAGCCCAAAAACGGCCTGCCGGTTTTCGCCAAATTCCACACGTCGCGCTGCAACGCTATCTTCGTCGTCGTTTTTTCTTTGATACCGGCGAACGCCCCGCGAAAGGCGGTCGCGTTAATCGCAAGCGAGAAAAAGTTCGCCACAATGGAGGCCGAGGCGAGGACGGGCAAACTCGCCCGCATCGTTATAAAAAGAAGCAGCAAGCCGGAATACGCGAACCGCTCCACCAAAAAGGCCGCGCTTTGCCGCGCCATTTTTTGTTGCCCCTGCAAAGCGGCCACCAGTACGTCGCTCACCGTTCCAACCACGGTTCCGACCGCCATTATACCGACAAGGGCGCGTGTCGTCGGGTCGTTGCCGGAAACGTGCGAAATCCCAACCGTAAGCAAACCCAAAATCACGCCGAGGCCGATTCGCAAAACGAGCGCGGCGCGAATCAGACGCGGGGCGCTTGTTTCGTCGCGGGCAATTTGCGTAATCAGAACTTGCGACGAACCAAACGGAACCAGAACCCCCAAAAGCAGCACGAACGATCCGGCGAACGCAAAACGCCCGACATCGTCCCGGGTCAGGTAACGATACAAAAATATATTGACATAAAAAATGAGCGCCCATGAGGCAATTTGCGTGCCCACGGAAACGACGACGTTTTTCGCCGCCCGCTGGTTGCCGCTTTGAACGGGTTGGGCAGGGAGAATCGGCGCGCCGGACGGCTCGTCTATGGGTGCAAGGGCGGTCGTCATTTCACTTGTCATTTCGCGGCTTTCGCCCGTGCTGTGCGGGTCGAAACAGGGCGGCGGCGCACATCGGACGGATGCTTCCACGTTTCGGCAACATCGGGGGGCGGTTCGAGCGACGGCGCGGGGGCGGGAGCAGGCGGCGTTTGCACGGGCGCGGCGTCAAGAACGGGA
>CAXTBP010000259.1:0-6605 GCA_964241985.1 uncultured Armatimonadaceae bacterium | reverse complement strand
AATTTGGACCACGGCGTTGAAGCGATGCTCCGCAAACGGGTCCCCAAACTGCGCATCGTGCGCGACGGTGTGTGGAAATTGGTTTCCCCGCAGCCGAGCGACCCGACGATTGCGGACACCATCGAAACGGCAGATTTTTGGCTGACGGGTTCGGGTTCGGGCATCAACGGGGTCGCCGAACTGCAAAAATGGCGGCAAGCGACAAAAAAGCCCTACGGAATTTTGGGCGCGTCCATCGGCGTCGTTATCGGCGACCGGAACGCACCGCTCAATCCCAACTTCGCCCCCGAACTGCGCGACCTGATGGACAACGCGCAGTTTTTATATACGCGCGAAACTACGTCGCTCGGCGTCGTTAAGCGGGCGAAAATTACGTGTCCGCGTTTGGACTTCGTGCCGGACGCGACGTTCGCTGTAGATTTGCGCGACGACAAAGCAGCCCAAACCCTGATGCGCGAAAATGGTTTGGAGCCGGATAAATTTATCTGCGTTATTCCGCGCCTGCGGGTTACGCCGTATTGGCGAATGCCCGAAGGAAGCAAATTAGGCCCGGAAGAAATCGCGCGGCGCACCGCCATCAACGAAAAATACAAGAACGACGACTGCGCCAAAATGCGCGAAGTCATCACGACGTGGGTGCGCCAAACCGGCAACCAAGTTCTTTTGTGCCCGGAAATGACGTATCAGCGCGAACTGTTCCCGCTCCTCTTCGATCCATTGCCCTCCGACGTGAAGCCGCGCGTCAAAGCAATGAACCGCTTCTGGATTACGGACGAGGCCGAATCCGTGTACAAAGCGGCCCGCGCAATCGTTAGTATGGATTGCCATTCTCCAATTATCGCCAACGCCGTCGGGCGGCCCGGCTTTTATCTGCGCCAGCCCGAAGACACGTGGAAAGGTCAAATGTATCCCGACTTAGGTTTGGGCGATTGGAAATTTGAAATCGAGGAAACAACGGGCGCGCAAATTGCGGCCCGCTTGATGGAAGTCCACACGCACTACGACGCGGCCCGCGAAAACGCCAGACGCGCCAACCAAAACGCCGACGCGCGCTACCGCATGGCGATGAGCACAATAAAAAGCCTGTTAGGCTAATCTATCGCAAAAGCGACGCGCCGCCGTCCACGTAAATATCCACGCCCGAAACATGGTGGGCAAGCGACGACGCCAAAAACACGCACGTATTGGCGACATCGGCGGGTTCGCCTTGTCCGCCATTGAGGAATGGCTGCCCTTCGGGCATTTCGACTTTGACTTCCACTTCTTCGGTGTCGCGCTTAAACGTGCGCTCGTCGATGTGCGTGTGGATCGCGCCGGGACACACGGCGTTGACGCGGATGTTGTAGCGGCCCAACTCAAGCGCGGCCATTTTCATAAACGCGACTTGTCCCGCCTTGCTCGACGAATACGCGGACGCCCCCGCCGTGGAAAAAGTCCGGTTGCCGTTGACGCTGGACGTAATGATAATGCTGCCCCCGCCCGCCGCTTTGAGATGGGGGATGGCGTAATGGACGGTCAAATACGTGCCCTTGAGGTTGATGTCAAGGGTTTTGTCCCATTCGTCGGGCTGCAATTCTTCAATCGGCGACCAAACCCCGTTGATACCCGCGTTGGCGAAAACCACGTCCAGTTTGCCGAACGTATCGACGGCCTTTTTCACGGCGGCCTCAACCTGCGCGGGGTCGGAAACGTCGGTATGGATGTATATGGCCTTACCGCCCTTGGCCTCGATTTGCTTGCGGGTCGCTTCGCCGTCGTCGTCCTGCACGTCCGCGAGGCACACCGACGCGCCCTCTTCGGCAAACCGCAAAGCGGTACCCTGCCCGATTCCACTCGCCGCGCCCGTTACCAAAGCCACTTTTCCGTCCAGCAATCCCATGTGTTTCGCGCCCGCTTCCCGTTCGTTGTTGGGCGCAAGAATAATGTGCCGCGCCGCGTACAAGATACCCGCCTGCTTCGCTGCATAACCACGGGTAAATTAAGTCCCGCGCGGGTATACCGCAAAACGTAAACCCGCGCCGTTGCGCGATTTTTGGAGAACATTTTAACTATGCCAGACACCAGCACCGACATGAAAGAATACGCCGACGCCGCCGGGCTGAAGGAAACGGATATGCCGTCCGCGCATCATCCGCTCATGCAAAACGACGACGATATACGAAACTTGGGCGATTTGGTAGACGCCCGCGACGACCGAACGCGCGACGACATCGACGCAGGCCAACTTGTCAACGAAAACGATCTGGATATTGAAGAAGCCCTGACGTTCCCGCACAAAAAGCACGAACCGACAAGCGCGGATTTGACGCCCACTGTGACGAGTTTCGACGGCGACGCCCGCACCAAATCCCCCGCCGACGACGCGACCGATACCGCCTACATGGGCCGCGCCGACTTCGACGAGGAAATGCTCCTCACCGATCCTGACCCGGACGCCGGAAATAACGCCGCCGACACGATGGGCGAGGGCGAAGGCCGGGCGGTAGACATCACGGGAACCGCGACCGGTATTGCGCGCGGCATGGCGACCCATTTGCCGCAAGATTTAGGGGCGGGTGGCTTCCAAATAGAGGAACCGGAAATGAGCGGCGACCCGCGCGCCACCGAACCCGACGACCCGGAAAACGATTCCGCCGTGCAGGATGCCACCCCCGGCTATGGCGATCCCGACGGCGTGGGCGGACAAATCCCCGTCAAACCATCAAACCCGGCAAGCGCGGAAGAAGAACTGGACGCCACGCGGCAGGAAAAATAGCGCGAGCCATAACGCAGAGGTGTTTAGACCGGCGGGTGAATCCGCGGTCTACGCAGAGGCAAAGCCGACCTGCTCTACCACGCTTGCGTGATGCGTCGGCTCCCAAAATGAAAGCCTCCCATTTAACAGGGAGGCTTTCGCATTTTGGCATTCAGCCCGCGCAGGCGGGCTTCGCTTCTGCGTTAGACCGCGGATTCACCCACCGGTCTTTTCGGCTTCGCTGTGGAGTTACATTTGTGAACTTGTTTTACCGTTCAAACAGTTCTTCCGCCGTGAGCGAGCAGCCGCGCAGAATCGCACCGGGCGCGCGGCCCAGCAAAACGATACCACCGTCGGGGTGCGCGTAGCCCATGTCTTCGGTTTGTATCGCCATGACCGAGTTTAGGTTGGCTAAATCGTAGTGTGCCAAAAGGCCGGGCGTTCCCGGCGCGCACTCCTGTCCCGTTAGCGGATCCAAAACGCGGGTTTTCAGCCACGGCGGCGCTATTTTGCGCGGCGGATTTTCGGCGACACCTGTGGACAGGCAGGCGTCGTAAAACTGGGACGCCATTTCGCTCATGCCGTATTCGGCTCCGCAGTTTTCGGGCGGCACGCCCAAGCGTTCGGTAAACGCGACATAGAGTTCTTCGCGCGTCACTTCGCGCGAACGCCCTTTGAAGCCACCCGTTTCGAGTATCAAGCAGCCTGCGGAAAGCGTGAAGTTTTCCGTCACGTTGTCTAAGAAATGCACCCACGCAAACGCGGTTCCGAAAACCGTATAGGGCTTACGCTGAGTTCGCATCCAATCGGCAAGCCGTTCCTGCCAATTCGTCGCTTTTTCCGAAGGCGAATAAAATTCCGCATTCAAAGCGCCGAGCATAAACGACAACGACGAATGCGGGGCGTCGTGCGCGGGCGGCATCAGGGCAAGAATGCCAGTTGCCGAGCGCGGGACGCCGATTTTGTAGCCCTTTCGGAGCGCCGTTTCGTATACGTAAACGGCGGCGCTATCCAAAAAATGCCGCGATGTTTCGCTGCTCGTTGTCCCCGATGAATAAAAAACGCGCCCGCCCCGTTCGGGTGTGCAGTCTTCTTCCAGCGCGCAGGATAGCGCGAATCGCTTGAAGGCCTGCGCGGGCGCGGGCGGTATGTCGCGCCACGAGGAAACCGTTTCGGGCGTCGCTTTTTTGCCGTTGCAGAAACGGCGATACGGTGCGTTGTTTTCGTACTGATAGGCGAACAGGCGCAAGGCGAGCGTGTTAAACGCCGCCTCGTTTGCTTCGCCGCGCTCGATGAAGGCGGCAATGTCCTGCGCGAGTTGCATCAGCGGGGCAACGGCCTCAAAATGTGCGGCGCGGTTCATGGAGTGGCCCTGAACAGCGTCATTTGCCCATCGCCGCGCAAAAGGAGGAGCGTTTTACCGTCGCGGGAGGTTTGCGTTTGCTGAATGGTCGGCGGCGTGCTCGTGCCGGGGTTCGGCGCGAGGCGAACGCGCCCGACCATGCGCCCGCGCTCGTCCATCGTATGCAGATAGCCGCTTTTGTCGCGCACGGTCAAGCGCGTTCCATCGTCGGATAAGGCGACCAATTCCGGCGCGAAAAAGATGCCGCCTTTGTCGGCAAACCGTCGCCGTCCCGTGCGGTCGAACAAGGCAAGTTTTCGCTCGTCGATTGCGCCGTTTTCGGAATGGGCGAAGGTGACCGCGATAGTTTGCCCGTTCGCGCTGACGAGCGCTTTGGGTTCGGATGCCTCTAAATGCGCGCTCCACAACAAATGCCCTGTGCGCGCGTCCCACACGTGAAGGCGCGCTTTGGTGTGGTCGGGGCCTTTGGTGGACGTGGCAACGGCGGTGCTGCCGTCAGCGGAAAGATGCACTTGGTAGGTTCGGTCGGCTTCCGCGTCGTCGTGCCGCCATTTCGGGGTTCCGTCTAAGCCCCACGCGCACACACCCGCCGCCTGCCATGTCGCCGCAACCGTGACCGGATCGCGCCGGGCAATATCCATATCGTCGGCGATGCCTTGAACCCGAATGCGCACCGGCGGAACCGAAACGATGGGGACGACAGGCGGCAAAACCACGCGCCGCGCCGGTGGTATTTTCGCGCCTTTGACGGATTTTACGGACGGCACTACAAGTGGGGGCGGCGCGGAAACCGGCAGAACGTACAAAAACGATTTGCCCGTGGCAATCACGACGTTTTTACCGTCCGGCGCGGCCTGCGCGTTCCACACGGCCCCATCCACGGTAAACGTGCGCGCCTGCGCCACACCGGTTTTGGCGTCCAAAAGGCGCAGGGTCGGCTTGATGGCATTGAGGTAACCGTAGGCGAGCACGCAGCCATTTTCGCCGGGAATGGCAAGAACGCGATTGATACCCGGCAACGGCGGCGACTGCCACAGCGTCGCGCCGGTCGCCGCAAGAACGCGCCGAACACTGCCTTTATCGTCAACCCAAGCCAGCGTTTGCCCGTCGCCTGCAAGCGATACATTTTGGAGTTTGGGAGCCGGGCGCGTCCACACGCTTTGCCAGTACAATCGCCCCCCTTCGCCGTT
This sequence comes from uncultured Armatimonadaceae bacterium, assembly GCA_964241985.1. Taxonomy (GTDB): domain Bacteria; phylum Armatimonadota; class Armatimonadia; order Armatimonadales; family Armatimonadaceae; genus CAXTBP01. The sequence goes on along the minus strand of CAXTBP010000259.1, from coordinate 1,318 downwards.
TGTGGGAGTTGTCTTATCCGAAACGGATAAAAGGGGTTCAGCAAATTCCGCGGGGTTTACGGAAATGGCAGGGATAGCCGAAGCGGGCGCGGGCGCGGTCAAAACCCGCACCGTCGCACCGGCTGCCAGCGCAAAAACTCCTAAAAATACGAGCCGTTTAATCACGACTTCCAGTTCCCTACCCGTTTACCATTGTACCCGACGACGGTTGCGCCCGCGCCGCCATTTGCAAAAAGTACCGATGGACGCGCGTATCGTTTGTCAGTTCGGGGTGAAATGCCGTGGCAAGCACATTGTTTTCGCGCACCATGACGATTTTATCGTCCCAGCGGGCGAGAATTTGCACGTTCGGCCCCACGTCGGTGACATACGGGGCGCGAATAAATACGCCACGCACACTTCCCTCGCCAACGGCGGGGGCCGCAATTTCCGTTTCAAACGAATCAATCTGCCGCCCAAACGCATTTCGCGCGACACTCGCATCGAGCAAACCAAGGAGGCGCTGTCCGCCCCGCTCCGCGCCGGACGCGATATTTTTCGCCAACAAAATCATTCCCGCGCACGTACCGTAGATCGGTGTGCCCTTCGCGTGGGCTTCGCGGAACGCGGTATCCAACCCGTAGCGCACCATGAGTTTGCCAATCGTCGTGGATTCGCCGCCGGGCAGAATCAAGGCGTCGACCTCTTTGACTTGTTCGGGGGCGCGGATTAAAAAGCCGTCGCCCCCGGCGTTTGCGACCGCGTGCACGTGCGCATCGTAATCACCCTGCAGCGCCAAAATCCCAACGCGCGGGCGGATTTCCTCATCGCTCATAATTAATTTGTACCCATTGCGCCGTTGTGAAGTAATTTTTGCCACGCCGCCAAAGCGTCGCGCGTATTATCGAAAGCAAGATCGTCAGGCAAAGCGTCGGCGGAAAACCAAGCCGCTTCGCTCGCATCGTCGGCGGGCGCAAGTTCGCCGCCAACAACGCAGCATAAATAATGGAAATTGATCGTGTGAATTACCCAGCCATCGCTTTTCGGTGTCCCGTAGGTATCCATAAAAACGCCAAGCAGCGAAACAATTTCCACATCAAGTCCGGTTTCTTCGTGCAGTTCGCGCACGGCTCCAACTTCCGGCGCTTCGCCCGCTTCCAAAAAGCCGCCCGGAATATCCCATAATCCTATTGACGGCGGAACCGCCCGGCGCACCAGTAAAGCGCGATTTTCTGCGTCTACAATCACGCCTCCCGCCGTCGGTTTGCTGTTACCCCACTCGATAAATCCGCAGGCCGTGCATACGCGCCGAAGCGGCCCTTCCCCGTCGGGAATCTGT
>CAXTBP010000258.1:0-6611 GCA_964241985.1 uncultured Armatimonadaceae bacterium | reverse complement strand
AGAACGCCGATGGTTGCCAGCGTGAGCGTCACGGGCAAATCGCGTTTGAGTGGCTTCCACGGCATTTGAAAAGCGGCCTCGAAAATCAGCGGCGGCAAAAACGCGGAAAAGATCAACGGCTTGGTCAAAGAAAACTGAAGGGGCAAATGCAGCAAAGCGATACCCAATCCCGCCGCGACCAAACCGACCGTGTAGGGCAGTTTGACTTTGCGGGCGAGCAGCGACACGACGGCGGCAATCGCAAGCAACAGGGCGACGCGCTCAATGTTTAGCGTCAAGCGTCGAAGTTTTCGTCGGTTTGCATGGCTGCGCCAATAGTATCACGGCACGCCGCCTGCCCGTTCTTGACGATTTTCGCGTGCGAACGTTACAATAAACGCCAATGCCTCGTGTTTCCCATACTACCGACGCCCAAACGCAAACCGCGTCCGATACGGACGCGCTCGTGCAAAAGGCCGTATGGGCGTGCGACACGCTGGATAACGAGTACGGGACGCTTGCGTGGCGGTCGCACGGCGGCCCGCTCGAAACGCTCGTGATGACGATTTTGTCCCAGCACACGTCGGACAAAAATTCCGAACGAGCCTACGATAATTTGCGCCGCGCGTACGGCGATTGGGATGACGTGCGAAACGCGCCCGCGCCCGAAATCGCCGATACCATTCGTTCGGGCGGGCTTGCCGATTCCAAAGCGCCACGCATAAAAAACGTGTTGGAGCAAATCTACCAAAAGACCGGCACGGTTTCGCTGGATTTTTTGCGCGAAATGCCGACGCCCGAAGCCCGGGACTATCTGACCGCTTTTCATGGCGTCGGGCCGAAAACGATGGCCTGCGTCCTAATGTTTTCGCTGTGTCGCCCCGTCTTGCCGGTCGATACGCACGTTTTTCGCGTATCGCATAGATTGGGCTTGATTGAAAAGCGCATCGGTGAAGCCCGCGCCCATGCCGCGCTTGAAGCGCTGGTGCCGCCCGCCCGCGTCTACGCTTTTCACGTTCACATGATTCGGCACGGGCGGCGTGTGTGCGTCGCGCAAAAGCCGCGCTGCTCGGCCTGCGTTTTGCGCGAGCGATGCGATTATTTTCAATCGGGCCAAGCGAGTAGCGAAACGCCCGTAACTCCAAACCGCGCCACGCAAACGCTGCACGGTTTGCCGATGGCGGCGCAGCAAACCCACGGGGAACCTGCGTAAGCCAAGCGTCGTTAAGCACTATACTAAGAAAGTAACCGGGCACTTACAGCCCGCGAAAAACGTATAAAATCATGGATATTCCTGTTAATCAGACGGTTTCCGCGCTCGACGACGACACCCCGCTTGTGGTCGTTTTCCGCCCCGCCGACGCCATTCAAGCCGAAATCGTGCGCGGTGCGCTCGAAGGGGAAGGGATTTACGCTGTCATCGGTGAACAAGTCACCGGCGCGTATGAGGGGGCGTTTTCGGTCGGCGAAGGGGCGTGGGGCGATATTTTGGTTGCGCAAAGCGATGCCGCCCGCGCCGAAAGCATCCTTGCCGATTTCGACGCGCAAAGCACTGGCATTCACGCAACCGATTTGGACGAACTGACCCAGCAAGCGATGAACTCGTCCGACCCGCAGGTTTAATCCAAAAAATCAAAACCTTTGCAGAAAAACCACAAACCTATGGGATTGAATACACGCTCGCTTGGCGCACTTTTAGGCGCGACACTCGGAATCTGCGTCGTTTCGCTGGCGGCGATTCCGCAAACCGCGCACGCCCAAGTGCCTTACAAGATTTCCCGCGCCAACCTTGCCAAAACGGCGGCCTTCACGGTCACGCAAACGCTCGCGCCCAAAGGCAGCGATAAAATCGTGCGCGTGTATAAAATTGAGGTATCCGGCAACAACGCCCGCTTGGACTACGATGATCCCTCCGTTGGGAGCGTTCGCTACCTTTCCAACAGCAAGGGCGTTTATTTTTATATTCCCGGCAACAAAAGTGCGGTGAAGCAAACCTTTCAGGGCGGGGTCGAAGGAGCGTTGAAAGTCGCGTTCGCGCAGGTCAACGATCAGCTCGCCCATGCCAAGAAAATCAAAACCGAAACGGTTTCCGGGCAGCCGACCGATGTCTACCAAGACCCGAAAACCGGCACAATGGTGTATCTGGGCAAAGGCGCGGGCTTCAAACTGCCGATAAAAACTGTGGTCAGCAATGTGGGCGGCACAAACACACTTTTGGTGTCGGGAATCCAGTTGAACAAGCCGATAGCTGCGGCCCGGTTCGCGCTTCCCACCGGAACGCAGATGATGGATGGCGGAGCCGCTCCCGCCGTGCCCGGTGGGTTGGGAATGGGCCGCTAACGAAAAATGAAAACTATGAATTGGTTGGGGGAAACTATGCAAACTAAATCAGCCGCCGCGCTGGGACTTCTTTTTACGACCGCCGCCGGAGTGGCTTTGGCTGCCGCCCCAACAGTGGCACACGCGCAGGTTCCGTTCCGTGCGACCTCGCCGGAAAACGGCGCGACCGTGCGCGAATCCGTGTATTTCGTGATGCCGCGCTCGGTTCTGGGCAACGCAAGTTACGTCGAGTTCGGCTTGAAGCGGCCCGGCGAATCTAAACTCCTGTTCAAGCAGGCCTACGGTATTCCGAAAGCCAAAGCCGATGGAACCGCGACGCGCAGTGAAAATGTTGCCGCGACCAACAAAAACGTGGCGATTATTTGGAACACCAAAGGGCTTGACCCCAATCCGAAACTGTCGGAAGCGGAAAAAGTATACCAAGACGGCGCGTACGAGGTCGAACTGGTCGCCCACGATACGCTGGGTAAACGGTTGGGCCGACAGGTTTTGACGCTCAACGTCAACAACAAAGGCGCGCTTCAAGTGCCCGCCTCCGGTTTGGGACTTTCGTATAAATTTCAGGTAGGCGATCAAACCAAGTACCAACAAATAACGACCGTCAATTACATCTCCGATCCGCCTGCCCAACAGACCGGCGGCCCAACCGGCGGGCGTGGCTATGGCCCTCCCGGCGGCTTCGGCAGCGGCGCGGGGCGCGGCTTCGGGGGCGCGCCCGGTGGGGGCAGTGGCATGATGGGCGGCGGCATGATGGGTGGCGGTGGAATGCGGGGCGGCTTCGGTGGCCCTCCCGGTGATTTCGGCCCGCAGGGCGGTGGCCCGATGGGCGGCGGTTTCCGGGGTGGCCCGACCGGCGGATTTAACGGCGGAGGCGGCGGATACACACCGCAGCAGCAAAGCGGCCCGGTCATTACCCTTGTGCAAAACGTGCGGGCGAACTTCGAGCGCACGACCGAAGATTCGCTGGGCGACAATTTGTATTTTGTCCGCGACCGCGTGATCGACGGCACAATCGTGGGCGGCAACGGCGCGGCGGCGCGCTTGGAAGACGTGTACAATTTCAAGTCGCGGTATCGCACGATTCTCACGTCCGGCTTCGTCCGCGATAACGGTATCGCAAGCGCGGCCCGGCCCGGCGCGTATGTCGCGCTCGCCACGCCGAACTTGGGCAGCGGCACGCGCCGCGTCGGACAGCGATGGACGACGCCCTCGCCCGTTCTGCTCGAATGGGCAACGCTCGACAAAGCGCCGGTCGTTTCCACGTCCAACGTACTCGAAAATCTGGAATGGCAGGACGGTTACCGCACGGCCCGTATCAAGCAAACCTTTGACGGAACGACCGATATGCCAATCTTCGGCGGCGCGGGCAAAATCCGAAAAGCGCACGTCAAACTGGATCGTACGATTTGGTTTGGCTACACGGTCGGCAAAATCATCCGCATGGAAACGACGGTCGATGTAGACGGCAACGCGCCGTCCGACATTTTATCGGCAATGGTTCCGTCGGCGGGTATCAGCGGCGGTGGGGGTGGGATTGGTTTGGGCGCGGGGGTTCCCGGCGAGGGCGGGCAAGAGCGCCCCGGCGATCCGGGCATGGGCGGCGGCTTCGGCGGCATCCAGCAAACGCAGGCCGCGCCGGAAGTTCCGGCCAAGTTCCGCTCCACGTCAACGCTTCAGTTGTCGAAAAAATAATCGGCGGCAGTTCCGCTGAAAACAAAAACGACGGGCCGTATATGGCCCGTCGTTTTTGTTTAATCAGGGCTAAAAACGGAAAAGCCCTGCTGCGCCCGTGTATAATAAAGCCGTATCGTTTAACCTAAAGAAGCACACGAACCGAAAAGCGAACTAAACACGATGGCATTACCCCTCCCGCGCATGAAGCGAAAACCGCCGCCCCCGCCCGACGGGCAGATGGAACTTTTGGAGCATTTAGGCGAACTGCGCACCCGTATTTTTCGCTCCATTTTGTACGTCGCCGTCGGCATGGTCGTCACGTACAATTTGTTTCCGTATTTGTACGAACTGTTGTACTTCCCGCTAAGGCCCGTGTACGCGGGCATCGGCGGCGAAATCATGATCAAAAACATCGCTGACGGGTTTTTGCTACGGATGCAGGTGTGTTTGGTGTCCGGCCTCGCGGTCGCCGTTCCGTTCGTGATTTTAGAATTGTGGGGCTTTATCGCGCCCGCGCTAACGCCCGAAGAGCGCAAGCCGGTCAAATATCTTGCCCCGTTTTCCGTGCTGCTGTTCGTCGCGGGTCTTGCGACGGGCTACGCCAGTTTACCGACCGCATTCGGCTGGATGGCATCGTACATCAAGGACATTCCGACCGCCCGCTTGATGCAGGACGCCCAGCAGTACATCGTGCTGACCGTCAAAATCATGCTCGCGTTCGGTATTTCGTTCCAGTTGCCGCTCGTTTTGCTGTTTTTGGCCCGCGTCGGCGTCATTACCGCAAGCCTGATGACGACGTATTGGCGGCACGCGACGGTGGGTATTTCCGTGCTTGCCGCCGTTTTGACGCCCTCGAACGACCCGTTAACCATGCTGATGATGGCGGTTCCGATGGCGGGTTTGTACCTGCTTTCCATCGGTTTGGTGCGCGCGTTCGAGCCGAAAGCCGACGGAACGCGAACCGGCCCGCCGCTTTCTACAATGCTCCTTGTCGCGCTCGCGCCGATTGCGATTATTCTTGCCGTCGGGTTTTGGCTGTCGCGCTCCATTCGGATTAACTCCAAGCCCGTGCCGCCCGCCGCGCGCTTCGATCCGGCAACCGGCGACAAAAATATCGCCTCGCCGCCCGACGCGGATAAGGGTGCGGTTCAAGGCAACACCACCCCGGCAACTCCCGACGACATCAAAACGCTGCGGGACACGCTGAACTTGCAGCAGCAGCAAATCGTCGCCCTGCAAAAACAAATCGACGACATGAAAGCGACGCCCGCACCGCAACCCAGCCCGGAGGCAAGCCCGGAAACGGTTCCCCAAACTAACCCCGAAGCAAGCCCCCAAGCCAGTCCGCAAACCGACCCAACGGCCAGCCCAGAAGCCTCGCCGCAAGCAAACCCGCAGGCCTCGCCGGAGGCTGGCGCGCAAACCGCGCCATGAGCCAAACCATTTTTCACGCGGCGCGCGTCGTGACACCGAGTGGAATTGTTGAGGGCGGCATTGTGGTGTGCGAAGGGGCCATGATTGCCGATGTGAAGCCTGCGCGCGGCTGGACGGGGCGCACCAGCGCCGACACTACCGTCATGGAGGCTCCGGGTCTGACCCTTCTGCCCGGTTTTTTGGACGTGCATATCCACGGCGGCGGGGGCGGCGATACGATGGACGCCACGCCCGACACGCTACGGGCGGTTTGCGAAACCCACGCCGCACACGGCACGACCGGCCTGCTTCTCACGACCATGACGCAAAGCCGGGACGCGATTGCGAGCGCCCTGCAAACCGCCCGCGACGCATGGCAAGCCGGGCCGGATTTTTGCAGCGGCGCGCAGGTCTTGGGCGTTCACGTCGAAGGCCCGTATATTTCGCCCAAGCGGCCCGGCGCGCAGCCCGCGCAGTTCGTCCGCAACTACGACGCCGAGGAATTTGCGGATTGGCTCCGCGTCGCGGGCGGAGCCATTAAACTAATAACCGTCGCGCCCGAAATGCCCGGCGCAGACGCGCTCATTCAAGCCTGCCGCGCCGCCCGTATCGTCGTGTCGATGGGACACACGGACGCCGACTCGGCGCAAACCAAAGACGCCATCGTGCGGGGCGTTTCTCATGCGACGCACTTGTTCAATGCGATGCCGTCCATCCATCATCGGAACCCCGGCCCCATCCCCGTGTTGCTTTCCGACCCGACCGCGAACGTGGAAATTATCGCTGACGGCCATCATGTCGCGCCCGAAGTGATTGCAATGGCTATAAAAGCAAAAGGCGCGCACCGTGTCGTGCTGATAACGGACGCGATAGCCGGGGCGGGCGTCGGCGATGGAACTTACGAACTCGGCGGCAATCCCGTTACCGTTACCAATGGTAAAGCCACCCTCGCGGATGGTACGCTCGCCGGTTCGGTTCTGACGATGGACAAGGCCGCTCGAAACGTCCGCGATTGGACGGGCGCGGATTGGTCTTCACTCGTCCGCATGACCGCAACCAACGCTGCCGACGAGATGGGTTGGCTTAAACGCGGGCGCATCGCGCCGGACTGCCACGCCGATTTAGTTTTGGTGGACGACGCCCTAAACGTTCGCGCCACGTATGTTGCCGGGCGGCGCGTGTATGGTGGGTAGAGGGGATTGGCC
>CAXTBP010000257.1:0-6746 GCA_964241985.1 uncultured Armatimonadaceae bacterium | reverse complement strand
GCGGTTTGTCCGATTCCCCTGCCGCAACGCCCCAGCCGACGCCCGCGCCCGAACCCCTAACGGCGACCGCGAACGCAACATTCGCGGCAAGTACGGCAAGTGAAATGCCCGCTCCAACCGAAGACGATTTGAACGCCCTCGATAACGGCGAATACGCCGAAGAAATGGAAGGCGATCCCAACCAACTGCCCGACGTGTATTCCATTTTGGCGATGTTTTTGGGCGAGTTGCGCAATATCGCGTGGCTGCGTATGGGCCTTGTCGCCAATCCGTCTACGGGCGAATTTGAAATTGACATGGAGCAGGCCAAAGTCGCCATCAACACGGTCGGCTTTTTGGCGTCGCAAATCGAACCCGTGGTCGCGCCGGAAGAAAAACTTCCGCTTCGCGCCCTCGTGTCGGATTTGCAGGTCAATTTCACCAATCAGGTCAAACGGGCCAGTGGGGACAATGGGTAGAACGGAAAGATGATTCGGACGGCTTATCCGCAAAAACCATTTCAACAGGCGCAACTGCGCTTGGAGCTTGCCGCACGCCGCACGCGCCAAGCCTTGCAGGCGCGGCGCAAAAACTTGTCGGTCGCACCGCGCGAAAACGCACGTTTGGCGGAAAGAATCGCTTCGCCGGTGACACTCGCACCGGCAGAATCGGCGAGCTGTCAAAATGAGGCCGCATCGTTTAATGAGTTTTACGACAAGTACGACGCACTGACCGGGCTGGTTTGTCTTGCCGCGCAGGAAGGCGTTTCCGACAAGAGGGAAAGCAAATATCAAGCCGAACGGGAATGGTTTGTTCGCGTCTACCCGCACGCCATTCCCGGCATCGAAGCGTGGGAAAGTTACGGTAGTGACGATGACGCGGAGGCTCCGCTGTTCGCCCGATTTTGGACGCCGCCGACCCTTCTCGAACTGCTGCAAAACGATGGCGGCGATTTAATCGAGCAAATGGAAAAATCCTACGACGTATTAACGGTTTGGGAAAAATCGCTCGCGCATTCCGCTTCACCCGCCGTTTGAAAAAACGGCGGGCGATTTTTTATGCCGAGGCGGCCTGCATAGCGACGGCAACCGAATCTTTGATATGGAAAATACGGATGAGGCGCGTGATTTCAAAAGCGCGTAGCACGAACGGCGTCACTGCCGCCAAGTACAGCGTGCCGTTTTTTTCTTTTAGCCGTCGCTGCGTATCCACGAGGACGCCGAGTGCGGCGGAGTCCACATACGGCACTTCGGCCATATCGAGAATAATTCGGGTACTGCCGTCGTCGATGAGTGATTGCAGAGACGCGCGCAACTCAGGACACGTGTGTAGATCGATTTCTCCGCCCAAATGTACTACGGGAACGCTTGCCCCTGAGGCATCGTTTCCGTTTTCCGTTGTTTCAACGCTGATGTCCACCCGTCGCCCCTTTTCCACTTCGTCCGCTCGATAAAAGCCGACGCTCTCGGATTGATTTGTAGGGTATTTACCCGGCACGGGCGTTTTTAACCCGTTGCCTGCTTGCCCCCTTATTTTTTATACCACATAAACGGCCTTCTATAATATTCGGCCTTTTATGCGTTGACAGTGGTTTTTGCCGGTGTTAAGATAACTAAGGCAGGCAGCAGCACGCGCTCCCGACGATATGCGCCCACGGTGAGCCGCAACCGATTGACCCGCTTTTTCAAGCGAGTGAAACAAAGACCGCGCCGCAACTCCCTCCCAAAATTTATCGCATCACCTAAAACCGCGCGCCACATCGCGCGCGGAAATCAAGCAAGCAGTGCCCGCGCGGTTCGCATGGTCGGACGGGTTGGGTTTTGTCTTGCGGAGGAAATTTTTTATGGCAGTTCGCGTTGGCATTAACGGATTTGGACGCATCGGACGGTTGACTTTTCGGGCTATTCAGGAAAAGTACGGGCAATCGGGCGAAGTGGAAGTGGTCGCCCTCAACGATTTGACGGACGCCCACACCAACGCCCACCTTCTCAAATACGACAGCAACTACGGCCCCTTCAAGGGCGAAGTGTCGTATGAAGACAAAGACATCATCGTCAACGGCAAAAAAATCATGGTCTATGCGGAAAAAGACCCCGCCGCCATTCCGTGGGGCAACGAGTCCTGCGACATCGTGGTGGAATCCACCGGCTTCTTCACCGACGCCACCAAAGCCGTCGCGCACAAACAAGGCAGCGTGAAAAAAGTCGTCATTTCCGCGCCCGCCAAAAACGAAGATTTGACTATTGTGCTTGGCGTCAACGATAACGCCTACGATCCGTCGAAGCACCATGTCATTTCCAACGCTTCATGTACAACAAACGGCCTCGCCCCGATTGCCAAAATTCTGAACGATTCGTTTGGGATCGAAAAAGGGCTTTTGACGACCATTCATGCGTACACGAACTCGCAGCGCATCGTCGATACCGCCGCTAAAGATTTGCGCGACGCCCGCGCGGGCGCGCTCAACATCGTGCCGTCGTCCACGGGCGCGGCAAAAGCGGTCGGCTTGGTGATTCCTGAACTGCAAGGCAAATTCACGGGTATGGCGTTCCGCGTCCCGGTTTCCACGGTTTCGGTCGTTGACTTTACGGCTCTTCTGTCCCGCGACGCTTCCCCCGCCGAAATCAACGCCGCCGTGAAAGCCGCCGCCGACGGCCCGATGAAAAGCGTTTTGCAGTACACGGAAGACGAACTGGTCTCCACCGACCTCAAAGGCAACCCGCACTCTTCGATCTTCTCCGCCGTGGACACGATTGGGCTTGGCAACTTCGTAAAAGTCGTATCGTGGTACGACAACGAGTGGGGCTATTCCAACCGCGTCGCCGACCTGCTCAAATTCCTGTCCGACAAGGGTTTGTAGTTAGCACTTGCAAAAGCAGGCGGGGAACTGCCTGCTTTTGCTTGGTCTGTTATTTTTATGCCCATCCGACAGCAAATCATTCAACAACATCCGACAGAATGTATTGAGCAGTTTGAAAAGTCCGCACGCGAACACTACGAATCTGGTTTTCACCTACTTACCGCCGGTTTCGTAAATGGTGTAGATAGTATGGGAATTGCAGCCGAAATGCTTTTGAAAGCCGCGTATTTCCGATACGCCGGTTTTCCGTAAATCTTTCCGTGAAACGGCGCGACCTTGACGAATCAGAGGCGACCGTCCGCCCCATGGGAGTTCGGGAGGCGACAGCATCTTTTCACAGTCTCAAATTTTGGTCAGAAGCCCTTTTAGCCGTACGTGGCAACGGATTACCTGCAAGGCAACACTATTCGGGTTTATCTTTGCCAGCCGTTTCTTCATCGTCTACCGATGACGCAGCATTACGTGCTCAAATAACGGTTCTACAAGATAACTGGATTATCACCGACCGCTATTTGTCACGCCAATCCCTGCTTACTATAACGGACATACATGATGTTTTTGAGGCATTCATGGGCATACTATCGCTATACGACGCTGGCAAAATATAGTTATAAAACAACCAACGTAGGAGTTAAATATGGCAGTTTTAGAACGACCAAGTACAAACAAAGATAATCAACAGTCACAAATGGTTACCGAACTTGTGGCAGAGTTACGAAATCCTTCCGAAGACCCGGACGCGCCCTTAATTATCGTCGAACGTGAGGCCCCAAACCTTCCGGCAAAACATCTTTTTGTCGTTTGGGACGAATGGGAGGAACTAACGCCACTTCAACGTTCCCGCGTAGTCATGCGCGCCTATGAGCAATTTTTAGGAAACAACTCGGCTGAGATAACGCAGGTCACGCTCGCTATGGGCTATCTGCCGGACGAAGCGCGGCGCATGGGTATTGAGATCGATAACTAAACCAGCAAACGAAAGAGCCGTGCCGCACATCGCGGCACGGCTTTTTTGTTTGTTATCCTCTGCCACTCCTTTTCACTTGGGACGTTTCGCCGTTTAATACAAACATGGAATCTGCAAGAATTGCCGAGGAAGCGGATGATTTAGTGAGCAATGCTCCGGTTTTGCGAAGCGTGCGGGATACGTTAAAGGCGGCGAGCGATTTAGAGCAGCGCAGTTGGCAGGCGCGGAAACTGGATGCGCCGCAGGCGGTCGAGTTGGCACTGGAAGCCTTGCGATTACTGAAGACGGTTCCGCCGGGCGTCGTTTTCACCGAGCAAACGCTGTTGGAAGCCAAAGTGTACTTCGTGCTGGGCAATGCGCAGGAGCGATTATCCGACTACGCGGGCGCGTTCGCGTCCGGCGAAGAGGCCCTGCGCCGTGCCCTTCTCGTGCGGGAAAACTCGGAATGTTCGGAATCTAACCGCGCCGAGGCGAACCCCATTTGCTTGAATGCGTACAGTTTGCTGGGCAATGTGTGCGACCGGCGCGGGGATTATGCCGAGGCCCTAAAATACCGGCAGGCCGACCACGATTTGGCGTTTTCCGTCGGTGAGCCGCCCCATCAAGCGCACGCCTTGCTTCGGTTGGGCGGCGTGTATTTTCGGCTCGGCGATTACCCTACCGCTTTGAACCTGTATTTGCAGGCCCGCGCCTTGTTTGAAAACCTGACCGATACCGCCGGTCTGGGTTCGGTGTGGAACGACATCGGCAACGTGTATTTCGGCGAACACCAATACCCGGCGGCTTTGGACGCCTATCAAACCGGTTTGGCGCAGTTTGAGCAGAAGTCCGATCCGTACTGGCAGGCGGGGATGCTTTCCAATATCGCGGGCGTGTATTTGAAGCAGGACAAAATCGCCGAAGCGCGCGCGGTTTTGGAGCGAAGTTTGCGTTTACGCGAAAGCGTCGGCGACCGGCACGGGCAGGGCCACTCGCTCACCAGTTTGGTGGAAGTGCTGCGCCGCGAAGGCAAGCCGGAGGCGGCGTGCGCGGTCGGTGAACGGGCGCTCGCGTTGTTCGGGCACATCGGAGATCAGGCCGGGCAAGCATTGGTGCGCGTTCAGCTTGCTACGGCTGCAATCGACGGTGAGCAATGGAATATAGCGGAACAATACCTAAACGACGCCCTGCACTACACCGACGCGCAGAAAATGCGTGAAACGACCTATCAAATCCATGAGGAATTGAGCCGCTTATTTGAAAAGAAGGGCGATTTTCCACGTGCCCTTGCGCATTTCAAGGAATTTCATGCCGTCAAGCAGGATTTTGTGGGCGAAACCACGCGCCACAAACTGCGAAACTTGGAGGTTCTGCACCATGTCGCGCAGACCCGGCACGACGCCGAACGGCTCCGGGCGCACAATGAGGAATTGTCATCCGCGAACGCCCGGCAGACCGAACTGCTCGCCCAACTTAAAAAGCAAGCGGCGGCGCTAAAAACCTTGTCGCGCACCGACGCCTTGACCGGCCTTTTGAACCGCCGTAGTTTGACCGAGCGGTTGTGGAGCGCGTATGTGAGCGCGGATCGCCGCCGCGCTCCTTTAACAGTCGCCTTGATTGACTTGGATCATTTCAAGCGCATCAACGACCGCTTTTCCCATCAAGTCGGCGACGCCGTTTTGCAAACCGTGGGCCGCCTGCTCGGCGCGAACCGGCGCGAAACCGATATTGTCGCGCGGTACGGCGGCGAAGAATTCGTGCTCGTTTTACCGGATCTAACGATTGACGCCGCCGAAATAGTGTGCGACGCGCTACGACACCAAATTTCCACGTATCCGTGGCACAAATTGCATCCCGATTTGCGCGTCACGCTTAGTTTGGGTTTATGCAGCAACGAAGGGGCAACCAGCCCGGATCAAATGCTGTCGCAGGCCGATGCTCGGATGTACGAAGCCAAAGCGGCGGGCCGAAACCGCGTGCTTGCTTAAAGCAAGGTCGATATATAGTTGATTTGGCCTTCGTGATACGTTGCGTTCCAATAGATGAGCGTCACGAACTCGGCAATCGTTTTGTCCATGCCGCCTGCAAACGGAAGCCGTACAACCGTTTGTAGGCTCTCGTCTGTGGCGTCCGCGAGGGCGGCGGTCAAGGATGTGGCATTTGCCCGCAGTGTGGCGAAGGCCTTTTCAATCGTGTCGTTGTCAGCGAGGGCTTTATCGCGGGCGGCGATCATTTCGTCGCGGGTCGCCAGCGGAAAAGCGTTTTGCGAAATGGTCATGGCCCCGATTGCCATAAAGCCCGCGCATTCCACAATCTGATTGAGCGCGGTGCGGCCTTTGCCGAGCGGTGACCATGTTGCGTTGTCGCCTAAGGCGGTGGCGGCTTTTTCCAGCGCCACCGCGCAGTTTTGGATCATTTGAATCAAGGGTTCTTTTGTCATAGGTTCGTCTTTCGGAAAGGAAATGATTTCTTAGCCGCCGACCGTGCGAAGACCGTGGCCTGATGCGGCAGGAACAGCGGCTTGCCCGTCCGCGACTGCCGCGTCCGGTGCGGGCGACTCGGTACGAATTGTGATGCCGACACTTGCGGCAAGGGCAGTTAAATTGTGACCGAAGTAGCGTTCCGCCGCCGACTGCTCGAAGGGTTCGGGCAAAAACGCTTTTTGTTCAAGGGAGCGCAGCCGGGCGGCGAGCGGCGGGTGCGTATCGTCGATTTGGTGGTGCGGCGCGTCGTGGGTTGCGTCGTTGGGCCATTTGATCGCCGTTTGGCGCGAAACGGGCAGATTTTCTTGCGGTTCCGCAAACGCCCGCATGGTCAGTTCGGAATGGATTAGGCTATCAGCGAGGACTTTCGCGCCCACGACTTTGGCGGCGGCGCGGTCGGCATCGAACTCGTCCTGCCGATGGTGGTGCGCGCCCTGCCACGTCCGAACGGGGCCATCGGTCTCGCCCTGGGGCCGCT
>CAXTBP010000256.1:0-6770 GCA_964241985.1 uncultured Armatimonadaceae bacterium | reverse complement strand
GGATGGCAGCGGGCCGGGCGATTGCCCTTGAATCTTTTGCAGCGGCGAAATCCGCCGCACGATCTCGTCGCCGTCTTTGTCCACATCCACGAAGGCAGTACGCGCGCTACGCTCGAAGTCGATGCCAAGCGCGTCGTCGTGGTACGGGCCGACGAGCGTTGTCTGGTTTTGCGTATCCGACCTTTCAATGCGGCATGTCAGCACGACCTTTTGCCCTGCCGATTGCAGCGCCTTGTCAAACGCCCGGTCGTCGTTTATCCCGCTTTTGGACGCCCCGTTCATCAGCACATCGAAGGCGACAACTTTCGCGCCGTCGGCAAGCAAATTCCGCAATACTTGCGCATGGAATTTGCGGGGCGGCGGCCACGGCGTTTGCGCGTTTTTCTGCAAAACGCCGACCGTGTTAAAATCGTAGCCGACGATCACGATGCGATTGTCGATCCGTTCGGGTTGCGGGCCGCGCCAGTTGAAAAAAACGTCGTAGCCCGCCCACTCCAAATTTTGCGCCTGTGTGAGCAAATCGCGCAAGCGGGGCGCGTTTTGTTCGGGCGGCCAAAAAAACGCCGCGAGCAGAGCGACGAGTGCGGGGATTAAAAACGCGGACACCGCCCGCAGATTCCGGCGGCTAACAAAAAGCATGATGGGTTAATAAAATAAAGGGGCCGCTTAAGCGGCCCCTTTATTTTATCAGTTCATCTTAACCGGCTGCCCCTGCTGGGCCGCCGATTTCCACGCGGCTTCGGTGAGTTCAATGGTGCGCAGACCGCAAATCGGCGGTGCGGCGGGGTCTTTTTCGCCTTTGATGGCCCGCACGAAATCTTGATCGATGCCTTCCGTCGAAGGAAGTAAGTCGTCCTCGATTTTCTGCTTTTTGCCGTCCGTTCCTGCGAACTCGAGGCTGCCATTGCGGTACAAAAATACGCCCTTTTCGCACCAAATGGTGATGTCCTCGTGCCAAATGGTCGCGTCGCCGACAATAGAAATCGTGCCCTGCGCCCCGTTCGTGAAGCGCATCTTCACCGCCGAGTTGATGGCAACCGGCGTTCCCATGTTGTCCATAAAAGCGGACACGTCGGCGACCGTAAGGCCCGTCATCCACAAAATAATGTCCAGCAAGTGCGAACCCGAATCGTTGATTTGTCCGCCGCCCGAATCCGCCAAAATTTGCCGCCACGATCCCGCCGTGCCTTTGAGCCACTGCTGGCATTGCAGCGCGGCGATAAAGGTGACCGCCCCCAATTCGCCGCTGCCGATGCGCTCCTTCATGTATTTGAAGGCCCCTTGCGCGTGGCGCTGATAAGCGAGCGCGAATACTTTGTCGTGGTTTTCGAGCCGAGCCAGCAGTTTGTGGGCGTCGCCGACCTCGCACACCATCGGCTTTTCGAGCAAAACGTGCTTGTTTGCGTTGATCGCATCAAGTGCTTGTTCGGCGTGCTGCGTGTGCGGGGTCGCAATCTGCACAGCGTCCACATCCGAAAGTCCAAGCAGTTCCTTGTAATCCGAATACACGGGAACGTCGGCAAGCTGCGGGAATTTTTCGACCGCTTTTGCAATCGCCGACGGCGCGGTATCGCACAGCGCGACAATCTCTACACCGTTCATCTGTGTTAGCTGCGCGATATGGGCGCGGCACATTCCGCCCACGCCAATCAAACCTATCCGAATCGTATCCGTTGCTGCATCCGACATAAAAAAATGCTCCTCACTGCGCGAAAAACAAAAAGGTGATGTAATTACGGTTTGCCACCCATTGCTCTTTTTCCTGCGCGCCCGATTTCAAGCACCGGTTCGTTGACGCTCGTCCAGCGCGTCGTGTACGATGAGCGTATGACCCAATCGGCAGCGGCTCCGTCAGACGAGCCGGTTCACGCAGCACACCCGTCGCCTATCGCGGCTTTTTCGGCTTGGCTCAAACGCGACAACAACGGTATTGTGCTTGCGGCCTCTGCTCTCTATGTTTTGATATACGCACTGTTTTGGCCCGTGCTGTATTCCACAATGGACGAAGCATCGTACATGAATACGGCCTACGCCGTCGCTCACGGCACGATATATTTGGATGTCGCTCATACGGCCCCGATTCAAGCCTACGCGGTCGGGCCGCACGTTATTTCGCAATATCCGCCCGGCATGGCGTTTTTGCTTGCGCCCTTCGGGCTTCTGGGCTGGAACGTCGCTCTCGGCTTCAACTTGATCGTGCATCTGACCCTGTTTTGGATTATCGCCGCGCTGCTCCGGCTCAACAAAACGCCCACCGTTTTCGCCCTGCTATACCTGCTGCACCCGGTCGCTGCGCTGTTTAGCCGCACCGTGATGAGCGATTTGGCTTCTTCCTTAATACTTACACTCAGTTTCGTGGCCACCTTAAAACGTCGCTACTTTTTATGTGGCGTGTTAATTGGTCTCGCCATCTTCGTTCGCACGGCAAGCGCGGTCGCTGCAGCGTTTTTTGGCATTGGTATCTTATTGGAAGGAACTCGTTTTTTTCGCGCCGACGATGCCGCAGTGCCCACTCCGCTCGCCGAGCGCATTCGCCGCATCGTCGCAATGGGTTTGGGTGTATTGCCGTTTTTTATCGTTGCGTATCTCTACCAGAAGATAATTCAGGACGGTGGCTGGGCCAAATACGCCCAGCCCGGAATGCTCAGTGTCCGTCACCTTCCGGTGCAGTTCCCGTTTTACACCATCGCCCTTCTTGCTCTATATCCCGGAATGCTGCTTGCCCCCTTGCTTTATAAAGGGCCGGGCCGCGCGACGCTTCTATGCTACGTGGCGGGCTTTTTCGCGTTTTATTGCATCTACTACTTTCACGACGAGGGCGGCTCCAAACTGGAAACGTTTCTGGTCGGGCAGCGGTTTATGCTCGTTATTTTGCCCCTGATGCTCGTTTCCTATAGCCGCCTTGTTTGGGAGTTGCTGGGCAAAAAGATACCGTTTGCCGCCCAGCGCGCTTTGGTGGCAGCAGCTGTTTTGCTACTTTTCGTTGGCGCGGGCCTGATTCATCGGCGACACGCCGCGTACTTGGCAACGCTCGCGCAAATCCGCCAAACCGCTTTGCAAGCCGTTCCGCCCGGCGGCGCGCTGTTTTGCAACGTCCATATGGCAAAACTGCTGCGGCCCGGAGCGGCGACGGCCCACCTACAACTGCTGCCCAACTCCGGCAACGAAGCAAGCGACGCGCAAACGGCGGAAAATATGGTACGCATGACCTTGCAAAAAACGGGCGGCCCTGTTACGGTCGCTATCTGGAGCCGCGCGTATCGCCCGGAAACCCCGCATGAAATGGCGGTTTTTCACGCCCTTGAAACCAAATTTGGCTCTGCGTCCAAGTCGCAAAATTCCGACAGTTTGCCCACCGACGTACATATTTTGCAGATAGATGCACAAGCTAAGCCGTAGCGCATCTATCGCGGGGCGAAAGAAAACCTAGCCTGACGTTGGTTTTACCGCCGCCTGCACTTTGAGGAGCGTGTCCAAAAGGGCGGGCAAATCGTCGAGGGCGAGCATGGTTGCGGCATCGGACAAGGCGTTGGCGGGGTCGGGGTGGACTTCCAAAAACAAGGCCTGAACGCCCACGGCGACAGCCGCGCGGGCCAAATGCGGGATAAACTCGCGCTGCCCGCCCGAACTCGTTCCTTGTCCGCCCGGCTGCTGGACGGCATGGGTTCCATCGAATACTACCGGAACCCCCGCCGATTGCGCCATTTGGGGCAGGCTCCGAAAATCCACGACGAGCGTGTTGTAGCCGAATGACACACCGCGCTCGGTTACCAAAACGCGCTCGTTGCCCGTGCCTTCCACTTTTTTGACGGCGTTCGCAATATCCCACGGGGCTAAAAACTGCCCCTTCTTAACGTTGACGACTTTGCCCGTTTCGCCCGCCGCCAGCAATAAATCCGTTTGCCGGGACAAAAACGCGGGAATTTGCAGCACATCAACCGCCTCGGCGACGGGCACGCATTGATGGGCGTCGTGTACGTCGGTCAAAACCGGCACGCCGAACTCGTCACGGATGCCCGCTAAAATTTCCAAGCCCGCGTCCATTTCCGGCCCACGAAACGACGCCCCGGACGTGCGGTTCGCCTTGTCGAAACTGGCCTTGAAAATATAAGCAATGTTGCGCTCCTTACAAACGGCTTGTACGGTTTGCGCGACGTGGCGGCACAAATCGCGCGATTCAATCACGCACGGCCCGGCAATCAGCGCGAACGGCAAGTCGCCGCCCACGCGCACCTCGGGGCTAATTTCCACAATGCGAGTGTTGTTCATGGGGTTGGTTCTTTTGAAAATAGGTAGGAGTTAGGCGAAACGCGCTGCATATACCGTTCCGGGGCTTTGATTGGCTCGAAGCCGGTTTTCGCATATAATTCATGAGCATCGCCGGTCAATAGAAGCCACCAGCGCAACGTTTCCAAATCGGGGTGGTCAACCATTGTTTCCATGAGCCATTTGGATAAACCTTGCCTGCGAAACGGCGGCAAAATAAAAACATCGCACACATACGCAAAGGTGGCTCGGTCGGTAATCACGCGAGCAAACCCTGCTTGTTCACCGATTGGATCAAGCACGCCAAAGCACAGGCTATTTGCTATACTTTTATCCACCACGGCACGCGGTATCCCTTTGGCCCAGTACGAATGATTGGACAAAAAATCATGGAGGGCGTTTTGGTCAAATCGTGCGATGTCCGTGGTGATGACGAACCCGTCCGCGCGCCGCCATTCGGTCGCGCTCATCGTTTTACCGCCAATAACTGCCGAACCCGCTCCAAATCTTCCGGGGTGTCTACCGATTCGGGGACGCGGGCGGTTTCGACCATGCGGATGCGGTAGCCGTTTTCGAGGACGCGCAACTGTTCGAGGGATTCGGCTTGTTCAAGCGGTGTGGGCGACAGTTGCGACAGGGTTTGCAGAAAGTCGCGCCGATAGGCGTACAAGCCGACGTGTTGTTTGGGCGCGTAGGGCGCGTTTTGGTCGCGGCGGAAGGGGATGGCGGTGCGGGAAAAGTACAAGGCGAAGCCGTTTTGGTCGCACACGACCTTGACGACGGCGTTGTCGTTTTCGCGGCCTTCGGGCAGCGGGCACATCGCAGACGTCATCACTAAATCAGGGTTTTCCAAAAGCGGCGCGGCGACGGCGTCGATGGTTTGCGGGTCGAGAAGGGGTTCGTCGCCTTGCACGTTCACAATCACGTCAACGTTTGGCGGCAAATTGAGCGCGGCCTCGGCGACGCGATCCCCGCCGGTGCGGTGCGAAACCGACGTGTAAACTGCCTTGCCGCCGAACGCTTCGACCGCGCGGAAAATTTCCTCGTCGGGGGTTGCAACCCAAACGTCGGAAAGAAGCGTTGCTTGTTTGGCGCGCTCCAAAACGTGCCAAATCATGGGCTTGCCGTTAATATCGGCGAGCGGTTTGTTTGGCAGGCGCGTTGCGGCAAGCCGAGCCGGAATAATGGCGACGGCGGTTCGCGTTGTACTATCGGACATTTAGTTTGTGCCTCCTGTGGAAACGAGAACCGGGGCGTTGGAGGGCAGCGGCGTGGACGGGTGGCACGGTTCGTTGATGTCGCCGCTCACGGCTTGGTCGGGGTTGCGGATTAGGCGAAGGGACGCCTCGACGACTTCCGGCACGGTCAATAATTTCATGCACAACTGATAAGTTTCCGGCCCGTTGTGACAATGGTATTGGTGGCACGGGCCGCACGGGACGCTGTGAACCATCGGCAAACCGCGCCCGACGAGCGGCGCGAACCGCTCCACGGGCGACGGGCCGAACAATGCGACATACGGCGTACCGAACATAGAACACAGGTGCATCGGGCCGGTGTCACCGCTGAGGATGAGGGCCGCCCGCTCGATAAGCGCGGCAAGGGCGCGGAAGCCAAACCGGCCCGTCGCTCGGTGCGGTTTGGCGAATTGCATTTGGCTTGCCACTTCGTCGATGTGCGCGCAATCTTTGGGCGACGGCCCGCTGACCAAAACGATTTCCGCCCCGGTTGCCCGCGCGATTTCATCCGAGGCCTGTGCGAACCGCTCCAAAGGCCAAACCCGCGACGGCCAGCCGGTCAACGGCGCAACGACAACAAACGGTTTGCCGTTCAAATCGTTTGTGATATAGCCGTTTACATCGTCGGCGTCGGCCTGCGTGTAACCCATAATCAGCCGTTTGGAGCGCGGTAACTGCAAACCGAGAGCTTGCAAAGGCAGCAAATACTGATCGACGCGGTGCGGCGGATGTGTTTCGTAGGGATAGGCCGTCGTGAAGAGACGGGCGCGTTTGCTCGTGTGTGTTTGTCCGTGGTATTCGCGGAACGTGTCGAAAATTCCGATGCGGTCGGTCGCCCCGTGCGATGCGAGGCT
The DNA here is from genome assembly GCA_964241985.1 of uncultured Armatimonadaceae bacterium. Taxonomy (GTDB): domain Bacteria; phylum Armatimonadota; class Armatimonadia; order Armatimonadales; family Armatimonadaceae; genus CAXTBP01. Next base: position 412 of record CAXTBP010000256.1, on the reverse strand, counting down.
GCGCACGAGCGTGGGCCAGTCCTCGGGTTGGTACGAAACGAAAACGTCGAACTTTTTCTCGCCCAAAAGTTGGTGCAGGCGCAGAGCGTGAACGGCCCAAATCGGATACAAACCGGCCCGCGTCATTTTTTTCCAGTATTTGGAATCCCACAGCAGAATTTCGTCCACGTAGGGGTTGGCGTCAATCGCTTCGCGCTCTTTGCGCTCGACCATCCACGTGATATGGCAGTCCGGCCACTGCTCGCGCAGCGCGGCAAGGAACGGCGTGCCCATCAAAATATCGCCGTTCGCGCCCGTGCGCGTGACCAAAACGCGCTTCTCCGCCCGCTCCCGCGCCCCTGCCGTAGACCGCTGAACGGGCACGTTGACGGGATCGAGCGGGGCCACGAACTCCGGGAAACTGGTTTTGGAC
>CAXTBP010000255.1:0-6841 GCA_964241985.1 uncultured Armatimonadaceae bacterium | reverse complement strand
GCTAAATCTCGCCCAACTAAAAGAAAGAATTCCCATGACAACCTTACCTTTCGCTTCCTTTTTTGCCGCCGCTGCCGCCACCGTATCTTTCGCAACCCCGACCACGACGACCGCCCCGATGGTCGCCGCGAATTTTGCCGCGCGTATTTGCCAAGCCCAGTCCGGCGACGTTGCCCAGCAGGCCGTGCCGCTTCCCGTTTGGAAGCCCGGCGCGCCCACCGGCTTTTTGCCGCTCAAAGCCTTTGCCGTGCGCGTGGATAAAATCGCTCCGAGCGCGGCAGGCGATACATTGGAAATTTTCTGCACCTTCAAAAATCAAATGCCGGGCGTCGAGCAAATCAACGGATCGTCGATTAGCGGCGTCGTCACCGATGCCGACGGCGTGGGCGTTTCCACGGACGGCTTTTATTCGGCGACTGGCGTGCCCACGGTCGTTGCGGGCAATCAATCCGTCGAGCCGAACGGATCGCTTTCCGTGCGCCTTTTGCTGCGCGTTCCCAAAGGCGTCGCGCCATTCAAAACGCTGACGCTGTGGGAAACCAGTTCGCTGCCGCAAAGTGTTGATATTTCCACCGCGAAATGGGCGAGCGCGAAACCGACGGCAAATCTTGTTCCGCTGAATCTCCAATACGGCAAAAGCGAATTTTCCCCGTGCGGCAAAATACTGGACGTGCGCTTCGACGGGTTCCGTAAAGCCCGCGACGGAGCCTACGAGGCGTTTTTCACGCTCAAAAACACGTCGGAAGAAACCCTGCGCACCGATATGCTGGACATGACGGTTTCTGCCCCCGAAGTCTATTTACACAGCGCGAGCGGAACTAAAGCGCGCTTGTACGACTGGGCGCGGGCCAATGGCGGCGAAACCGCCATCGCCATTACGCACCATCTCGCCATTCCGGCAGGTCAGTCCGCGCGAGTTCGTTACCGCACTGGGGCCAAACCGACCTTTGTTCCGGTGAAAGTCAGCGTTTCGGATGCGCCTTCGCAAACCACGGTCGCATGGGCTTTGACCCCGCCGACGCCCTTGAAAACCACCGCCAAAACAAAATAGCGAAAAATCAGCCCGCCCAAACACGAAAGACAATACAACGTTATGAACCCTTTAACCAAATCCACGCGACATCGTTTGCGCCGCGACTGTGTTCGCGCGCTTTGCGCCTCCATTGCGCTTGGCGCGATTTCCGTCGTCGCCCAATCGCCTTTGTGTTCGGTGGCCTATGCACAAGACAAGGCCGCGCAAAGCACGATGGAAGCCGCGCAAACGTCGCGGCTCGTCCCCGAATTGTCGTTTCCGTCCGGCGCGTTTCGCTCGACAAGTCAAGCCGAAATCGAGAAGTTTTCGACCGCCCTTGCCAAGTTCACCAAAGAAGCGGGTATCGAAGCCGAAGACCGGCCCGCGCCAACCAAAGTAGAGGTCGTGATTTGGAAAACCGATAGCGATAGCGTTCGCAAGCAAATCGCAAAGGCGCTGGATGGACAGGATTATCAGCGGTATGTCGAGTCGGAAGTCAAAAAAGACGGCGCGAGCATTATTGCTTTTAGCTCTATTCACGCCAACCCGGAAAAAGAAACGATTGCCGGAATGTGGGTGACGCAAAGCGGCTACCAACTGCTGGTTTGGGGCGCACTTCCGCCGCGCCCTGCGGCTTCGGAAAACAGCGTCGCCGGGATTTTTGCCGGAGCGGTGAACCGACCCTATGTGGTCACGCCCCCGCGCCCCGCGCCCGATCCCGAACCGTCCGCGTCCGAAAATAACGAGGCGGAACCGACCAAAAGCGCGCCCGCTTCAGGCGGGGCAAAATCAAGCGCCTCTGTTCCCGGGGCGCAAGTCGTCACCTTAACGGCGGAGCAGAACAGCGTGAACGTCATGAAAAACGCGATGCTTCCTTTGCCGACGTTCGCGCGCCTTGCGGTCAAGCCGGGCTTTGTTCGGGGCTACGTCAAGAACGCCAAAGGCAAACCAATTGCGGGCGCGGTGATTGGCGTGCGCTCTTCGTCGGCGGGCGGCTTCACTTCGGGCGCTACCGGCAAATCGGACGCCAATGGCTACTACGAAATTCAAGCCCCGTGGGGCGCGGCGGAGTTTTACGCCGCATCGGTGACGCTGGACTACGGCGAGAACCGGGCCGCCTTCGGTCTCTACCCGAGCGACGGCGAAACGGACGGCTTCGCCACCGCCAAAGGCTGCGTTAAGAACTGGGTGCTGCTCCCCTACGGCATTGGTGACCGCGACAAGGCGAGCGAGCAGCCCGAATACCGGGGCAACTATTTCGGTGGAACGCTCGCCCTGAGTTGGTCGGTCGCCGATCCGCGCTTTTCCGATGGCGTGAGTTTGCCCGACAACTCGGAAATCGAGTTTCGCATGACGCCCAGCAGCCCGCTAATTGGCGGCGCGGGAGCCTCAAAACCGCTGATTATCCGTCGCCCGGTGCGCGAGTCGGGTCGCTCGTCGTTCTTCATCAACAACGTGCCGGTCTGCGAGTATAAAATCGCCGCCTACATTAATCAAGGCGGCAAGTCCACGCCACTGAAGATGCGCGAAACCGGGCCGATGTCGGGGCGCACGTTCGGCTTGTCGCCCAAAGAGGGCGTCGAGGGGGTGACGATGACCTTTCGGCCCAACACGGTCAAAGCGGGACAAACGCCCGCAAGCCACGGCGACTGGGAGGCGCTCACCATTACCCTCTACCCGTAGCGAAGCAGAATGGGAAAATGGGCGGGCCGCTACAAAGTGGCCTGCCATCGCCCCCGCGTGAAGTCGGGGAACGGCACGGGAACACTGCCACCCGCAACCGATTGCTCGGACAGCGGCCCGGGCACGCTCCAAGCCGCCGTGTCGTACACGGAAATATCCGGGGGAATGCCCAGCGCAAAGCATTCCATCAAGCGATACGCCATAACAAAATCCATGCCGCCGTGCCCGCCCGTTTGTTTGGCGATTTCGCCGACACGCTTCCACAAATCCGGCGCATAGCGTTCGCGCAGTTCGTCCCCAATCGGCAGCCATGCCTCGCCGCCCTCTTGGTCGTCCAAACAAATGCGGTCGGGGAAACCGCGAAACGCGCCCTTCGTGCCCGACAGTAAATTGAGCCGGTCGTAGGGGCGCGGGCTGACCACATCGTGCTGCACCAGTATCGTGCGGCCCAACGCGGTTTTTATCAGCGACGTGTTCATATCGCCGCAGCGGTACGTTTCCGCTCGTTTGGGGCTGTCTTCGTTTGTGTGGGCGTCGCGGTAGTTTGTCAGGCCGCGCTCGCGGCTGCTCATGGAAACGAGAAAATCGAATTTGTCGCCGTTGTGGATGCCGAAGGCTTGGGCGACCGGCCCTAAACCGTGGGTGGGGTACAAATTGCCGTCGCGCGTTAAGTGTTCGGCCCGACGCCACAAACCTTCGCCACTACCGGCCATGAGAATGCCGCGCAAATCGTGAATGTAAGCGGCCTCGGCGTGCGTCAAATCGCCCAGCACGCCCGCCCGCGCGAGCGCAATAGAAAGCAGTTCGCCTTCGCTGTAGCAGCAGTTTTCCAGCATCACGCAGTGCTTTTGCGTTTTTTCGCTCGTATCGACGAGCCGCCAGCATTCGTCCACGGTCACAGCGGCGGGAACTTCAATCGCAACGTGAACCCCGACCTCCATCGCCGCGACGGCCTGAACCGTGTGCAAATGCCACGGCGACGCAATCACCACCAAATCCAGACCGAGGCTCGACGTTTGCAGCAAACTTTGCCAAGCGTCTAAGCCCGTAAACGCTTGCGACTCGCACGGTGCGGTTTTGTTTTCGCGGCACAAGGTTTGCGCTTTTTGCACCGCGCTTTCGTCGGCATCGGCGACGGCGACGATCTCGGCCCGGTTTGTCGCCAAAAAATCGCGCATCAAGCCGCGCCCCCGTCCGCCTGTCCCGATGAAGGCGACGCGCACGCGCCGGGTCGAAATGGTTGGAAGCGGAACCCGCCGCATATCGGGGGACGGATCGGGTAAAGGCGGGAATGGTTCGGTCGGCATGATGGGCTTAGTATTCGGGCCTCTCCCCCCGGCCCCCTCCCCGAAGCGGGAAGGGGGCCGGGGGGGAGAGGCCTGCCCTCTTTTGACAGCCCGCCCTGCCTCGTGCTAAAATTGCGCATCCCGCGAGCAGGCGCGGCAGTAAAGCAAACCACGAAAGATAGCAGAGGGGCGGCGCACAGGGATGGCTTTTTGGCAGGAAAACCCCGTTTTGGTCAAAGAGGTGCGGGGACGGCTTCGGGCGAAACGGCAAAGCCGGGGCAGCCGCAACGCCGCCTTTTGGACGGTCGGCGGCATCGTTTTGCTGATGTACTACTTCGGAACCCGCGCCATTTTGGGCACGGGCGGCAGCGCGTCGCAGGCCGAAGGAATGTACCTCTTTTTCACGCTCGGCGTGGAGTTGACCCTCGTTTTGTTTTTGGTTCCGCCGCTTGCCGCTGGCGCGATAACCCAAGAACGCGAACAGCAAACGTGGAACGCACTGCTCTTATCCCGGCTGACGGCCCGCGAAATCGTGATCGGTAAGTTCGTGGCCGCGCTTTTGCCGACACTTGTGATTTTGGCGATTTTCTTTCCGCTTGCGCTCCTTGCCGCCGCCGTCGGCGATATACCGATTGCCGCGTATCTGATGTCCAATTTTTTGCTATGGGCCACGGCGATCTTTTTTACGGCCCTCAGTTTATTTTGGTCGTGGGCGTACCGCCGCACGTATGTGGCGACCTCGGCTTCGTTTGCGTCCATCGCGTTTTTCACGGTCGGCACGTTTTTAATCTACGGGCTTTCGTCGGTTGCGCGCCCGGGTAATTACATAAAAATCGAAGATTTTGTGCCCATGTGGCTCAATCCGTACCCGCCGATGGCCTACGTGCTGGACAGCGGTAACCGGCACTACGAGCAGGCGATTTTTTATTTGGTGTTTTGCCTTGTCGTGTCCGGCCTGCTGCTTTTCATTACGACGAAGCGGCTGTCGCGCGGGCCGAAAGAAATGGAACAATAAAACTATGAAACGAATAACTATACGAAAATCTGCCGCCCTTGCGGCTTTGAGTCTCGGTGTTTTTGGCGCGGTCGGAATGCAGACCGCCCACGCGCAGCCGTCGGTCGTGGTCGCGGTTTCCTCCGAGGAAAACCTAATCACGGTGCAGGGCATGGGCGAAACTCAGGTCGCGCCCGATATTGCCCGCGTGAATTTGGGCGTTGTCACGCAAAACGTGGATTCCGTGCGAGCCGCGCAGGAAAACGCGACCAAAACCGATGCCTTGATTAAAGCCGTCAAAGCGCAGGGAGTCGCCGATAAAGACATTCAAACCATCAATTACAGCGTCAACCCGCAATACAACTATAACCAGAAGCCCGGCGAAAACAAACCGCCACAGCTTACCGGCTACCAAGTCACGAACACGGTGCGCGTGACCGTGCGGAAAATCGCAGACGCAGGCAAAATTCTGGACGCGGGCGTCAAAGCGGGCAGCAACGATGCGGGAAGCATCGCCTTCGATTTGAGTGACGCGACCCGAGACAAAGCGCAAGCCGATGTGCTGCGTCTCGCGGTCGATTCCGCCAAGCGTAAAGCGGATATTCTTGCGCAGGCATCGGGGCGGGCCGTTCAGGGGGTTTACAGCATCAGCGAAGGGGTGTCCGAACCGGTGCGGCCCGTGTACACAATGTTGAAATCCGCCCGTGCCGCAGACGCCGCGCCTGTCACGCCGGTTCAGGCCGGGGAACTGACGATTACCGCGTCCATCACCGCCAAATACCGAATAAACGGTCGATAGGCCGTTTTGTGTGGGCGCACCGCGTAACGAAACGTGGTGCGCCCGCGTTATCTTTTTGGGCCGGTTTTTTTGGCCCCCCTGCCCCCCAATAAGGGGGGGTTCTGAAAACACCGTCGCCTAAGAATGCACAGATTCACGGTTACGTCAAGTCTATTCAGAACCCCCCATTATTGGGGGCAGGGGGGCCAGCAAGGCCACAGTATTTAGAAGGATTTGCGCTTATGCTTGACAAGACGGTTCTCGCCCACCAAAAAACGGGTTTGCGCGCTTTTGCGGTTTTCGGCGCGGGATTATTTGGCATCGCCGCGCTTTCGGGTTTGCCGTTACGTGCCGCGATGCCGGACGGCGACGCGCCCGCTATGATCGGCGGCAAGGCGGTTGCGCTTTCCGTAACGGGCGAGGGCGAAGTGGAAGTCAAGGCGACCGACTATTACCTCGCGGTCACTTTTTACAACGATACCACCGGCCCCGACGCGGCGACGGCGCAAAATGTGCAAACCGAAGAAGCCCTGCAAAAAGCCCTCACACAGGCCGGAATTATGGCAAGCGCGATTCAGTTCCCCCAACCGCGCGCGGTTGGCTATCCCGCCAATAACGGCTACATCGGCAACGTTACGACAAGTAGTGCTGGCCCGCCGCGCGCAACCGAAACGGCTCGCGCCACCCGTACTATGATTGTTCAAGGCCGCGATTTCGTTGGTTTACCGAAACTGATTGGCGCGCTGCGAAGCGTGGGCGCGTCCGGCGTTATCAATATTTCCTACGGTTTCGGGGAGAGTAAAATCCTGCGAAACCAAACGCTCAAAAAAGCGGTCGCCGACGCGATGGAGCAAACCAAAATACTCGAAGCCGCGTCGCTGCCGCGCAAATTGCACTTACTTGCCCTTGAACCCGGCGAATTTATCGGAGCCTCCGTGCCGACAATGAGCTACCCGTTATCGATTCCCAGATCGCCGGGCGGCGGCGCACCGTCCGCGTCGCCGTTCACCTCTATTTCCGCCCCGGTCAATGGCGCGCATCAAAGCGTTATTTTGCGCTACGCCCTCGTTGACAGCCCGGCTCCAGTC
>CAXTBP010000254.1:0-6869 GCA_964241985.1 uncultured Armatimonadaceae bacterium | reverse complement strand
CCGCACCATACGCTCCGGGGCATCAACGAGGAAGAGAATCGCACCGTCGTTGTCGCCGGAACGCTGGAAGAATATATCCGCGAAAACGGCGAACTTGCAGAAAAAGAGCACGTTCCTGTTCTGCCGGAAGCGACAGGATGGGGACGCAGCGAAGGCCACGGCGAAGGGGCCGAACACGGCTACACGGGCGTGGACGGTTCGCTTAACGGCATCAAAAACGACCGGGGACATTTCAACAACGAAACCACCGCCGAAGTCGAAGCGGACTGGTATCGCAAGGAATGGAAATACACCGAAAAAAGCAGCTCTAACAAAGAGGGCATCCCGTCGCTGTATCCCGAGTTTTCCAACAAAGACTTCAACGCATGGGCGATGAGCATTGATTTGACGACCTGCATCGGCTGCAACGCTTGTACGATTGCCTGCCAAGCCGAAAACAACATTCCCGTGGTCGGTAAGGAGCAGGTCGGCAAGGGCCGCGAAATGCACTGGATCCGCATTGACCATTATTATGCGGGCGAGGATTGGGAAAACCCTGAATCCTACTTCCAGCCGGTCGCCTGCGTCCACTGCGAAAAAGCCCCGTGCGAGCCGGTATGCCCGGTTGCCGCTACGGTTCACAGCCACGAAGGCTTGAACCAAATGGTGTACAACCGCTGCATCGGAACCCGCTATTGTTCCAACAACTGCCCGTACAAAGTGAGAAGGTTCAACTTTCTGAAATGGACGCAGGGCAAGGGCGGCCCGACCACACTCAACTTCGTGGAGTTGCCGGTTCTCAAAATGCTCAGCAACCCGGACGTGACCGTGCGCGGGCGCGGCGTCATGGAAAAATGCACCTATTGCGTGCAGCGCATCAGCGCGGTTCGCATCGAGGCCAAAAAGGAACAGCGCGAAATCCGCGACGGCGAAATCGTCACGGCCTGCCAGCAGGTTTGTCCGACCAAGGCGATTATATTCGGCGACATCAATAACCCGAGCAGCCAAGTCAGCAAACTGCGGAGCGAGCCGCACGACTATTCGCTTTTGGGCGATTTGAACACGCGGCCCCGCACGACCTATTTGGCGCGCGTCAAGAACACGAACCCCGCCATCCAAACCGAAGGCCCGCGCGAGCGGCCTATGGGCAACGCGGGCTAATCCGGCACGAGAAAATATTTTATGGCAGTACGATCTTTTAACGCGCCGGGAAGCGGCGATCAGGAACCGCGTCGGGGCAATCAGCTTCGGCCCCAACGCTTCATCGACGGCAACTACAACTACGGACAACTCACCGACGGAATTGCGGCAGCCGTTCTCAATCCGCGCCCGCCGATGATTTGGTTCGTGGTTGTGGGCTTGTCGTTTATTTTGCTGAACGTGTTCTTGATGTCGGCGACGTGGCTGATTTTGCAAGGTATCGGCATTTGGGGAAACAACATCCCGACCGGCTGGTCGTGGGACATCGTCAACTTCGTGTGGTGGATTGGTATCGGGCACGCGGGAACCCTGATTTCCGCCATTTTGCTTCTGATGCAGCAGCAATGGCGTAACTCCATCAACCGGTTCGCTGAAGCCATGACGATTTTTGCTGTTATGTGCGCCGGTATGTATCCGCTTCTCCACACGGGCCGTCCGTGGGTGGACTACTGGCTGTTTCCGTACCCGAACGTGCTTGGGATGTGGCCTCAGTTCCGCTCGCCCTTGTGCTGGGACGTATTCGCCGTTTCGACCTACTTCTTAGTGTCGCTCATGTTCTGGTTTTTGGGCCTTATCCCGGACATCGCAACACTCCGCGACCGCTCCACGCATCCTTTTGCGCGCTGGGCCTACGGTTCGGCTGCGCTTGGCTGGACAGGGAGTGCCAAACACTGGTTCCGCTACGAGCAGTCCTACAACATCTTGGCTGGACTTTCCGCCCCGCTCGTTTTGTCCGTGCATACCATCGTTTCGTTTGACTTTGCGGTCGGTATCGTGCCCGGTTGGCACACGACGATTTTCCCGCCATACTTCGTTGCGGGCGCGGTTTTCGCCGGGTTTGCGATGGTGTTGACGTTCGGTTTGCCGCTTCGCGCGTTGTATAACCTGAAAGACTTCATCACGCAAAAGCACTTGGACTGGATGGCGAAAATTACGCTGGCGACGGGCCTTATCGTGTTTTACGGCTACATCTTAGAAATGTTCTACGGGATGTACAGCGGCAACGTGTACGAAATGGCGCTGGTCAACAACCGTCTTTTCGGCCCGTACAAATGGTTTTATTACGCGCTCATTTTCTGCAATGGCTTTTGGCCGCAAGCCCTTTGGTCAAAAAAACTTCGCAACGATATTCCTTTCCTTTGGGTCACGTCCATCGTTATCGGTATCGGGATGTGGCTGGAGCGTTTCGTGATTATCCCCATATCGCTGACGCGCGACTTCTTGCCGTCCTCGTGGGGCTATTACTCGGCGACCTTTTGGGACTGGTCAACCTTTATCGGCACGATGGGAATGTTCACGTTCCTCTTGTTCCTGTTTATCAAATTCCTGCCCATGATCAATATCTTTGAAATGCGCGACTTGCTTCACCGCGTCCACCACCAAGACGGGCACACGCCCGAGTCCGGTGGACACGGCGCGGCAACGGCAGTCGGCGCGGGCGCGTCCACAAACGGAAAGGCGCACTAACGATGCACAAAGAAGCCGACGCGCTTGTCACGACGCCACTGCACGGGATTATCGCCGAGTTCGACGACCCGGACGTGCTAATCGCCGCTGCGCACCGTACCCGCGAAGCCGGGTACAAACGTTTGGACGCCTACACACCGTTCCCGGTTCACGGTCTTGCCGAAGCGATTGGGTTCGACGATTGGCGCATTCCGTGGTTTGTGTTCCTCGGGGGACTTACGGGCTGCTTGCTGGGATTTGGCGGGTTGTACTATTCTAACGTCGTGGATTATCCGTGGAACGTGGGCGGCAGGCCGCTGAACTCATGGCCGGCGTTTATCCCGATTACATTTGAATGTACAGTTTTGTTTTCGGGACTGACCGCATTTTTGACGCAGTTCCTTTTGAACGGCCTGCCCAAACCGCACGATTCCATTTTCAACGCGAAAAACTTCGACCGCGCGTCGCAGGATCGTTTTTTCCTGTCGGTCGAAGCAGGCGATCCGCGCTTCGACACCGAAGAAACGGCGGCTTTTCTACGCCGCTTGAACGGCGTTCTCGACGTGAGCGAGGTGGAAAAGTAGCTTGGGCTACGAATTTCTTATGCAACCAATGCAAACACTACGAAAAAACAGCAGTCTGCGCCGGTGGACGGCGGCAACGTGCCTCCTTGGCATGGGCGTCGCGCTGTCCGGCTGCCACATTGATATGTGGGTGCAGCCTAAAATCAAGCCCTACTACGCTTCGGACTTTTTCGCCGACGCGCAAGGCAACCGTCCGCTTGTGACGCATACCGTCGCGCAGGGCGAACCGCGCTTGAGCGATCCCGCCTACTACACGGGCTACGACGAAAACCGCAAGGTCGTGGCGCAAACGCCGGTTAAGGCCGTCCAAGCCTACGCCTCGCCCAAAGAAATGCTTTTGCGCGGGCAAGATCGCTACAACGCCTACTGCTCGCCGTGCCACGGGCGCGTCGGGAACGGCAACGGCTACATCATGCAGCGTGGTTTGGGCTACTGGCAAAAACTGGCGGCCTCGTACAACACCGACCGCTTACGTAAAGTAGGCGACGGACATATCTATGATGTCATCGTCAACGGTCACGGCGTCATGTACGGCTACGGCTCGCGCATCCAAAACGTCAACGACCGCTGGGCGATTGTGCAGTACGTGCGCGCTTTGCAGTACGCCAACAGCGCGACCGCGGTGGGCGGCACGGTTCCTGCCGGTGAACCCACGCGCGGAAACGATCCGTCCGGCAACCCGCTTCTGCAATCCGATCCGAACAATCCAACCCAGCCGACGAAAACGTCCGGCAGCGATGCGGTTCCACGCCCATTAAATCGTACCCCGGGCGGCGAATCGCCGATTGACCGGAACGTGCCCGACGCCCGGCCCGGCGATGCCGCGCCTTCGCCCGGCGCGTCGCCCGCGACCGGAACGGGAACCGAACAATGAGACAACAAGGTATTGGCGACACGGTCGCCGTTTTCAAAAAACTCCAAAATACGGGCGGCATCTTAGCGTTCATCGGCGCAATCGGATTGCTGATCGCGCTGTTCGTTGACCGCCACGCTTTTTGGACGTCGTACTTTTTCGGCTACTTCGTTTGGCTGGGCTTTGCGCTCGGCTGCACGACGCTGACGTTTTTGCACCACGCTATCCGCGCGTCGTGGAGCTTGTCCATGCTCCGCATCATCGAGGCCGGAAACAAAACGCTGCCCGCTTTGGCGATAGCCTTCATTCCCATTATGCTCGGAATGTGGTTCCACGATATTTACGTTTGGAACGATGCGGCGACCGTCGCCGGTTCGCACATTTTGCAGCTCAAGCGGTGGTATCTCAACCCGGTCGGCTGGTCGTTCCGCGCGGTTTTCTACTTCGTCTACTGGATTGTCATGACGCGCATTTTGAACGCATCGGTAGCGCGTCAAGATCAGACCCGTGACGAAAACGAAGCTATCATGCGCAGCAACATTTCGGCCCCGGGCGGCGTCGTTCATGTCGCTTTGCTGACGTTTGCTTACACCGACTGGCTGATGTCGCTTGACCCGTTCTGGTATTCGACCATCTACGGCGTATGGCACATGGTGACGCAGGTGCTTGGCGTTATCGCACTTGGTATTACGGTTGTCGTTCGCTTAGGCAACCGCAAACCGTATTCCGAAATCCTGACCCCGACGCTGACCAAAAACTTGGGCAACATGATGCTCGGCTTCACGATGCTTTGGGGTTACATTTCGCTGTCGCAGTTCCTCATCATCTGGTCGGGCAACTTGCCGGAAGAAATCACGTTCTACATTAACCGGTTCACCGGCCCTCTCGTCGTGGTCGGCGGCTTTATTATTGTCGCCCAGTTCTTTCTCCCGTTCGTGTCGCTCGTTTCGGGGCGCACCAAGCGAACGCCCGCGATTCTCGCCCGCGTCGCTGGGTGGATTTTGCTGATGCGCGTGCTGGATTTGTGGTGGCAGATTACGCCATTCTTCCGCAGAGGGGCCGGTGTGCAATACCTTTTCGATTACGCGCTGGATTTGGGCGCGGTCGCAGGATTTGGTGGCTTGTGGCTCGCTCTGTTCGCGTGGAACTTGCTGAAAACCAAAGATGCCCTTATTCCCAATCACGACGTTCGTTTAGTTGAGGCCAAACAGGAGGCGCTTTCCCATGCGTAGCGGAGGACATGGGCACGGCGGGCACGGGCACGACGCTCCCAAAGACAACGTAGACCTGCTTTCGCAGATGGGCTACGAAAACCGCGACATTTCGTTCAATACGGTTGCGTGGTCGGTCGTTTTCCTGTTCGCGTTTGCTTTCGTGATTTCGGTTATCACGCTGCTTATTTATAACTTTTTCGTACCGGCGAAAGCCAAACTCGAAATCGTTTCGCCGCTTGCAAGCGTCCGTCAAGTCCCGCCCTATCCGCAACTGCAAGTGGCTCCCAAGCGTGATATGGTAGAGTTCAGGCAGGCCGAAGACGCTGTACTTACCGGCGTCACCAAAGGCTCCGACGGACACACGAGCATCCCGATTGATCAGGCTATGAACGCGATTTCCGAGCGCGGTATTTCCGGTGTCAAGGGAACACAAGGCCGTCCGCAAAGCATCGGTTATCCCGGTTCAGGGAACTTTTCCACCGGCCCGGACGCCGCGAACAACGGCGGCACGGGCGACATGACGGACTATGCGCCCGTCACGGCGGCGCAAGAGGGCGAACCCGGCGCGAGCGGAATCGGAGCCGTAAACGGTGAAGGAAAACCCGCGCCCGTCGAACCCGATGCGAGTGCGCCGATTTCCGGCCCGAGCGATGCGATTGCTACCCCGAAGGAGCCGACCGTTCCCGGCGCTCCGTCCGGCGAAGGAACCTCCGGCCCGGCCTTTAGAAATAACGGAAGACCCAACCGATGAAGCACAACGGACAAACGACGCGACTGGCGCTGACGCGCGCCGCACGCACCGCCGCCGTGACGCTGAGTTTAACCGGCGCGATACTGGGGGCGAATTTGCCCGCTGCCCGCGCGCAGATGAACGGCATCCCGAACGTCGCTTTGGGGCAGGTGCGCGGTATCAACGCGGCCCGCGACGTGCGCTGGGATCAAAAACTGGACAATAAGATAACGCTGTCCACCCCGTTCCGCGACGAAACCGGCAAAGAGCAGCCGCTCGGCTCGTTTATTCACAGCCGACCCGCGATTGTCGTGATGCCGTTTTACAAATGCCCGGGGCAGTGTACAACGGAACTTAACAATCTAACGGACACGCTCAAAGACGAAAAGATGAAGTTCAAGGTCGGGCGCGACTTTGACATTATCGTCGTCAGCATCAACCCAAAAGAACAAGCCGACCTTGCGACCGCCAAAAAGAAAGAGTATCTGGATATTCTTGCCCAACCCGGCGCATCGAACGGCTGGCACTTCTTGACGGGCAAAGACGAAAACATCAAAAAATTGGCGGACGAAATCGGTTTCCGCTACAAATACGATGCGAAAACCGACCAGTACGCGCACCCGACGGGCTTGACGGTTTTGACACCCAAAGGCTTGGTATCGCGGTATCTTTTAGGTGCGGTGTATTCCCCCAAAGACACGCGGCTGGCTTTGACCGAAGCGGGGCAGGGGCGGATTGGCTCGATTGCCGACCAATTCGTTTTGGCCTGCTACCATTACGATCCGCAGAGCGGCACGTATGGCCCCGCCGTTTTCAAAATTATTCAGATTATGTGCTTCACCACGATTGCGATTGTCGGCGGC
>CAXTBP010000253.1:1961-6874 GCA_964241985.1 uncultured Armatimonadaceae bacterium | reverse complement strand
CGGGCGCGTCGGGAAGGGCGGGGGAAAGCGTGGGCATAATCTTTACCTTACCCGGCGCACTCGCCTGCTGTCAACGCATCTGAATCGGGTCAGTTGCTTCGTCACCCAACCAAAAATCGTCGGGCAGGGGATCGTCGAAGTCTTCGCGCATTTTGAAACTCCCGCCGAAGCTCAAGCCCGCGACGCGAGGCCGACATGGCTGCGGTACATAAGGAGATGCTTTTATTTGTGCGGCAAGCAAAGAAAAGATAGAGCGCATCTGCTCCCCGCTTATCTCCGTGTTTTCCGCTGCGTCCTGAATGGTTCGCGCCAAATCCGGCGTGATCTCAATGATTATGGTCATTGGTTTCGCGCCTTTTCTGCTGGCATGGAAATAGTTGTTAATTCTCTACTCTTGTCCGCCTTGCGCCATTTGACGTTCAGGTAAATCGCGTACACGGCAACAGCAAGTGCGTAACCAATCGCAATGACCACGTACATACTGTGCTACGGGTGATGGTTTTGCTTGGTGAGCCAAGCAGCGAGTGCGGGTGGGACAACGGCGAAAGGCAGTAGTTTGGCGGTTAAACGCTCGACTTTGCGTGTTTTTTCCGCTGCGGTCATTTCGTATATTTCCTTTGCGCCTATTATACCCGTAGCGAAAAACACTCCGGCAAAGTATTGTGCCGGAGTGTTTTTCGTGTCATCGGAGCCTATGGGACTCGAACCCATGCAGGACAGGTTTTGCCCCGACGGTTTAGCAGACCGTTGCAATAGCCGCTATGCGAAGGCTCCTCGCGTGTTTCATAAATTGTATCGCGTCTGGGAGCCTGAATGATAAACAAATTTCCACAACCTCTTGACGTGATACGACAATTGTCGTAAAATCAAGAAGTACACTCTACGACAGTTGTCGTACACACGATGAAATGAGAGGTTTATGGGGCGCAAGGAAAAAGGAAGCGC
Organism: uncultured Armatimonadaceae bacterium; assembly: GCA_964241985.1. Taxonomy (GTDB): domain Bacteria; phylum Armatimonadota; class Armatimonadia; order Armatimonadales; family Armatimonadaceae; genus CAXTBP01. The sequence continues at coordinate 5,929 of CAXTBP010000253.1, read as the reverse complement.
GAATGTCGGGCGGGCGGAGGCCGAGGTGCTGCGCTATATCGCGGATCGACATCCCGTGACCGTTCGGGAAGTGGCCGACCATTTTTCCGAAACCAAAGGGCTGGCAAAAACTACCATTCTCAACGTCATGGAGCGGCTGCGGGAAAAGGGTTTTTTGACCCGCGAACCCGGCGAGGGCGGCTTTCGCTATTCGCCGTCGCAGACCAAAATCGGCCTGATGCGGGATTTGGTACGCAACTTCGTCAGCGAAATGCTGGGCGGCTCGCTGGAACCGTTTACCGCGTATCTTGCAGACAAGCCCGACATCAACGAGGCCGAACTGGCGCGCCTCAAAGCGGTTATCGCGCAGTCGGAAGACCAAGAGCAAAAATCGAAAAAGGAAACCGACCAATGACCGATGCGCTGTTGGGTTCGCTGTGGCGGGCGTCGTGGCAGGGAGCCGTCGTGATTGCCGCGCTGTGGGGTGTTTGCCGCGTTTTCGAGGCCCGGCGATGGCTTTCCGCCGATTTGCGATGCTGGTTGTGGCGCGGGGCGTACGTCAAATTGCTGCTCGGTCTCTTCACCGTGGCACGTGTCGCGCTGCCGCTGTTGCCGCCTGCCGCGCCCGTCGCGGGCATGCCGGAAAACTATCGTCCGCAAACAGGCGGCGCTTATCTTCCCGCTCCGGTTTTTCCGGTTCGTTTGCCCGCCCTTGCGGAAACGATTCAGGGTGAAAAACAAAACGGCCCGCTCGTTTCGTGGCAGACCGCCGTCGCGTCGCTTTATTTACTGGGTGTGGGCGCGTGCGTTTTCAGGGTCGGACAAAAAGGATTTGCGACGCGCCGTTTGTTAAAAGCAGCCAGCGCGAAAACGGGGGATGCGACCGACGCCGAAACCATCACCGAAATGGCCCGTCTTGCCCGGTTGTTCGGGCTGCGACAAACGCCGCGCCTGCTGCGCTGCTCCAGCCTTTCCATTCCCTGCTACGCCGCTAACACGGTGCTTTTGCCTGCCGAAACCGACTATACGGCGCAGGAATGCGGCCTTATTTTGGCGCACGAACTGGCCCATGCCAAACGGTGCGACTTGGTGTGGGAATGGCTGGGAACGCTCGCGCAACTTGTCTTCTTTTTTCATCCGCTCGTGTGGCTCGCCCGCCGCGAGGAGCGCCTGTGCCGCGAAGCGGCTGCCGACGCACTGGCCCTGCGCGTCACGCAAGTGCCTGCCGCCGGATACGGGAATTTGCTGCTTCGTTTCTCGCTGGCCCACGCCGGTCAACCGCTCGCGGGCGTCGTCGGTATCGTAGATCGCGGCGGTCTGTTTCGACGCCGTTTGCTTTGTCTTGGGGAGGAACGGGTTATGGATAAATTCGCTGGTTCGCACAAACGTTTTACGGTATCTGCCACTCTGTTTTTCGGAGTTTCTACAGCCCTGTTCGTTCCGTGGAGTTTGCAGGCGCGAGCGCAAAATAAACCGACAACTGCGTTGCTGAAAAAATCGGGTCGTCCTGCGGGAGTTGCGTATGACGCGCCCTACCAAGCGCAGGAACGGCGGCAAAAAGAAGCCAACGCCGCGATTGCCTCCGGCGATACGAAATTGGCGGCCCGTCTTGCCCAGCAAATGCTGAAAAATAATACCGACACCCGCGACTGGAACTACGGAAACGTCATCCATCAGGCCAATCAACTGCTTGGTCTTGCCGCGCTTCAGGAAGGGCGCGTCACCGAGGCAAAGCAGTATTTGATTGCTGCGGCGATTACACCCGGCTCGCCGCAGCTCAATTCGTTCGGCCCAAACATGGTTTTGGCGCAACGCCTTTTGGAGCGAGGCGAAAAGAATGTCGTAATCCAGTACCTTGATCTGGTGGCTCGTTTCTGGGCGCATCTTACGAAAGACGAATTGGCGCGCGAGAAAAAAATGAAATCACGGGAAGATGCCAAAGTAATTCGTGTCGTAAAGGTCTTCAACCAAAAACAAATCGCCGACTGGAAACAGCAAATCGCCGATGGCAGGACGCCGACGCTGAACCGGAGCGAACAACTTTACTAATCGGCTGCGCTTTCGGGCGGCGGTATACTGAAAGTGGAGAAATCGCTTGATGAATGCCGCCGTTTTGCCCGCCCCTGCGCCCGATACCAACTCGCCCTACGATGATTTGCCTGCCACGTTTCCCCGGCGCAAAACGCGCGCCGTTCGTGTGGGCAAAGTGATAGTCGGCGGAAACAATCCCGTGGTCGTGCAGTCCATGATTACCGAGGAAACCCGCAACGTCAAAGCGTGCGTGCGGCAAATCACGGAAATGGCGCGCAAAGGGGCCGAAATCGTGCGCGTGACTACGCCGTCCATGATGGAAGCGCACTGTTTGGGCGAGATCAAGGAAATTCTGCGCGCCCGCTTGGTGGACGTTCCGCTTGTCGCCGACGTGCACCATCAAGGCAGCGATATTGCCGCGACCGTTGCCGAGTTCGTGGACAAGGTGCGAATTAACCCCGGTTTGTTCGTGTTCCGCAAAATGCGCGGGCGGGCCGATGAATACTCGCCGCAGGAAATCGCCGACGAGCGGGCCGCGATTGAAGAAAGCCTGCTCCCTGTAATTGAAGTCTGTAAGCGGCGCGACATCGCCATGCGCATCGGCGTCAACCACGGCAGCTTGGCCGAGCGGCTGCTCGTCACCTATGGCGACACGCCCGAAGGCATGGTGCAGAGTGCGCTGGAATATCTGCGGATCTGCGAAAAGCACGGCTACAAAAATTTGATTCTGTCGCTCAAAGCGTCGCGTGTGCCGGTTATGATTGCCGCCAACCGGCTGATGGTCAAGCGCATGGAAGCCGAGGGCATGGACTATCCGCTCCATTTGGGCGTCACCGAAGCGGGCGATGGGCAATACGCGCGCGTCAAATCCACGGCGGGTATCGCCACGCTCCTATCCGAAGGCATCGGCGATACGATTCGCGTGTCCTTGTCGGAAGACCCCATCAACGAACTGCCGGTCTGCTACGAAATTTTGCAGGCGCTGGGCTTACGAAAAACGCAGGTAGAGTTTATCGCGTGCCCGTCGTGCGGACGGACGAAATTCGATTTGCCGACCGTTCTCAATCAGGTGCGGAATGCGACCCAGCATTTGGTCGGCCTCGATATTGCGGTCATGGGCTGCATCGTCAACGGGCCGGGCGAAATGGCGGACGCCGACTACGGCTACGTCGGCAAAGCGGGCGGGCAAATCACGCTGTACCGCAAGCGCGAACCCATCAAAACCGTGCCGCAGGAATTGGGCGTGTCCGAACTCGTCAATCTCATCAAAGCCGACGGAATGTGGAAAGAGCCGAAAGAAGCCAAAGATAGCTTGAGCGACGCGCAAGCCCTCGTCGCCGAAGAAAAAACGCATTCCGGCAGCCATTAAAAGCGACGTAAAGCAATGCCAAACGAACCCGCCGCGCCCATCGACACCACTCTGCCCGAACTGACCGAGGCGGATAAATTCGTTCTGCAATGGCTCGAGGAAAACGCCCCGCTGATGCAGGACGAAAACGGGATTGACTTGGGCCGCATCCGCGAAAATCTCAAACTGACGACCCGGCAACGATTGGAGAAAGCCGAACAGGGAGCCGCAAGTCTGTTTTTTATAAAGCAAGCCCGGCAGCGCATCAAAACCAGTAAAGGCTAAATCGCTGTGCCCGAAGTTCCGTCACAGTTTCTTAAAATCCTGAAATTGTTGACTGACGAGCAAATTAATTTCGTCGTTGTCGGCGGACTTGCGGTGGCGCTTCACGGTTCGGATAGCATGACGGACGATTTGGACATTAGTTTTGCCTTAGATGAGGCCAACCGCGAAAAAATCTGCCTGCTTTTAAACCAGCGCCATCCGCGACCGCCCGATTTTCCTTCCAACACGCCGTTTCAGGTGACACCCGGTTTGCTGGGGGGCGTCAAGTTTCTCAATCTGAAAACCGATGTGGGAGCCATTGACTTATTGCCGCTGCCCGACGGCG
>CAXTBP010000253.1:0-1951 GCA_964241985.1 uncultured Armatimonadaceae bacterium | reverse complement strand
GGTCTGCGGGAGCGAGCCGAAATTAAAAGCGTGGACGAACCGGACGGTTTTTTAGTTGCCGTCGCGTCGATTGAAGACCTCGTCGCTATGAAGCAGGCCGCGAACCGACCCAAAGACCAACTGCATATTATGGAATTGCGGGCCGTTCAGCGCGTTCTTGGGGAAACCGCGCCACCGGAGGCTTGATCTTTGGCCGGAGATCGGATACGATCCCGATCACTTTGCACACCGAACGCGACGCCGAATCTGCTCCGTATCCGCACGTTTTTGACCCGTTCGTTCAAAAAATGATTGCGGATGTCGAGGCAAAAGAGCAAGCCGCGCCCGAAACGGAAGCCGAGCCAAGCAAACCAATTAAGCCCTATTGGAGCGACGCACGGCGCGATTTGTCCGTGTATCAGGGCGACGCCCTCGAACTCCTCGCCAAACTGAAACCCGAAACCTTCGACCTGATTTTCGCCGACCCGCCGTATTTTTTGTCGTCGAACGGCATGACGTGTCAGGGCGGAAAGTGGGTTAGCGTCAACAAAGGGCTGTGGGATAAAACCGTCACGTTTGAGGAAATCCACAAATTCAATTTGGAATGGCTTGGTTTGTGCCAGCGTGCCCTTAAACCCAACGGGGCGATTTGGGTGTCGGGCACATCGCACAACATTCACAGCGTCGGGTTCGCGCTGCAGACGCTGGGCTACAAAATCCTCAACGATATTGCGTGGTACAAAATTAATCCGCCGCCCAACTTGGCGTGCCGCTACTTCACGCACTCGGTCGAAACCCTGCTGTGGGCGCGTAAATCCCCGCAGGCACGGCACACGTTCAACTATAAGGAAATGAAAGCCGAAAACGGAAACAAGCAGATGCAAAGTTTATGGGCGATTCCGTCGTCGGAGGAGTCAGAAACGGAGGAAGCCGAAGCGGAAATGGAAAAGAATTTGTGGGAAATTTTGCCGCCCAAAAAATCGGAAAAGCGCCACGGCAAGCACCCAACCCAAAAACCGGAAGCCTTACTCGACCGAATTATACGTTCGTCCAGCAATAAGGGCGACCGAATTTTGGATCCATTCATGGGCAGCGGAACGACCGGGGTTGTCGCCGCGCGGCTTGGGCGTGGGTTCGTCGGCATCGAGCAGGAAGGCGAATATCTGGATCTTGCCGCCATTCGCATGAGTGAAGAAAATCAACAATTATCAATAACAGTATTGGGGGGGGGGGGCGACACCTTAAATGGAACGCTCCGACGCTCTCCTTTCCTTACAGGCGCTCGCGGGACGCGATTTGCGCCTGCTTGCCGCCGACTATGGTGTAACGGTTCACACCGCCGACGGATTGCGTACCAACAAAGGCTGGGCGGGCCATGTTATCGAGCGGCACTTGGGACTTGCTCTCAATTCGGCCCAAGCCCCGAACTTCGGGTCGTGGGAACTGAAAGTCGTACCGGTTCGCAGATTGCCGGATGGAACCTTGCGCGTCAAGGAAACAATGGCAATTACCATGATTGATCCTGTGGAAGTCGCAAGGAACTCATGGGAAGACAGCCACGTGTACCGCAAACTTCGCCGCATGGTCGTTGTCGGTCGTGTATTTGAAGACAAGGCCGAAAGCCGAAGCTTGGTGTATGGTGCGTTCGCGTTCGATTTGAACAATCCGGTTTTGTACAAGGTTTTGAAAGCCGACTATGAACTGGTGCGCCGTACCTTGCTTTCTCATACCGACATAAAAACCGGGTTTCTAACATTAACCGGAAAAATGGGCAACTTAATTCAGCCGCGTACCAAAGGAGCTGGGCACGGCAGCACATCGCGCGCCTTTTACGCCCGGCCCTGTTTGGTCGCCCATATATTGGGTTTGGGCATTTTGCCCGCCTGTTGTCAAAGCGAACCGTTCGCCGATTAGAAAAAGCCCCCTCCCGGTTCGCTTAGGCTCACCACCCTCCCCCGCAAGCGGTAGAGGG
>CAXTBP010000252.1:0-6889 GCA_964241985.1 uncultured Armatimonadaceae bacterium | reverse complement strand
ACGGCCAGACCCCCCTGCTTCGTATTGTACATCCACGCGTCTGGCCGCGCCTTTTCCCGGGCTTGGGCGAACACGGGGAAGAGTATCGCCGCCCGAAGAGCGATAATGGCGATGACAACGAGCAATTCGATAAGAGTGAAAGCGGAGGACTTACTCCGGGGTTGATAACGACTTCGCATATCTAAAAACCGTGCCCTTTCATGGCAACCGACAATGACGAGACAAGGCGAACTGTGGAATGACTGGGTAATTGCGCGTTACTTTGCGTTACTTTGCGTTACTTGGGGGCGGGCTGGCCCGCCCGCTGGGTTTCGATTGCCGCCCCAACGGCTGGCCCCTGCTGTATTGCCTTTGCTTTCGCCGCTTCCTGTTCCGGGGTTCCTTTTACTTCACCCGAGGGTACGGTTGGCGCTTGGTTCTTCAACGAGCCGGGAGGCGCTGCTGCTGAATCGACCTCCTTCTTTCCACAACCCGCTACGACGGAACCCAAGACCAGAAATCCGGCTCCCGCGATGGCGACAAATCTACGATGATATTGCATTTTCCCTTCCTTCTTGCGCTTCCCCGGGCGATGTTTTTTTGCGTCCGCCGGTTTAGGGCTCGGCTGCGGTTGACGCGCGAACAATGAGCCGTGTCGGCAGCAGCGTTTTACTTGGAGTCCTGTTTTTTTCGTCGCTTTCCGCAAGGCCGATAACTTGCAGCGCGGCGGCGCGACCCATTTCATGGAACGATTGATCTACGGTCGTCAGCGGCGGATCGGCAAATTCGCCCAGCGCCGCGTTGGAATAGCCGATGACCGATAAGTCGTAGGGCAAACGTAAACCGCGCGCGCGTGCGATACGTAAAACGGTCATAGCAATCGTATCCGCCGAACAAACAATCGCCGTTGGAAGCGCGTTTTTGCTGTCGTCGAACAGCGCGCGAACATCGGTTTCAATCGTATCGGCGTCGCCCCATGAAGTGTGCCGCATCCAGTGCGAGGGAAGCGCGACTCCCGCGCGGGCCAAAGCCACTTGGAACGTTTTCGCTCGCCACTCAGAAAGCGGATTAGGAGCGCCGCCGATAAAGGCGATGCGACGATGGCCCAGCGCAAGAAGATGGGCCACCGCTTCCCCGATTCCCTGCTCGTCATCGGAACTGATACGTGCGCCCCAGTTGACCGGCGGCACGTTGTCCACGAGCACGAGCGGCATACCGGCATTACGAAACGCTTCATTGAGCCGCCGATGCGTTTCGTCGCTGAAACCGATGAGTATCGCCCCCGCGAGCCGCCATTCCAAACAGCGGGCAACCGTGGCATCGTCGATTCCGGCCCACGAAAGATGCACCACTTTCAAAAGGTAGTTGTTTTCGCTGGCCGCTTCCATCGCGCCGGTCATCATGCGAACGATGTTGTCATTGGCCTGCGGCGTGGTCAGCAGTCCGATGATGCGGCTTTTGCCCGTAACCATAGCGCGGGCCAGTTGGTTGCGCTGATAACCAAGTTCTTGGGCCGCTCCTAACACGCGCTCCCGCGTTTCGTGAGAAATTTTTAGTCGGTCGGCGCGTCCACCCAAAACGAATGAAACGGTCGCCTGCGACACGCCCGCCCGCGAGGCCACATCGCCCATCGTTACCGTTGGCATTAGTTCATCTCGTTTTTCATTGGGTTATACATATTAGTTATACGTATTAGTCGGCTTTGTGGTATAGTAGCACAATGTTTTACAAAGTGCAAGGGCCGCAATTGAAGCGGCTCGCAAAAACGGGTGCGAGGCGGTTTGTCCTGCCGCTTTGTTTAGCTGCGGGCATAACGATGGCCCTGTGGAACAGCCCCACCGCGCGGGCGCAAACTACGACCACCTCGCCTGCTTCGCCGGTTCGCATTTATCTGGGTAACGACGACCACACCGATTATATGTGGACGGCGGATGCGGATACTTACAACACCGTTTTTGTTCAAATGCTGGACTATTATCTGGACTTAGCCGACAAAACGGCGAAAAACCCATCGCCCTATCAAAGCCGGTGCAACGCGGACGGATCCTACTGGCTATGGCAATACGAAAGGCAAAAAACTCCTACCGAATTCAATCGGCTTATCGCGCGCATAAAAGATGGGCATATCAGCGCGCCGCTCAATATGCTCGTTTCGTGCTACGGCGCACAGCCGACCGAAGCGGTTCTGCGCGGAATGTATTACGCAGGCCGGTTGGAGCGGCGCTACGATCTGCGTTTTCCGCTCGCCATCGCAATGGAAAATCAAACGTTGCCGCTGGGCTTGTCGTCTTTATGGGCCGGGTCGGGCGCAAAGTATAGTTGGAAAGGGATTTGCGGGTGCGTCACGCAAATTCCCAAAGAAGAACTGGGGAAGCGCGACCATGAAATTTACTGGTATGCGGGGCCGGATAATCAGCGCGTTCTGATGAAGTGGCACTCGCTGGGGCCGGGCGGGCAGGGAACCTACACGGAAGCGGGCGGCCCCTACGGCGTCATCAATTTTCTTGATTCCGATACAGGTTTTTTAGGCCGCTATACGAACGCCAAAACAGGAACGCCTTACGCTGTCCGCGCGGCTTTTGGATTTGGCGGCGACTGTCTTGATCGAAAAACCGGTGTTCCCGCAAACCCGGGGGTTCCCAAAGAGCCGGGCGTGCAGCAAGGCATTATCGGCTACCCCTACACCGACCATTTTTTCGACATCGCCCGCAAGCAATCAAGCAAAACACGGCAGGTTATCACCTCCAATACCGTAGACTTTTTCGACGACTTCGCCAAAAACTATGCGGGCGACTTGCCGTCCGAATCCGTCACTTACGGCAACGAATGGGATCTGTATTCGGCGAGCATGGCGGAAACGTCGGCCCGCGTGCGGCGATCCGTGGAAAAATTGCGCTCCGCCGAATTGCTCGCTACCCTTGTGAGCTTGGAAAAGCCCGCGTTTTTACAGGGCCGCGAAAAAGCCCGCGATCTGGCGTTCACAGACTTGGGGCTTTACTGGGAACACGACTGGACAGCCGACGGGCCGGTATCGCGGGCGCGGCGGGCCGCATGGCAGGAAGTCCTTGCAAGTGAAATTGAGAACTACGTCAATCCGCTCTACGCCGATTCCGCGTCCCGTTTGGGCTATTTGATACAAAAACCGGAAAAAACCAATCGCTTTTATGTGTGCAATCCGCTGGGACAAACGCGCGCCGATTTCGCCGACTTCGCGTATTCCGGCTCCGCCACCATTCACGTCCGCGACGTGACCGAAAACAAAACCGTGCCGCACCAAATGGTTGTGCAAAAAGGTGTTCGTTTTTTGCGGATTTGGGCAAGCGGCGTACCGTCGGCGGGCTACAAAACCTATGAAATCGTGGACGGCGCAAGCAGCGACGCGCCTGCGGACGAAGCGGCGACCGTTCGTGACAACACGATAGAAAATGCAGCCGTCCGATTAACCGTGGATGGCGACGGGGCCATTACCAGTTTTATCGATAAAACGCACGGCAATAAAGAGATAATCGGGCCGAACAAAAAACTCAACGATTTGACGCACAATGAAACTTCAGGTGTTGTCACGGTGGAAAACCACGGGCCAGTTTCGGTTACGCTCAAATGCGAAAGCCGCGCAGGGCTTGCCCATACGACGTGGATAACGCTGTACCGCAACGAGGGCCGCGTGGACATACGCAACGAAATTACCGAAAACTTCGGAACGGTTCAGTATTGGAACTTTGGCTTCAACATCGCCGAGCCGAGCGTGCATACCGAAGAATTGGGCGTCGTACTCTCCGACAAACGGAAATCGCAGGGCGGCGATTACGCCGAGCGAAACGCACGGTATGACCATGTCACGCTCAACCATTTCGCCGACATTTCCGACGGGACAAATCAAAGTGGCGTCACATTGTCTAACGCCGATTGTAGTTTCGCCAAATTGGGCAACAGCACGGCTCGGATTTTGGACGCTTCAACCCCGCAGATAAACGTTCTGGCGGGCGGTCAAGTGGACGGCAGGTATTTGGGCATACAAAATCAAAACGGGGCGACCCACTTTTTGCAACGGTTCGCTCTACGCGCGCACGGCCCATACGATGCCGCATCGGCAATGCGCTTCGCGCTCGAACATCAAAATCCGCTGGTGACCGGAGCTGTAGTGGGAACGAACGAAAGCCCGTATCCCGAAACGAATTACTCGCTGCTTGGCATCAGCGACCCGGACGTGCTTTTGTGGTCGGTCAAGCCCGCCGAAGAAGGAATCGGCAGCGGAATTATCGTTCGCGCGTGGAATTTGGCGACGGCTCCGCGCGCCTATTCCGTCCAACTCACGGGCGGCATCAGGGAAGCGAAACAAGCGACGCACATAGAAACCGACCTGAAGAAACTGCCACTCGAAAACGGGCAGCTCAAAACCACGATGGGCCGCACGCAAATCCAAACCCTGCGGCTCATACCATCGCACCGAGCAATCGCAAAATGAGAAACCGTCCTTCGACTTGGTTAAAGCCCGCCGCCGTGGTCGCCGCGTCGGGTTTTCTTTGGGCGTTCGCGGCACATAAAACCGTGGCGCAAACGCCCGTTTCTAACATCCGTGACCCGCTCGCGCTGGCAAATCCTTTAATAGGCACCGGCACTCACGGAGGCGCGCTGATGCCCGGCGCGTGCTTGCCGTACAGTATGGTAAAACTCAGCCCGGACACTACCAAACCCTCCACGGCGGGCTACAATCCCGGCGAGCCAATTTTCGGTTTTAGCCATACGCACATCGGCGGCACGGGCGGCAACGCTTTCGGCGGTCAAATTCTGGTGCGCCCGCAAACCGGCCCGCTCGACGTCAACCTGCCGCCCTCCCCCAAAGAAAACGAGTTCGCGTCGCCCGGTTACTATACCGCCGTGTTGACGCGCGACAAAGTGAAAGCGGAACTGACGGCGACGGAACGCGCGGGCGTCCACTGCTACACGTTTCCCCCATCGGAAACGGCCCGCGTTTTGATCGACGTATCGGCTACGCTCAACAACGCGACCAAAGAAAAGCCATCGAGTACTTGCACCGCATCGGAAGCACATTTCGTATCGCCGCGCGAAATCGAGGGCAAAGCCAGTTTCGTCGGCGGCTACAACCGATTGACCTATACAGTGTACTTCGCCGCTGCCTTTGACCGCACCCCAGCGGCGCAGGGCGCGTGGCTTGACGGCAACGCCCAGCCGAACGCCCCGCGCATCGAAGGCGGCAAAGGGCAAAAAGCGGGCTTGTACGCCGAGTTCGCCCCGCAAACAAACAACGCAGTCAACTTGCGCGTCGGACTTTCGTATTCGAGTTTGGAAAACGCTCGCAAGCACCGCGCCGTAAGCGACGCTCTGCCCTTCGAGCAAGTCAAAGCCCGCGCCGAAAAACAATGGGCCGACCATTTGAACACGGTGGAAATCGAGGGCGGAACCATCGAACAGCGCAAACAATTTTATTCCGCGCTATACCATTTCGCCCTTGCTCCCGTGGATTTGATGGGGGACAACGACGCATGGTCTGTAAGCCAACCAAGCTACTGGGACATTTACTGCATTTGGGACACGTTCCGGTGCGCCAGCCCGCTGCTCAGCCTATTGCACCAAGACCGGCAGCAGAGCGTGCTCAAAAGCCTGCTCGAAATTTACAAACAAAAGGGATGGCTGCCGGATGCGTGGGCGTATAATCAGTACGCTTTTTCGCTGCAAGGCGGAACCGACGCCGACATTTTGTTTGCCGATGCCGTTTCAAAAAATCTGACGGGCTTTGACCGCAACCTTGCGTATGAGGCCGTCAAAAAGAATGCGACCGTGCCCGCCACGTCGAAAGTTTTCACTCCACACGGTCGCTTTGATGCGTATTTTGCACTGGGCTACGTTCCCGCTGTGAGCGCGGGCGGCAAAACCGCCGACGGACGCGAAAACGAGTATGCCCACGCCGTTTCCGGCACGCTGGAATATGCTTATAACGATTTCGCGGTCGCCGCCGTTGCCGCCGCCGTGGGACAAAACGCCGACGCCACCAAGTTTCGTGAGCGTTCCGAAAACGTTTGGACACTGTTTGACCCAGACACCAAATTCTTTTGGGGCAAGGACAAAGCGGAAAAATGGCTGCCCGATTTTGACCCGCAGCCCAAATCTACCGGGGGATGGCTGCCGATCTTCTACGAGGGTACGGCGTGGCAGTATCGGTTTTCGGTTCCGCACGATGTGCAGGGCTTGATCAATCGCATGGGTGGCGCGAACGCCTTTATCGCCGTGCTCGACGAGTATTTCGACACCAACCGGCACAATCAGGGCAACGAACCCGGTTTTTTAACCCCGTGGCTTTACGATTACGCCGGGCGCCCCGATAAAACCGCCGACCGCGTGCGCGCCATTTTGGCAAAAGATTACAAATTGGCCCCGAACGGCTATGCGGGCGACGAGGACGCGGGCGCAATGTCGTCGTGGTACATTTTCGGCGCGCTGGGCTTTTACCCGAACGCCGGACAAGACGTGTACCTCATCGGCAGTCCGCTTTTTCCCCGGTCGCGCGTTCGGCTTGCGGGCCACAGAACCTTTGAGATTGTGGCGAAAAACGTGTCCGAAACGAACCGCTACATACAGTCGGCGACCTTGAACGACAAGCTGTGGAACAAGGCTTGGTTCCGGCACGGCGACATTATTGGCGGCGCGAAACTTGTTTTGACGATGGGGCCAAAACCATCTATGTGGGGCAAGAAAACTCCGCCGCCCAGTTTAAGCGCGCCCGATAGCGTAGCGGCAAGCGAAGCGGTAAGAAAGGTCAACTAAACGATGACGACATCCATTTTGGAGCCGCCCACAACACGCGCTGTTGGGATAACGACGGCTTCCGGCAAGAAACCGAAAATCGTTCCCCGCCTCAGCGACTGGCAGTATTTGGAACAATCGCTTTTGC
>CAXTBP010000251.1:0-6890 GCA_964241985.1 uncultured Armatimonadaceae bacterium | reverse complement strand
CCGAAGGACAACTGGCCGAAGGACAACTGGCCGAAGGACAACTGGCCGAAGGACACTTAGACGTGGGTTTCCAACCCATGTGCTTGCCCCATGTGCTTGACCCGCACACAAACCGCCTGCTACGGAGATGCCCATGCCCACCCACAAAATCAAAAACCTGACCGGGCCGGGCGAAACGACGCGCTTCGGGATGGAGGCGACCGATTTGGGCGTGCCGGTGCGAATGCCCGACGGACGCCTTCTATTTATCTTCGGCGATACGTTCAAGGGCGCTCGGGTCGGGGCCGGGGATTGGCGTTCGCCGGTCGGCTTGATTTCTTCAACGCGGAATTTGGCGGACGGCGTGACGTTTTCATCTGCGGCGGGCGCGGATCCCAACACCGCGCGGCAACTTGTGCCGTACACGCACAACACGCTCATCAACGGAAAAATGGTGTCCACGGTTTTGCCGACCGACGTTCTCGTAATTGGGAAAACCATCTACTTGCACGTGATGGTGTGTCAGGGATTGGGCAACGTGCTGTGGACGGAAATTTGGGCGTCCCGCGACAACGCGCGAACATGGACGAAAGCGGGGCGCGACATTCCCGGCGATACATGGAATGGGCGTTTTCAAATGCGGACATGGGAACGAGGCGGCGATGGCTGGGTCTATGTTTTTTCCACGGGTTTCCAGCGCGACAAAGGGCTTATTTTGTCGCGCGTGCTCGAAGGGCGCGTTACCGAGCCTGACGCCTACGAACCGTGGGGTTACAAAAACAATCGCTGGGCGTGGGGAAACGAGCCGACCGACGTGCTGACGGGCCGGTTCGGCGAGTTGAACTTGCGCCGGATTGAAAACCGCTGGGTGCTTTCATTTTTCGATGCCGAACACTACCGAATAGATTCACTCGTTCTTTCCTCTCCGACGGCAAATCTGTTCACAGCCCCGCGAAGTACCGTTTTTCGGGGCGGAGCGTGGGGCGGCGAAAACGACGCGACGGGGATTGTCGCGCAGTTATACGGCGGCTACGTTATTCCCGGTTCGACGCTGAAAAACTGCCATTTTGTCGTTTCGCAGTGGAATACACAGACAAATTGGCCCTATCGCTGTATGCAGTTTGCGGCGGACTTATCCAGTTCTGCTGTACGCCCCCCTGCCCCCCAATAATGGGGGTTCTGATAACACCGTTTCCGATAGCCGCAACATTTGGCGGTTTTGAAAGGCTTATTCAGAACCCCCTATTATCGGGGGGCAGGGGGGCCTTTTTCTCTGTGCAGGAAAAACCGCCATAAAAAACGAAATTCTGCGCGGCGGAATGGGCCGCCCGTTTTTTCGCACGTTGGAGTTTTCATGAGGATCACTGGGTGCGGCGCAACGCGCAATAAATTTTTACTGTTCTCTCTTTTATTTGCGGGACTTACTTTTTCATCCGTTGTGTCTTCGGGTTGCGCGAAAAACGCAGCCGCCGTCGCACCGACAAAATTTGTGCAGTACGAGGACTTCGACAAGGCGTTTTCGTGTTCGGCTCCTGATGGCTGGAAGCGCACACAAGCCGGTGGCGGGGGCATGAATAGCAGCGTGACGTTTGCGAACGGCACGACGCGCATCGACGTTTTGAGCGATTTGGAAGGCTCGCTGATGGCCGATATTTCGCGCGGGCCGGGCACGATGCCCGAACTGCCGCCCGGAATGAAACTGTCTCCCGAAATGGAAGCGTCGATGAAAGAAGCGTCCCGCCCCCCGGTGGAAAAACTGCACATCGCGCGCAAAGGCAAGGTCGCAGATTCCGTCACCAACGATAAGCAAGACCCGATGAAAACCATCAATAGTGGCATGGGCGAAGGGCGCTGCTCGGAGTGGACGGGCAACGCCAGTTTCATGGGTGGTGGCGATGTTCACGGCTACCGTGCGACCCTGCTGTCGGGCGAGCGGCGCATCCGGTTCGTATGCCGCTGCCCCAAGTCCGATTGGAAAACCCTGCAACCCGCCTTCGACAAAGTGCTGGCGAGCCTTGCGCCCGCGACCGGCGGGCGATAGTGTTTTTGTTGTGGCAGTAACATTTTTCAAGAAACGGGAGCGCAAACCTTGCGCTCCCGTTGTTTTGACCGGACTTTTTTTGACGATGATGGCTTCTTCAACTCCCGCGTCGGCGCAACATGGCGGGCAGGTGCTCGATATTGAAAAACGCGCGGTTGTGACGCCCGACGTGCGCCCCACCGATGCCGGGCCGACCTGCGACGTCCTCGTTATTGGCGGAGGCGTGGGCGGGGTCGCGGCGGCGGAAGCGCTCGCCAAGCGCGGGATTTCCGTTATTATCGCCGAGTCGACCAGCGTTTTGGGCGGACAGTTGACAGCCCAATTAGTGCCCGTTCCCGACGAAAACAGCCACATCGAAAAGCAGCCCGGGCCGTCCACGCGGGCATGGCGTGAATTGCGCGAAGCCGTGCGGGCGCGGTGCGCGACTTTGCCGAATGTTAAACCGGCAAGTGTCAAAAACATCGGGCAGTGCTGGGTCAGTCGCGTTTCAGGCACGCCCGCGCTGTGGGCGGACGCCATCAACGACCGCTTGACGCCCTTAAACGGCGCGAACGGCATCCGGCAAACCTATTTCCGGCACGTATTGCGCAGTGTCGGGAAACTGGCGAACGGCAAGTTCAACTACGCCGATTTGGTCGATTTGGACACGGGCCGCGTGACCCGCATCGGCGCGCGGTTTCTGCTGGACGCGACCGAAGACGGGTCGGGTTTGTCGATTGCCGGACTGCCCACTTTGATTGGGCAGGAAGCCGCGAGCGAATACAACGAAAAACATGCGCCCGAAGAAGCGCGCCCCGATTGGATTCAATCGTTTACGTATTGCTTCGCCGTGCAATACAAACCAAACGGCCCGCGCGTCCTTGCTGAAAAACCCGCCGAGTACGAGTATTTCAAAAGTTTGGGCGAATACACGCTGGATTACGTGTACAGCGAGCGCGGCATCGTCACCTACAAAGTCTTCGAGGGCGTCAAAGGCGGAGGCGGGCCGTTTTGGACGTATCGCCGTTTGCTTGCCGCGAGTTCGTTCGAGGACGGCAAATCGCCGGACGGCGACATCGCTTTGATGAATTGGCGCAGCAACGACTTCCACGAGGAAACTTATCTGGACAAAGCGCCATCCGAACAAGCCCGCATTTTGGAGCGGGGTCGAGCGTTCGCGCAGGGGTTTTTGTACTGGCTGCAAAACGAATGCCCCCGCGATGACGAAACGGGTTTGGGCTATCCCGAAATGCAGTTGTTGACATCAGCCGAAATGCCCGGTGTCGGCAGCGACGGCTTCGCGCTGCACCCCTACATTCGGGAATCGCGCCGCTTAAAAGCCCAGTTCATGCTAACGGAAAACCACATGGGCGTGGACAATTTCGCCCCCGATGCCAAATGGGGCGCGGAGTTCAACGATTCCGTCGGCTGCGCCTTGTACGCCGTGGACATTCACCCCACGCTCGGCGAACCGCCCCTTCTCGTCAAGGCCCTCCCCTACGAACTATCGCTCGGTTCGTTTTTAACCACGTCCGGGCCGGTGAACGTTTTGCCCGCCGCCAAAAACTTCGGCGCGTCGCGGCTTGCGCTCGCGTCCGCCCGAATGCACCCGACCGAATGGCTGGCCGGAGAAGTGGCGGGAAGTTTAGCCGCGTTCTGCATCAAAAACGACGTGGACGATCCGGCCAAGGTTCGCGCCACGCCCGAACTGCTACAAGCCTTTCAAGCCGACTTACGCAACGCGGGCGTCGCTTTGTCGTGGCGAGAAATTCTGGGCGACCAACCGTAAAAAATAGTTCGTTGTGCCCATGTTTTCGTTTGTTGCGCGCCCCATACTATCAAGCAAACCAACGATGGCAATGAGGCAAAATGCGACGTTACCCCGACGGCGAGTGCGATGCGCCAACCTTTGAATGGCTGGCATCGGCGATACGGTTTCTTCTTGGCTTCGTTCAGATTGTTGCGGCGCTTGCGTGGCCGTGGCTTACCCAGTATTTGCTTTACGTGACCGTGCCGAAGAACAAGCCCGGCTTCATGCCCCTGCTGACGGGCTGCTTACTTTTCGGACAGATTTTCACGGCAGTAATCGCGCACGTTGTCGAGGTCGGTTTGCGAACGGGTTTTGATCCCAACGACTCGGACGACCCATTGCGCGAAGCCGCCTCCGAGCGGCGACGCCACAAATCCGCCCTCGCCGCCAGCGGCGTGTTTTTAGCGTTCACCCTATGGTTCAACAGTCATTATGTAACGAGGGCAGGCTTTGCGGAAATGATGCGAGAATGTGGCGCGCTGGCATCTTTGATTTGGCTGCTTCTCGTGGTCGCACCACCTATCTTTTGGTTCACGCTCAATATGTGGCGATGGCATAATCTAATCAAACGCCGCTAACGCGCGTAGCCGCCGTGCTAAAACGCACAAAACAAATATCCCTGCCCGAACGAGTAGGAATAACAGGTTTGACATCCTTAAACGGCGTGGTACACTATGACTGAAATCGTTTTTTAGTCAGTTGCGCAATCAGTGCATTGCAGAAATCGTACACCAAATTATGCCAACGGAAAATGTGCCGCAAACCAAAGCCGATGCGTCGCCCGCAAACTGCGGGGGAGCGACCGGTTGCGGTAGCGAAACGCGGCAGGCCATTTTGGAAGCGGCGCGGACGCGCTTTTTGCACTACGGGTACAAGAAAACGACCATTGACGACATCGCGCAAACGGCGGGGGTCGGCAAGGGCACGGTGTACCTGTATTTTGAAAACAAGGAAGATATTCTGCTGACGATTGCCAAGCAGGTCAAGCACAATATCACCGAGCAGATGCGGGCGATTACCCAGTCGCTGGCCCCGCCCGATGAAAAAGTGCGGCGTATGGTGCTTGCCAAAGTGCTGTCCGTCCACGATGCCTGCCAAACCGCGCAGCACGGAATCGAGTTGGTAGACGAGATGCTCCAGCCCCGCATCATGCGGTGCGGGGTAGATGAACACCAAAAACAGGCCGCGCTGATCGCCCAAGTTTTGGACGAAGGGGTGCGAACCGGAACGATCGCGCTGCCGTGTCCGAGCGAAAAGGCAGCCGAGTTTATTACGTTAGCCGTCGTTTCGTTTTTTCCGCCGTATTTGAACCCGTGCCACGCGCATACTGGCTGCCGTTTCGACCTCCAAGATCGCGTAAACGCGATGATGGACTTTTTGCTTTGGGGGATGCGCCAGCAGGCCAGCCGTAGTCGATAAAATCGATTAAAATTTTTTGCCCCCATATGACCAATTAACGAATTTAGTCAGTTTTGTATTTGTATATTAGGTACACCAGACCGGCGCATTGCGCGCCCTGCCTTTTTTTGTTTGACGCGGAAAGGTTTTAACCGCCATGAATACTTCATTACCCACGAACTTAAATCACGCCGAACCCGTTACTCTGCACCATGCCGCGCCGACCGCAACCCCGCGCAATGCGGAAGCCAGCCGCAAACTGTTTGAAACCATGATCTTGCCGCACGAAAGCTCACTCTACGCCCCGGCGATGGCCTTGACGCGCTCGTCGTCGGATGCCGAAGACTTGGTGCAGGACACCCTACTCCGCGCTTACGACCGCTTTGAAACGTTCCGGGCCGACGGTTCGCCGCGCGCATGGTTGCATACGATTATGCGGAACCTGTTCTTTAATTCGTACCGCAAAAAGTCGCGCGAACCCAAGCAAGTCTCGCTTGAGTTCTTCGACCCGGCGGCGGGCAGCATGGCCGGGTCGGGAACAGGCGTCGCCACGCAGGTTTCACCGCAGCAGCCCACTGTTTCGTCGCCGGAGCGGCAGGTTTTGTCGCAAATGGAAGGCGCGGCGGTTCTCAAAGCCGTCAAGGCGCTCCCGAACGAATACCGCGAAGTGGTCGCGCTTGCCGATATTCAAGGCTTGCCGTATCAGGAGATCGCCGATCAACTGCATATCCCTGTTGGTACAGTGCGCTCGCGCTTGTCGCGGGGCCGGGAACGGGTGCGCCGGGCGGTCTTCGCGTGGCGTCCTTCCGAAGACGTTGCGGCTGCCCCATCGCTTGCCAGCGCACTTCCCGCATAGTTTTGATTTTATAGGGATTACACTAATAGAACCCGCCGAACCATTGGTTCGGTGGGTTTTCTTCTGCCATTTTTGTTTTTGATTTTCGTTTTCTTTATATGGCGCAAAAAAATGCAGGAAAATAAAGGGCCTTTGTTTTATAGTATTTGCGGGAAAACAGGTATCCTAAAAGTTCCCGTTTTTATTTCCGCACTATTTTGACCTTTTTAACCCCGCGCTTGCTTGTCCGTCGGTGGCAGGCGGGCCGGTTTGAACCGGAAGCCAGAAACAAAGCATGGAAATGGGTGTCGGCAGCGGTAATCACGGCGCGAGCGGTAACACCTCCCGTTCGGCGGGCGCGGTGTCGCGCAAAGAAGAGGAAATTCTAAACGCTATGCACGTTTCGGATGTTTTACCCGCGTTTGACGACGATGTCGAAGCGTTAGGCGCGATGGACGACGGCGACGCGCCGGTTGTTTTGCCGCGCATTACCGACACCGATTCCCTGCCGGACGCGGGCGCAATCGAAACTGCCGCCCATGCCGCGCGGGTGGAAGCCGAAACCCTGCAAATTTGGATGGGCCGCACCAAAGCGTCGCGCCTCTTATCCGCGCAGGAAGAGGTCGCGCTTGCCCGCCGCGTCGCCAAAGGCGATCAAGCCGCCAAAGACGCCTTGACCGAGGCAAATTTGCGTCTCGTCGTCAGCATTGCGCGCCGGTATTCCATGCCGGGCGTTCCGCTGTCGGACTTAATTCAGGAAGGCAACATCGGCCTGATTCGGGCCGTGGAAAAATTCGATCCCACGCGCGGCTTCCGCTTTTCCACCTACGCCACCTGGTGGATACGTC
>CAXTBP010000250.1:0-6891 GCA_964241985.1 uncultured Armatimonadaceae bacterium | reverse complement strand
TCGTCGCGGCGCGAACGGTTTTGGAAGAGCGGGTCAAAGAGCGCACGATAGAACTCGCGCGCGCCAACGCCGTTTTGCAAAGCGAGGTCGCCGAGCGGGAACGCGCGATGCGCGCTTTGCAGGCATCCGAGGAACATCTTGCCCACCAAGCGTTCCACGACGCTTTGACGGGTTTGCCGAACCGCAGTTTATTTGTTGACCGGTTGCAAAACGCGCTTACCCACACCGCCCGCCGCGACGGCTTCGTTTCCGTGTTGTTTTTGGACTTGAACGATTTCAAAATCGTCAACGATAGTTTGGGGCATGACGCCGGGGACAAACTGCTCAATTTGGTCGCCGAGCGTCTGCGGTCGTGTTTGCGGCCCGGCGATACCATCGCGCGCCTCGGCGGCGACGAGTTCACCATTCTTTTAGAAGAAATTTCCGACATCTTCGAGGCCCGACTTGTCGCCGGCCGTATCGTCGAGCAGTTGCGCACGCCCGTCATTTTGGATGGCCGCGAAGTATTCACGAGCGCCAGCATTGGAATTGCGATTAGCCGCGAACAGGACAGCGGCGATAAATCCTCGTTCGACCGCATTTTGCGCGACGCCGACACGGCAATGTATCAAGCCAAAGCGCGCGGCGCGGGCGGGACGCATTGCGTGGTTTTCGACCATCACATGAACCAAGATATGATGGCGCGCTTGGAATTGGAAGCAGATTTGCGCCGCGCGCTGTCCAGCGACGAACTGAACGTGTATTACCAGCCCATCATTTGTTTGGAAACCGGGCAAATCACCGAAGTTGAAGCCCTTTTGCGCTGGCAGCATCCCACGCGCGGCCTTGTCGGGCCGGACAAATTTATCCCGATTGCCGAGGAAACCGGCATGATTGTGCCCATCGGGAAACGAGTGCTGGAACTTGCCTGCACGCAGGTCGGCGCGTGGCACAAACGGCATCCCCAGCATCCCCCGCTTATTGTCAGCGTCAACGTATCGGGCCGCCAGCTTCAGGAAGACGATTTTGTGGACGACG
Organism: uncultured Armatimonadaceae bacterium; assembly: GCA_964241985.1. Lineage (GTDB taxonomy): Bacteria > Armatimonadota > Armatimonadia > Armatimonadales > Armatimonadaceae > CAXTBP01. The sequence goes on along the minus strand of CAXTBP010000250.1, from coordinate 5,874 downwards.
TGGAGCGCGTTTTGCGCGAAACGGGCTTGCCGCCCGACTGTTTGAAAATCGAACTCACGGAAAGCGTGATGATGGTGGACACGGCGGCGACCATTGCCAAACTGTATACGCTCAAAGATTTGGGTGTCCGCTTGGCGGTTGACGATTTCGGAACCGGCTATTCCTCGATGGCGTATTTGTCGCACTTCCCGCTCGACACGCTCAAAATCGACCGCTCGTTTGTGTCGCGCTTGGGCGGACGCCACAAGGAAGACGGCGCGATTGTCCACGCCATCGTCACGCTTGCCAAAGCGCTGAATTTGGGCGTGACCGGCGAGGGCGTGGAAACCGAAACCCAACTTACGTATCTCAACGCGATTGGCTGCGACCACGCGCAGGGCTATTGGTTCGCGCATCCCCTGCCCGCTCCTGCTTTGGAAAATCTGCTGCGCGAACGCACCCTCATCGGTTCGGTCTAACAGCACTGCCCTTTTTGGCAATATCCGCTCCGTTTTGGTATATTCTATTGTTTGCGTTAGCGCCCAAAAGGGCGAAACGCTTTACGAAAAGTATCAAACTATGCCTCAACCCCTGCGTCGCCCCGCCAAAAATGAAGCGCCCTGCTCCGTGCCGGGTCTGATGCACAAACAGCGAAGCGAGCGGGCCGGGCAAACCGTATGATTGCTCAACTCACCGGAACGATTGCGCGGCGCGCGGGCGGGTTCGTTATTCTCGATGTAAACGGCGTGGGTTACAAAGTCTCCGTGCCGCTATCGGTTTTGGAAAATCTGCCGCCCGACGACGAAGGCAAGGACGGCAACGTGCCGGGCGGGCAACCAAAAGTCACGCTCGTGACGCATCTCATTGTCCGCGAAGACGATCTGAGTTTGTACGGATTCGGCAGCGATACGGAACTGCGCGCTTTTGAACTACTGCTCACGGTTTCCGGCGTCGGGCCGAAAGTCGCACTCGCCCTGCTGTCGGCTCTTACGGTCGAAGATTTGGCCCACGCGATTGCCGACGAAGACGTGCGAACCTTGACGCGCGTTCCGGGCGTGGGCGCGAAAACCGCGCAGCGCATGGTGCTGGAACTCAAAGACAAATTCGCCGCGCTGGGTTTTGAAAACAAAATGAGTTTGCTCGCATCGGGCGGCGGACGGCAGCCGTCGGCGCGTAAAACCGATGACGCTTTGGGCGATGTCGTATCCGCTCTGACGAATTTGGGCTACAACAAGGCCGAAGCCGAGCGGGCGGCAAAAACGGCGCAAGAAGAAAAAGCCAAAGAAAACGACGGCGCGCCGGTCGAGTTCGCCCTTTTGCTGCGCGCCGCACTCAACCGTTTGACCGGTGGCCCGCGCAGTGCTGGCACTGACGGCGGTGTGGGCAAAAAGTAAAGAAACGGTTTTCCGTATAAGGTTTCGGCGCGGAGTGGTACAATAAAGGCAAAAATCCGTTTGCTTTTCGATAAATCGTAACAAAAATATGCCTATCCAATCCAGCGAATTCAATAAGGGCGACTACGAAGAACCCTTCGACCGAAATCGGCTCGTCGCGGGCAATTATGACGGCGAAAAAGACCGCGACGAGTTTTCGCTTCGCCCCCAGCGCCTTTCCGAATATATCGGGCAGCCCAAAATCAAAGAAAGCCTCGGGATCTCGCTCACCGCCGCGCAACTGCGCCGCGAACCCATCGACCACATTTTGCTGCACGGCCCGCCCGGTTTGGGCAAAACGAGTCTTGCCATCGTTATCGCCAACGAAATGGGGGCGAGTTTGCGTTCCACGTCCGGCCCGGCGATTGAGCGGCCCGGCGATCTGGTTTCCATCTTGACGAATTTGGAGCCGGGCGGCGTTTTGTTCATCGACGAAATTCACCGATTGAACCGATTGGCCGAGGAGTTTTTGTACCCGGCGATGGAAGACTTCGAGATGGATATTGTCATTGGCAAAGGCCCGTCGGCTCGCACGGTCAAAGTCCCGCTCCCCCGCTTCACCTTGATCGGCGCGACAACCCGGCCCGGTTTGCTAACCAACCCGCTCCGCGACCGCTTCGGCATTTCCAACTATTTCGATTTTTACCACCCGAACGATCTGCAAAAAATCATCGTGCGCAGCGCCGACATTTTGAAAGTGCCGATTGACGCCTTAGGGGCCGATGAAATCGCGCGACGCTCGCGTGGCACGCCCCGTATCGCCAACCGTATGCTCAAGCGCGTCCGCGACTACGCGCAGGTCAAGGGCGACGGGCGCATCACCAAGCAAACCGCCGATGACGCCCTGCGGATGATGGAAATTGACCATTTGGGGTTGGACGATTTCGACCGCCGGTATCTGACGACCTTGATCGAAAAGTTCGATGGCGGGCCGGTCGGGGCCGAAACGATGGCCGCGACATTACAGGAAGAGCGCGATACTATTGAAGACGTAGTGGAGCCGTACCTGCTCATGCTGGGCTTCTTGAACCGCACCCATCGGGGCCGCATCGCCACCCGGCCCGCCTACGATCATATAGGCAGTCCTTATTCGCGCGGCGGCAGCCCGCAGTAGTTTTCTCACCGCGCGGATCACGTTGCGCGTGCGTTTTTTGGAGTTGATATGATTTGCCCGAAATGCAAAACCCGAAACCCCATAGGAAATAAGTTTTGCCGCGAATGCGGCGAGCCGCTTGTTTTGCCTGAAGGCTCGCTTGCGGCTGAAGAAGCGGCCCGCGTCGAAGCCGAGCGGGAAGCGGAAAAGGTCGCCGCGCTACTCGCCCAATCGCACGCGCTCGCCGACGCCCGCAAGTTCGACGAGGCAATCCCGCTTGCCATCGAGGCCGCGCAAATTCTGCCCAACTCCACGTCGGCCCACAGCCTGCTCGCCACGCTTTACGAGCGCACCGAACAGGAACCAAAAGCGATTGCCGCGATGGAAACCGTCGTTCGGCTCAATCCCGGGAGTGTTGCCGACCAAATCAAACTGGATCAACTCAAACGCGGAATTCACGTTTTGCCGCGTAGCGTCCCGGTAGGCTCATCGCCCTCGCGGCTGCAAGAATCGGCCCCGCTGCCGTGGATGCCGCTCGCGCTTGGGGGCGGCGTGGTCGTCGTCGTTCTGGGAGCGGGATTGTGGTGGCTGAACCGGTCGCAGGCCGCACGGCAGCCGACGACGCGCACTATTTCGCGGCCCGTCACGGCTCCGACCGCACCGCCGATTAGCGCCGCCAATCCGAGCGGGATTGCGCCCGTGTATGTGGCCCCATCGCCGGGCGCGACGCCGCTTCCCCGGTTTAGCACCGCCACCGTTCCCGGCCCACCCCCGCCCGCAAGTCAGGTGCGCGACGATCCGTTCGCCTCGCAGGGTTTAGGGCCGCGCCCGCAGCAAACGATTCGCGCGACGCCCGCGCCCGCACGGCGCAGCGTGCCGCCCGTAACCACATCAACCGCCCCAAATCGTTCCACCACCCCCGTCGCCCCGGTCACGATTGTTCCCCCGCCCGGCGTCGGAGCGGGCACGACGTCGCCGAATGGTCTGCCCCCGATTTCCGCAGGCCCACCCCAAAACGGCGGCACGGAAACGAGCGACGGATCCTCGACGGGCGGCGGTCAACCCGCAACCTCGGGCTTTGGCGCGGGCGGACGCATTCCGGTCGGCCCACCGTCGCAAACGTCGCCGGACACGACCGGGCAAGGCGCGAACAATCGAACAAGCGGCAGCGGCGACAGTTACATTCATATCAGCGTTGGCAGTAGCGGCGCGAAACGAAGCAGCGGAACAAGTACGTCAAGCGGAGGCTCGGTTGCGCCGTCCAGTCCCCTTGCCCGCGCCCGCGCCTTACAGCAAAGTGGACTATACCGTCAGGCGATTGGCGCGTACCGCGAAGCCGCAAATGGATCGAGCGCAGGCAGCGCGTATCAGGGCATGGCGCAGTGCTATGAAAGTTTAAGCGATACGGGCGGCGCGAAAAGTGCGTATCGGGACGCGATTCGCGCGTACACTGCGCAGGGTTCCGCGTCCGCACAGCGAGGTATAAACTCGTGCAAAGCGGCATTGGAGGTTTTAGGTGGCGGATAGGCGCGCGTTTATGGTTCGGTTTCCCGCTCTGCTTTTTGCAGCGGTTTCACTTTTTCCGTTTGGCGTAAGCCAAAGCGCGGCGTGGGCGGCTCAGCCGCCGCGCCCTTTCATTATCATTTTCGCGGGCGGACAAATCGGCAGCGCGACCAAAAAGCAAGGGCTTGGGGCCTCCTCGGCGGGCGGCGACGCTTTGACAGGGAGCGAACGCTCGCTGCGGGCGGCGCAGGCCGTGCGCGAACGGCTGGACGACGGTGACGTTTTCACCACCGCCCTGTACAACCCGGAGGCCGCCCTGTTTGTGCGCGCGATGCAGGAAGGCAAAATCCGCCCCGCGCAGATGCAATCCCCCACAGAAAAAGAGCGCCGTGCAATCGGCAAGGCGGCAGGAGCCGCGTATGTGGTTTGGGTCGCCGCCGCGCAAACGGCGTCGGCGTCGTCCGCGATGGGTGGCGCAAACCAAATCGAAATCGAATTGCAGGGAACCGACGTGCCAACAGGGAGCAGTTATACCGACCGGGTACGCACGGAAGGCGCGCTGGCCTTTGCCGCGCCCGCCCAGACGGGCAGCGATAGCAACGCGGTTCGCTCCTCGCCCAGTTCGCGGCTTTCCGGCGGGCCGCAAAACAATGCGCTTCTTAGCGCGGCGAATACCCTCGTGGTGCGCCTGCTCGCCAAGCCGCTCCGCGATTTTGCCCAATCGGCCCCGCCGCCCAATTCGCTTCCCCCACCCGTTGCGCCGACTGCCGCCGGATCGGTTCGCGTTCCCGGGGGCGACTTGCCGCTTCAAGCGGACACGGACGCCCTCAACAGCAACGCCGCCTTGTCGCAGGCCGAGGGATTGCTGGGATCGGGCGATGCGGGCGCGGCAATTGTGCTTTTGCGCAAATCCGTCAGCGCGTATCCCATGAACTTGCCGCTGCGCGCAACGCTTGCCCGCGCGTACAGCCAGAAAAAACGCTGGGCCGATGCCGCAAGCGAAGCGCGCCGCGCCCTTCTTTTGATTCCCGTTCCACCCGCCACGGCGGGACTTATCGCGCAGGCAAAAGACACCGATACCCGGCAGGGACTCACGCGCACGTTTGCAAGCGCCGTGCGCCAAAACAACGACACGAATGCCGCCCGGCAGGCGTACGAGCAAATTATAAACGATCAGCCCGCGAGCGCGTCCACGATATGGGCGCGGCTCGCGTATGCCGATTTACTGCTCAAGCAAAACAAGCCGACCGAAGCGCAAACCCAACTGCAAGCCGTGCTTGGTATCGACCCCAAAAACGGCGAAGCGACCGCGCTTCTTGCCCTCGTCCTTGGCCCACGCCTCGCCCTTGTAGGTCTCGTTCGACGTAAGGCCGAGGGCGCGCGCCGGCGACTCTTCCGCCCTCACGCCCGCGACCGTGCAGCACTTCTCGTTCGGGTGTCGCTTCTTGAGGAACGCCCCGAAGATCGCGTGGAAGCGGTCGGTGCCCAGGTCGTTCTCGTGGATGGAGTCGGGCTCGCGCTCGCGGCACCACGCCGCGCCGGGCTCCCAGCACATAAGCCACGGATCCTCGGTCGAGGTCGCGTTGAAGATGCGGATGGGCATCTGCATCCAGAACGGCTCCACCCTAGGGTCGTGCATCACGTCCCGGACGTAGTCGACGGCGCTCTGCCACTCCGCCTCTTGGTCGATGAACACGACGGGCAAGGGAAGCCGACCCATCTCCTCGGCCACCTGGAGCGCGAGGTTCAGGACGATCGTCGAGTCCTTGCCGCCGCTGAACGACACGTAGACGTGCTCGAACTCCGCGAACAGCCACCGCAACCGCTCCAGGGCCTTCTCGTGGACGGTTTCGGGCAGGTAGACCT
>CAXTBP010000249.1:0-6938 GCA_964241985.1 uncultured Armatimonadaceae bacterium | reverse complement strand
ATTTTGGCCCATCCCCCGCTTGACCCCGACGGATGGACGGTGCGCGTTTCTATCGCCACGCCCGACGGGGCCTTTACCGTGCAAACGGTGGAACAGCCCTTAACGCGAGCGCGGGGCGAACTCGTCAATTTGGTCGCTGCCATTCCTGATCCGGCCCTGTGGGACATGGACAACCCGCACCTGTACACGGCGACGATTTCCCTGCTGCAAAACAACCGCCTCATAGACGAATACAAAACCCGATTCGGTATGCGCCAGATCGAAAGCCGCGATGGGCGCGTTTACCTGAACGGCAACCCCGTTTTTTTGGCGGGTGTTCTGGATCAAGCGTTTTATCCCGGCACGATTTACACGCCGCCCTCGACGGAGTATTTGCGCGATCAGTTCGTTAAGGCCAAACAGCTGGGCCTCAACATGATGCGCTGCCACATCAAAACGCCCGACCCCCGCTATTTGGAGTTGTGTGACGAAATCGGCCTTTTGGTGTGGTACGAAATTCCCAACTGGGCCGTTTTAACGAAAAAGTCTGCCAAGCGGGGCCGCGAACATTTGGAACAGATGCTCGCCCGCGACTACAACCACGCCAGCCTGCTTATCGTCACGATTATCAACGAATCGTGGGGCATTGATTTGCGCGAAAAATGGCAGCGTGAATGGCTGGTCGAAATGTTCGACTACGCCAAAACCCTCGATGAAACCCGGCTCATCGTGGATAATTCGGCTTGCGAAGGAAACTTCCACGTCAAGTCTGATTTGGACGATTACCACGTGTATTTTTCCATTCCCGACCATGCCGATAAATGGGCGGCGTGGTGCGATTTGTTCGCCGGTCGCGCCCCGTTCACGTATTCCCGCTACGGCGACGCCCAGCGCACCAAGAAAGAACCGCTGCTTTTATCCGAGTTCGGCAACTGGGGACTGCCCAAACTGTCGCTGTTGCGAAAAGGTTACGACGGCAAAGATCCGTGGTGGTTTGCGACCGGCGCGGGCGCGGCTCGGCCCGAAGGCTTGGAAGCGCGTTTCCACCAATTCAACCTCGACCGCATCTACAAAACCTACGACGATTTAGCCGAAGCCTCGCAGGAAGGGCAGTGGCTCAGTCTCAAATACGAGATTGAGGAAATGCGGAAGCACGGCGAAATCGTCGGCTACGTGATTACCGAGTTCACCGATTTGCACTGGGAAGCCAACGGCCTTTTAGATATTTGCCGCAACCCTAAAGTGTTCCATGACCGCATGGCAAGCGTTCAGGGGCAGGATTTGGTTATACCGCACCACAAGCAATCGGCTTTTTGGAGCGGCGACAACTTTACCCTTGACTTAATGCTGTCGCACTTCGGAACCCGCGATCTGCGCGGCGTGGTTGTGCAGTGGAGCGTTGATGGCTTCGCCGACCTTGCGGGCGAAATCGTTTTGCCAAGCGAGAATGCAGCAGTTATCGGAACAAGCCCTATCGGCAAAATCGCGTTCCGTGTGCCCCATGTTTCGGCCCCGACAAACGCGGTTTTACGCCTGCGCCTCGTTTTAGCGAGCGGACAAGTCGCCAACGAAAACACGGAAACGTTCGCGTTTTTTCCGGCCTCGCTGCGCCGAATAACTATCGGGTCGCCCGTTTTCGTTCACGATCCGCTCGAACTTTTCCCCGACGCTGAGGCGATTTTGCGAAACAATGGCGCGTCGGTTGCAGCCCGCTTGGAGTCAGGCGTTTTGTGTTTGACAAGCCAACTGGACGACGCCGTAACGCGCTTTGCCCAAAACGGCGGAACGGTTTTGCTGCTCGCCCTCGACCGCGAAAGTATCCCGCGCACGCAAACCGGCCCGGCAAGCGTCACGCGCGATAAAAACGGTTGGTGGGGCGATTGGTGCACGGGCCTCAACTTTCTGCGCCCCGACGGAGCCGAAGTTGGCGGGCCGTGGGCGAACCTGCCGCAAACCCGGCAATGGGATTGGACATTCCGCAAAATCGTTCCCCGCCGCGTGCTGGTCGGCTGGGACATGGAAACCGAGTTCGACGACATTTGGGCGGGCCTTGTTTTGGGCTGGATCCGCCTTCCCGCCGCGTTCGCCGCAGGCTTTCGTTTGGGCGGTGGCAAAGTGTTTGCCACGACCTTCGATCTATTCACCCACGCCAAAACCGACCCGACGAGTGTTGTTTTGCTGCACAATTTGATTGAGTTCGTCGGCTCGGAAAAATTCGCCCCGCGCAAAATTGTCGAAATGACCCGGCTCGAACTGTCGCACCGCGTTTTGCCGACCGCCGAGGGCCGAACCGGCGCGACGTGGCGGTACACAACCGACGCGCCCGGTGAAAACTGGACGCAAACCGACTTCGACGACGCCGAATGGAATACGGGCGCGGCGGGTTTTGGGCGCGGCCTCAGTCAAGTCACGACGCGCACCCGTTGGCGCGACGATGACATTTATCTGCGAATGGTCGTAGACATTCCCGCAGGCGGCATCACGTCCGCCCATCTGCGCTATTTCCATGACGACGACTGCGAAATTTACGTCAACGGACAGCAAGTTCTCGCCAAAAAGGGATACACCGTGGATTACGAGGACATAACGCTCGCGCCGGAACAAGCGGCTGCCTTCGTACCGGGCCAAAACGTCATCACCGCGCACTGCCGTAACGAGCGAGGCCCGCAGTATTTCGACGTGGGCATCACGGTCGAACCCGCCCCCGCGCCGCCCGCAGTTTCCCCCGCGCCCGGAAGCACCGAAAGCAAAACGCCGGAAAACGCGCACAATCCCGCCGCCTCGTCCGAGGCCACGGCGAAGGAAAAAGAGCCGCAGCTACAAACCACGTCAAATTAAGTTAGTAAAGCCCCCTCCCGGTTCGCTTAGTAAGCAAACCGGGAGGGGGCTTTATAGGGTTAAACAAATGCCACAAAACAGCGATCCCGCGCAGCAATTTACGCGCGATGCCACGCCCGGCGCACTCGTCCAAGCCGCCACTGAAAACCACACGCAATGGTTTGCTGAAAACGCCGTGTCGGCGGGCGGCGAAATGTGGCATGAAAACGGCTTGACGATGATTTACTCCCCCGCCGCGAACTCCGACGCGCCCGGCGAAGTAATTTTGGCGTTTCCCCAAATGAATGGCGAGAACGCGGGCGCGGCGATTGACGCCGCGTTGGCGTTTGCTAAAAGCAAAGCAGTCGGTAAGATGTCGTGCTGGTCGGATGTTCCCACCGTACCATACGATTTGGGCGCGATGCTTCTTGCGCGCGGCTTTCAATGGGGCTGGGAGCCGCATTGGATGGCACTGGATTTATTCACCTCAACGCCCACTGACATCCCCGTTCCCGATGGCTTGCGTATCGCCGTGGACGACGAAAGCGATTGGGACGTGCAGGATTTACCCTATTACGACCGGGCGGATGCCGCTCGCTGGCAAATGCTCGCCCGTCAAACGCCGTGCCGAACGTACCATGTGGGCGCGTGGCTGAACGGCAAAATCTTCGGTCACGGTTTGGTTTACATTTCCGATGGGCCGCTTGGAGTTGCCGGAATGTATTCGGTCGGCGTGGTTCCCGGCGCGCGCCAACAGGGTATCGGGCGAGCCGTTTCGTGGGCCGCCTGCGAGGTCGCGCGAACGCAAGGCTGCCGCTATGTGCTGCTGAACGCGGCCACCCATATCTACGAGAAATTGGGGTTTGTATCGCTGGGGCATGGGCAAACGTGGTGGATGTTTCCGCCCGCCATCGACCGCTTGCCGGTTCCGCCCGAAACCGTCGCCTTCACGGAAGCGGTCGGGCGCGGCGATATAGACGCGCTTGATGCTTTGCCGCAAACCGTATTTCCCGCCGACTTAGACGCACCGCTTGTGTGCAAAATGACGCCGCTTGAAATCGCCGCGAAATTGCAGCAACCGGCGTCGGCGCAGTGGCTCCTTGATCGGGGCGCGACGCCAAACATCGTTCCCTTGTGGGATTTGGGCTGGCGCGACCGTTTGCCCGCCCTACTTTCCGCGCATCCTGAATTGGCAAATCGGCAAGGCGGCGAATGGGGTGGCACGGCGCTCCACGAAGCCGCCAACCGAAACGACATTGCGCTTGCTCGGCTCATTTTATCCGCGAATCCCGATTTGACTATTGTGGACAGGCAATTTCACGGGACGCCGATGGGATGGGCGCGGCACATGCAGCGGCACGAAATCATCGCCTTGATTGAGACCCACGAAAAAGGCGCATAACAAACCACAGGCGGCTTGTTTTTCGCGTCCAAAATTGGTATAATGCAAACAGATTTTTGCCCTTTTGGGCCGTTGTCGAGGGGGCGGATTTAGCGTGATTGCGGAAGTGGTTTCTATCGGAACCGAACTGTTGCTGGGGCAAATAGTGGATACCGACGCCGCGTTTTTGGCGCGGCATTTGTCCGCGCTCGGCATCAGCGTGTACCACCGTGAAACGGTCGGTGACAATTTGGAACGGGCCGTGGAAACCGTCAATCGGGCCGTGCGCCGCTCCGATGTGGTGTTTCTTATCGGCGGGCTTGGCCCGACGATGGACGATCTGACCCGCACCGTCATCGCCCGCGTCATGGACGCCCCCCTTATCCGCGATCCCGCGATTGTCGCGCATTTGACGGACTGGTTCGCCAAACGCGGGGCCGCGATGGCGGATACTATTTTGAACCAAGCCGACGTGCCGACCGGCGGTCGCCCGCTACCCAATGCGTGGGGAACCGCGCCGGGCTTGCTCGTGGAAAAAGACGGCAAAGTCGTTATCGCGCTTCCCGGCCCGCCCAAAGAGTTCGAGCCGTTGTTCGAGGCCGAAGTGTTGCCGTATTTGCAGGAAAAAACGTCGGGCACGCGGCAAGTCATCCGCTCCAAAACCCTGCGGATCGCGGGTATGGGCGAAAGCGCGGTCGAGCAGGCTGTCGCCTATTTGATGCAGGACTCCAACCCCACGGTCGCGCCGTATGCCAAAGCCGCCGAAGTCCATCTGCGCGTCACCGCGCTCGCGTCCGACGAGCAAACCGCCGACGCCCTGATTTTGGCCCGCGCCGACAAACTGCGCGAACGCCTTGGCCCGGTCGTGTACGGCGACGATGAAACCACACTGGAAGACGCCGTGGTCGCTTTGCTGTCGGCGCAAAAGAAAACCGTGGCGACGGCGGAATCCTGCACGGGCGGCCTTTTGGCGGGCCGGATAACGAACGTCGCGGGTTCGTCCCAAGTGTTCAATGAGGGCGTAATCACCTATTCCAACGAGGCCAAACAGGATTTGCTGAAAGTCCCGCACGCGCTCATTGCATCCGTTGGGGCCGTGTCGCCGGAGGTCGCCCGCGCGATGGCAGCCCGTGTCCGTGAATTATCGGGTGCGGATTTCGGCATTGGCGTCACAGGCATCGCCGGGCCGAGCGGCGGAACGGAAGAAAAACCGGTGGGCTTGGTTTACATCGGCCTCGCCACAAGCGAAACCGAAGCCACCGTGAAAAAATGCCTTTTCACCGGATTGCGCTCCGACGTGCGTTTGCGCGCAACACAGGCTGCCCTCGATATGCTCCGCCGCGAACTCCTCAAAGCTACCGACGCCGGTTCGTCAAGCGACGCTTAATTATCTCATGCGCCTTTTTCTTGCCGTTCCGCTGGACGAATCCTTTAAAGCCGCTCTTGCTCAAACGCAGGCGCGTTTGCAGGCTGCGTCCGACGTTGACGTAAAATGGGTGGAAGCGGGCACACTGCACTTGACCGTGCATTTTTTGGGCGACGTGAGTGCGCCGCTGTTGCCGGACATCGAATCCGCGTGCGAAAATTTGGCTAAAAGCGCGGCCCCTTTCCGGGTTGGGGTGCGTGGGGTGAGTGTATTCCCCAAGCGCGGGCCGCAGATTAAAACGATTTGGGCCGCCGTGACCGACGGCGCAAGTGAGTGGAAAACTTTGGCACGGGCCGCCGAAGCCGCGCTCGTTCCGCTGGGCGCGGCGAAACCCAACAGCGAGTTGGTTCCGCACCTAACGCTGGGCCGCGTGAAAAGCGACAAGAATATGGACGCTTTGCGAAGCGCGATTGCAAGCGAAGCGCAAACCGATTTCGGGACGCAAACGGCGGGGCAACTCGTGCTGATGCAAAGTTTTCTAAATCCATCCCCGCGCGCTGCTCGCAGCGACGGCGGAGGCGCGGTGCATGAAACCGTGCGCACATGGAATTTAGCGAGCGGGTAATTTGTATACTAAACGGGGCCAAAACGGCTCCAAAGGAGTTTGAATGGACAAAGAGCGCGCCTTAGAGATGGCGCTGTCGGGGATTGAAAAGCAGTTCGGTAAAGGCTCGGTGATGCGGCTGGGCGATGCCAAGCAAACCAATATCGAGGCCATTTCGACCGGTTCGCTCGGCCTTGACATTGCCCTCGGCATCAACGGTATTCCCAAAGGCCGCATCACGGAAATCTACGGCGCGGAATCCTCAGGTAAAACTACGGTCGCGTTGCAGTGCGTCGCCCAAGCCCAAAAAGCAGGCGGTATTGCCGCGTATGTGGATGTGGAGCACGCCATCGATCCCATTTATGCAGCGCGCATCGGCGTGGACATCGAAAACATGCTGATTTCCCAGCCCGATACCGGCGAAGAAGCCCTTGAAGTTATGGACGCGCTCATCCGCTCCAACGCGGTTTCGCTCGTCGTTTTGGACTCGGTGGCGGCCCTTGTGCCGAAAGCCGAAATCGAGGGCGATATGGGCGATTCGCACATGGGTTTGCAGGCCCGGTTGATGAGCCAAGCCCTGCGTAAAATCACGGGCAGCCTCAATAAAACCAACACAGCCGCGATTTTCATCAACCAGTTGCGCGAAAAAATCGGCGTGATGTTCGGCAACCCGGAAACCCAGCCGGGTGGACGCGCCCTCAAATTCTACAGCAGCGTCCGCCTTGATGTCCGACGTATCGAAACGCTGAAGGTCGGCAACGATATGGTAGGTATCCGAACCCGCGTGAAGG
>CAXTBP010000248.1:0-7028 GCA_964241985.1 uncultured Armatimonadaceae bacterium | reverse complement strand
TGGTCGGATAGGACGCGCCGCCCAGCCACGATGCGGCAACGGCGGCGCGTTCGGCGGTATCGGCCAACTGCTCGTTTTGGCGGTTCCATCGCTTCATGTGCGCCTGCGACGTAATCGAACCGGCGGAGTGCTGCGTCAAAAGCATTTCGCCTTTGTACACGGCAAGATTTGCTTTTTGCTGGGGCGTAATCGACAGAAACATTTGGTCGGCACGCGACGAAACGACTTTGATCGGGCCAGTTCCTTTGAGGCTTTTTTCGATCCACTCGACCGTGTTCGCGTTGGGTGCGCCGCCCCGGTCGCCGACCCCGTAATAATGGTAATCCACGAATGCGCCCGACGTTTTGCCCGTGTTTTGGATGCGGGCAAGCCAGCTTGTATTTTGCGATAAATCTTCGGTCACGTCGCCGGTGTACGCGCCGGGGTCGAGCGCGGCAATAACGCGCTTGCCGTCCGGCCCTTCCCAGTTGCCGACCTTAAACGGAATACCAATCGCCGAACCCCACGTCAGTTTTTGCGTGGAAAACCCGGTCACGCCGCAGTGCGCCAAAATCGTCGGCAAAGCGTAGGGAAAGCCGAAGCAGTCCGGCAGCATGAACTCTTGGCTGGCAATACCAAACTCGCGCTTAAAAAAATGGTTGCCGTACAGCGTGTGCCGGATCAAGGATTCTGCCGACGGCACGTTGGCATCGCCCTCGTCCACCGACGAACCGGCGGGAAACCAGCGCCCGGCTTTGGTAACTTGTTTGACCTTTTTGTAATCGTCGGGGTAGTACTCCTTCATCATTTCGTAGCGGCGCGACCCGCTGAAATTGAAGATATAGCCCGGATATTTTTCCATCAGCGCGATGTTGTTTCGCATGGTATCCGGGATAAATTCCCGAATCACCTGCGGATACGCCCACCGCCATTCGGTGTCCAAGTGGGCATAACCGACCAAAAAGAGCGTGTTCTTTGTCGTATCCACACGCGGTGCGGAAGCCTGCTTCGGGGCCGGGGCCGGATTTGTTTGGGCAAAACCGGAGGCGACCGGCAGCGCGAGGCAGGCCGACAGTAAAAGGGCGCGGCTCGCCGCGTGCGTTATCGTTTTCGTCGTGGTTCCCGAACCGGTTCCCAAAATCATGCCGTTAATCAAATTGCTTATTATCCTTAAGTAGCCCGTTCGCCAACCAAAAAAAATTGGCGACACACTCTACAAAAGTTCGCTTTTTCGGCCCGTATACCTTCCTTTCGCGCTTTCTTCGAGGGAAGACTTCCTATTGGCCGATGTGTCGCGTCGAGAAAGTCTTCCCTGCATCGGGTGGCTCAACCGCGCCGGGCGGTCTCAATCGTCGCAATGTCGATTTTTTGCATTTCCATCATCGCATCAAAAGCGCGTTTGGCGGCAGCCGGATCGGGGTCGGTCATCGCCGCCGTAAGAGCGACCGGCGTAATCTGCCACGATAAACCCCACTTGTCCTTGCACCATCCGCAGTCGCTTTCCTGCCCGCCGTTGCCGACAATGGCATTCCAATAGCGATCCGTTTCGGCTTGGTCATCGGTTGCGACCTGAAACGAGAACGCTTCGCTGTGCTTGAACATCGGGCCGCCATTGAGTCCGAGGCAGAGAATTCCCAAAACCGTAAACTCGACCGTGAGCACGTCACCTTCTTTGCCGGACGGAAAATCGCCCGGCGCGCGATGCACTGCGATAACCGAGGAGTCGGGAAAGGTTTCGGCGTAAAAGCGCGCCGCGTCCTCGGCGGTTCCGTCGTACCACAAACAAATCGTGTTTTTTGCTGGCGTTGCCATGTCATTCTTCCTTTTTACGGGTTTCGAGCGGATCGCTCGTCTGAGTGTCACTCGCCGTCGAATCGCCGAACCGGAAAACAAAACCGGGCAATGGTCAAGTAAATTTTCCGGCGCATATCTGACGGCATTTTACCCATCTACATTTCGTCGCAGGAGAATAAGAGAATTTCCACGAAGGGTATTCCACTATGGCAACGTTTAATATGGCGACCTTCAATCTGCGCTACGACACCGCAAGCGACGGCGTCAATGCGTGGGCGAACCGCCGCGAGTGGGTGCGCGATCTAATCAACTATCATGAATTCGATGTTTTCGGGATTCAAGAGGGATTGGCGCACCAAGTCGATTTTCTCGCCGAAGACGGCACGTCCGATACTGTCGGCGAGGGGCGCGATGACGGCAAGCGCGCCGGGGAATTTTCCGCCCTGTTTTACAACAAAAAGCGCTTCAAGCGGCATGAGTTTGGCACATTTTGGCTTTCGCCGACACCGGACGTTCCCTCCAAAGGGTGGGATGCGGCCCTAAACCGCATTTGCACGTGGGCGCGACTTTCGGACAACGATTCAAAGGGGCGCGACTTTTACGTCTTCAACACGCACTTCGACCATAAAGGCTCGGAGGCGCAGCGTAAGTCGGCGGAACTGATTGTAACGAAAATCAAAGCCATAGCGGACAAAAAGCCCTTTTTCTTTTCGGGAGATTTGAACTCGACGCCGGAAACGCCGCAAATCAAGTTGCTTTCCGCCGAACTGCGCAACGCCCGCACGGTGAGTGAAACCAAACCGTATGGCCCCGTCGGCACGTTTAACGGCTTCGATGTCAATCGACCGCTGGGCGAACCAATCGACTATATCTTCGTTAGCCCCACCGTTCGTGTCCTCAAATACGCCGCTTTGCCGGATCAATGGGACAAACGCTATCCGTCCGACCATCTACCCGTCGTCATTAAAGCGGAACTTGGATAGATCCCGAAGGCCGACCCCTAAGAAGAAAGACGCACCGAAAGCGTTTCGTTTGCGTTGACCGTTACTTTGCTGCCGAAGTGCAGTTCGACCTCGCCGCTTTCGGTACGCGATTTTATTGTGGCTTTGATCGGCTTTTCATCAAGTGTAACGCTTGCTTTACGCACAGGCGACGCATGGGTAAGCGATAGCCGTGCGATACGGAGCCGACCTTCCACAACCGCAATCTCGTTTGTTTGCGTTTTGTTTTTCGTGCCGCCGCGTGTTTGTTTGATGCTGCCCCACCCTTCCGGGCCGGTGAAGAAGGACGCAAAGGCTTCGGGCGTGTGGCGCGGCGCAAACCGAATGTGGGCGTTTGGCCCATCGCAAGCAAAGCCGGACAGCGCGAGCAAAAGCGACCACGACGACATCGCGCGTGCGTAATGCCCACCGCATTCGATCTCGCTCCACGTGTTGCGCGGCATCGGCGCGCGGGGAACGCCATCGTACCGATCCCGCGCCCCTTTGACGAGGGCGAAGGCTTCGTTTGTCATTCCTTCATAAATCATGTGCGCGGCAACTTGGTATTCTACACCTGTCCAAACCTCATCGACATACGGGATGGTTTCTTTAGGGCGTCCCCCTTTGGGCCACGTGCAAATAAGCAACCCCTTGTCGTTTCCGCCCGCGAATTTGCGCCAGTTGTGCTTGAAACGCGAGTGGTCGGGCAGCCAGTTATAACGGAAAATGGAACCAAGGGCGGTTTTCACCATTTCGGGCGGGAAAAGGTAACCCAAATCCAACTGATGCGCCGACCATTGCCCGATGAGTTGGTCGGAAAGGCAGCCCGGCCCGTATTCGCCTGCCCGCTTCTCGTCGCCCGGAAGGTTTTGATGGAAGTATTCGCCGTTCCAACACTCCTCGATTAACCGTTTTTGCCCTTTTTCAAAAACCTCATGGAAACGGGCGGCGTCTCCGAGCGCATTCATTTTGCGCGCCATTTCTTCTCCGGCCCGTAAGGCTGCCAAATAATAGGAACCGATAAACGAGTTGACCCCGTGGATCGCGTTGTCATAGGTGTTCCACTGGTCGCCCCGCAAAACGCCGCTTGGTTTCTTGTCCGGCGATTGGGCGGCATCTTCGGCAAGGAGATAGTCAACGGCGGCTTTGACGCGGGGCCAGTAATACGGCATCAAGTGGTCGCCCGTTTGGTTTCGGATTTCGCGGTAGGCTTTGAGTATGGTGCTTGCGTGTCCGTCCGCGAACGGATGCTCGCCGGACGGAGTCGCCTTTACCGGAACCTCGGTGCGGTTGTTGACGCCCCCGTTCGGGTTTTGTTGGTGGAACAGATCAATGGTGCGCATCCCCTGTTCCAAAGTGGGAAACAGATAGGCCAGCGTTTGCTCGTAGCCCCAAACGTGCGTGCAGGTCGGCGGGCAGCAACCGTTGGAGCCTTCCCAACCATACAAGCCATAGTTTGAGGAAAAAACAACGCCCGCGTGCCGAAGGGTGCTTATCTGCGACGTAAGGCAGTCTTTGAGCCAGTACGGTAGCGTGCCCGCGTAAAACGTTTGGCGGAACGTTTCGGTGCGTTCGCGCAGATCGGCAAAGTCACGGAGGGATTTTTCCGCAGCCACCCGCGCATCGGGCCAAAACGGCGGCGTACCCCTAAAATCGCTTGCGGGCACGCGCGTCGTGTACGCCGTCCCGATAAATTCGTTTTTGTCGTTGTAATAGTTGGGGTAATGCCATGAGAGCACAAATTCTACAGATTTGGTTTCGCCGGGGGCAAGGTCAACCGTCGCCGATAACGCCCCGTTCACGGTTTGCCCGCGCGGCGAGGGCTTGCTTTCGACATCGGCGGAGGCGGGCGAAGGCGCGCCCAAGTCGTTTTCCGCGAACCAGCGCCATGCCGCGCCCCAATCTGTAAACGCCGTCAATGCCTGCCACTGCGAGGCGTTGGTTCCAAGCGCCATCGTGCCCGTGCCGGGCAGACCGTGGATGGGCGAATTTCCGCCAACCCAATTGCCGAACTCCACCACGGCGCGCAGCGTTTCAAAGGCTTGCTGCCGCGCCCCCCACATTTCGGCGGCTCCGTCGGGAAGGGGCGAGCCGAAAACGCGGATCACTTTCCCCTTGTTCTGCGCGCGGCGCGTGTACCGAAAGCCGCCGTCTGCATCGGGCAGGGTGGCTTCTTCCGCACCCGGAAGCAGTTCCACTGCGAGCGACAAAACCGTTTGCGAAACGGGCGAGTCGGAAAACACGAAGTGGTCGGCGTTGATATGGCCCCACGGCCCGGTTTCCTCATCCACAATCTCTATGTGGGCCGTTTGATTTTGGAGGTCGCGGATGTCCCAAACGACGGGCAGTAATCGTTCGTTGTTTTGACCGGACTGCGCCCGCACGGTTTTCCCGTTTACGATTAAGCGCACCTGTGTTTTCAGGTGATTGCCGCCGCCCACCAAAAAGCGGAGATAGTTGTGCGCGATAACGAACGGCTTGCTCGTCAAGCGGCCCGTGCTTTGGTCGCCGTTGACGAACGAATTGACCAAGCCGCCACCGTCAAAACCCGTTACGCTCTGCTGACCGGGCAGCGTTCCTTTGGCGGGCGCGGTTCCAAACGCGGTTCCTTCCACCGTCCAGTTTGTGCCGTAACCGTTTTCAAAATCCTCAAAAACTACGTCCGGGCTAAGAAGTTTTGTGGTATTTTTGGCGGTATCGGCGCAGGCATCGAGAAGCGGCGCGCTTTTTCCCGTCCAAACGAGGGCCGCGCCCTCATTGACTAAATCGCGCACCCGCCGGAGAACCGATTCGTGCAAATCAAGCGGCGCGGATTCAATCCAAATCGTCACATACTCAGGTCGCACCTTGACCGCATCGAGGGCATCAAGGGACGAAACCAAACTATCTTTAGACCGCTCAAACGGAAAACGGTTGAGCGCATTCGCATCCAAATTGGTGTAAAGCGACCCGCCTAAACCAAACGACGAGGAACTGGGCTGGGGCGGCACGGCTTGCAGGTAAAGCGTCGTGCATTCAAACGGGGGCGGGTCGCCAACTTCCGCCGGTTCGCTTTTGGGATGATGCAGCGTGTTGAAATTGCCGCCGTAGTTGGGGTGTTTATTGTCCAACCGAGCCGTATTGAAGGCTGCGGAACCCAGCGCGTCGTAGCCGGTAGGGTTTTGCAAAAAGCCGCCGATGGATACGGTTTGTTTTTGGCGCGTCGGGTTCGTAACGCGAAACGAAAAACACGCGACAGGCCGCGACGAAAACTCTTCGTCAAACGGCGCAAACGGCGTCCATGTCGTGAGCGCAACCTGAACGGGCAGATCGGCGTCGTGGAACGTTAGATCGGCGATGGGATATTCGCCCACCATTTCGCATTTTTGTATAGCGGGCCAGTTCGGCGGGCCGCCCGTGGTTTGTAACAGTTTGGCGGTTTTGCCCGCGCGGACGCCCCAAAAGAACGGTACGTAACCGTCGCGGAGCGTGTTGAACAACTGCCACGAGATAAACTGCCCATCCGCGCCGAGTTCGATGTTCCCCGTGCCAATACCGCCGAGGGGAAAACGCACGTCGGAATGCACGCCACTTTCGTAGCGGCGCGGTGTATCAGGGGCGTGAAGGGCGCGCTTCCAATCGGCGAGTTTCTTTGCCGCGTCCTCCGCACGGGGCGGCGTTTGTACGCGCGCCGGGCGTGCGCCCAGCGAAATCAGGCCCGCCCCTGCCGTCGGTGTAAGCACCGCGCAGGCTGCCGCGCCCCCGCCCGCAAGCGCGATAAAGTCGCGGCGCGAAACGAGGCTTTCGTCGCCTTTCGCGTTGTCCCCGTCCTCCCCTTTATATTGCGGCCCACACGGGCCGGAACAGTTACACGAACGCGCTGGCATACTATTTTCCTATGGCTTGAGCACGAGCAGTCAATACCCAACAGATAGTCGGTAGATGTTTCGTTTTTACCCGTTATTTCAAACACCAATTCATTCATACCTGCTTGCGGGCGCGAACAAGGCGTCCACGCTGTCACCGCCATAGGAAAAATATTCTGACGGGCTATTAAGAGGATGCTGCCGTATACGCAAACGTCCCGTTTTCCAAGTCTTCCAATGCCTGCTGCACCTCCGCGACGCTGGAAAGAACAAGCGAACGGTATTGCACTATCCTGCAAGAAAGCGTCGCAATCCGTCAGGAATTGGGGGATAAAAAAGGAATGGCGTGGTCTTTTAGTGCCTTGGGCAGTGTTGCCCTGTGGCTGGGAGATTTTGAAGAGGCGCAGTCCTTGCAGGAACAAAGCCTGGA
>CAXTBP010000247.1:0-7176 GCA_964241985.1 uncultured Armatimonadaceae bacterium | reverse complement strand
AAAAACGCGCAGGGCGAAGTTGTGGCCCCGTATGCCGCCCATGTATCGAATATCGCGTTCAACGGCGGCTTCGATCCCGCCCACTCGTGGCGCAAATCGGGCATTGAAAATCATCCCGATGCGACCCGCCTTTTGGCCCACGAACAAGGCCACTTGAATATCGCCGAAATCGGACGCCGCCAACTCGAAGCCACGCCGCTTTCCGCCCTTCCCGAAGGACGCGGAGAAACCATGCAGGCCGCCATTCAAGATTTGCAGGCGAAACTCTCCGTATGGTACTCCGCCCAATCGGCGCAAATCACGGCCCGCCAACTGCGCTACGAAGCCGACACCGATCACTCCACCCAAAAAGGCAAGCAAGCCGAATGGAGCGCGCTCTTGGCCCGCGAAATCGACGCCACCAACCCCGCGCCGAACGTTGCCCTCGCTCATACCGCGCGCAAGTCTTTCGTCGTGGCGTCGCGCTAAAAAATAAATTTCCCTAAGATAAGCAGCCGCTCGACAAAACGGAAGGTTTCGCGTATACTGACGCCATGACCCCGTTCTGTCGGCGGCCTTTTATTTTTCCCCTGCTTGTTTCCCTTGCCGTGCTGTGCGCCAAAACCGGCGCGGCACGCTTGGACGAGCACCTCGACGGAATGGATGCGGCGGAAGAACCTCCGTCTATTGTGTCCACCGCTACGGGCAATCAAGTTCCGTGGAAGCTCTTGTCGTGGAGCGATTTCCCTGTCGATGACGTGCGCCCCGGCCTGTCGGCGGAAACCGTGACGTATTTGCGCTTCCGCTACCAAACCGCACTGCGCTCCGAAATCGCTCAGGACGGCACGAAACGCTATGTGGCGACCGTCAAAGAAATTACGTTTCTTTGCGGATTTGATAAAACCCAGTCGTGGCGTCGCTCGCAGGTCAAAAACAACATGGCCCTGCTTCATCATGAGCAAGGCCATTTGGATTTGAACGAAATCAAGCGGCGGCAATTACAAGACACGCCGCTTTCGTCGCTTCCGGTCGGACAAGGGGCTGGTATGGCGGAGGCAAACGCCGATTTATCGCAGCAGCTCGGCGAATGGTACAGAAGCGAACTGTTCAAACTGCGCACCGAACAAGTCCAGTACGACGAAGAAACCCACTTCGGCGCAAGTCCCAAGCGGCAAACCGATTGGACAAAACGCATCGCCAAAAATCTGTCCGCGCCGTATGGCCCGTCGCCCACGCAAATCGCGGGCACTTCCGTACCTATCGCCCCCGTTACCGGAGTCGGTACGCCGCCCGTTTCCCCCGCAACAACGACCGGCATTCACTAAAACCACAGCCTGATTTTTTATGAAAGCGCGCGCAACGCGCGGCGGGCCGTTCGCATCGCTTTTCGGGCCGCGCGTTCGCCGAGCGCGGGCGCGGTAACGGGTTGGCCTTTCCCTCTGCGGAGCGTCATCAAGGCGACTTCGGGGCGGCAGCGGAACCGCAGCGGAAAACCTCCCATGCCCACGCCCCGGCTGACATACAGCCGCGTTTTGTCGAATGTCCCCCATCCGGCAAGGAGTGGAAATCCGTCCATGCCCGGCGCAACCGGAATCGGCAAGCCCGGCACGACGATTTGCCCACCGTGCGTGTGTCCGGCAAGCGCCAAGTACGAGCGGGCAGACACGTTCCAAACGCCGACGGGATTGTGCGTCAAAAACAGAGCGGCCTCGTTTGCCGGGATATTTGCTAATGCGGCCTGTGCGTCCGGTTTTCCGTGCAGCGTGTCCTCGATGCCCGCGATCCACAAACCGGGCGCGAGCTTGTCCGAAGCGTTTCGCAGCATTTTGACGTTCGCGCCATCGGCGAGCATTTGCGTGACGGCGTCGGCGTCCCCGTAGTCGTGATTACCCAAACAGCCCCACACTCCCAGCGGCGCGTCGGCGAGCGGTGCAAGGAGTTTGGCGAGCGGGTGTGCGTCGCTCGCGCTTGCTTCCACAAAATCGCCGGTCAAAACGACCAAATCGGGGCGCGCGGCCTGCGCCAATGCGACGGCTTGGGCGATAACGCCGTCGGGCGTAACGGAGCCACGGTGCAAATCGGTTAAATGGGCGAGCGTGGTTCCATCAAGGGCCGTGGGTAAATCGGGCAAAAATACGGTATGGCGAGTTACCTGCATCGCATACGGCTCCACAAACCGGGCGTCCAGCGGGGCCGCAACCCCGACGCCCGCAACCGCCCCGCACAATCGTAGAAACACGCGCCGGGTCGCCGCCCGTCGCCCCTGTTTATGCGGCGGTTGATTGTCGGAGCCGTTGCCGCTTGGCGACGTATCCTCGTTTGACGGATGGGAAACAGGCGCGAGAGCGGCCCAATCGGAATGCGAAGAAGAAACGGCGTCCATGAAACGAGCGGCCTCCACACCATGCGCGGCGTGTAAACTTTTGGCAGTATTCACTTTGCTTGCCAAAGTAGTTTGAGAATATCACAATCTGTGGCGGCCTGTCAAACGCCGTGCAAAGCGACACGCTTAATTAAGTATCGTTTTTGGCGCGGCGGCGGTTCCGCAGGCGACACAAAAGGCGTCGCCTTTTTGCAGGGGCGTTCGGCAGTTCGCACATCGCCCCGGCCCGAGTGGAACAGCAAACGCCCCGCAGGACGGGCAGAACGAAACGTCGGGTGTGCGGGGCGCAGCCCACGCTCGCCCACAGTTAAAGCACGAACGGGTGCGCCGTTCCCCCCACGCGAATGCGGCTCCCCCACCGGATAGCAAAACGCCGCCCCACAGCGTCCATGCGATACCCGGCCCGATGTAATCGTTGGGCCTTTTGACGCCGTCGAAGGGTTCAATCGGCGGAAGCGCGGCTTGGGCCAACTTGGCGTTCGTGGGAGCGATCACTTGCTCCCAGTGCAGGATAAACCCGCGCACGAACTGCCCGGCCTGTTTGGGCGCGATCCACCCCGCGTAAATGGGCACGAGACCGAGCAGGCAGATCACCCACGGCAAACGGCGTTGTCCCAAGCGCCCGCCCGCCCATAGCGCGGCCCCGACACTCGCCCCGCCCCACAAAAACAGCAAACCGGGAAGCGCGAAGGGCAAGTCAAATATCGGGAGCGTCGCCCACGGGAGCACACTTCCCCACAAAACGCACCCGATGCCGACGGCGGCAAAGCCGGTTCCCGCCCATTGCACCGCGCGGGCCATTCGGCGTTTGTTGCGAATGTTGTTGGCGTTTATTGCGGCGACCGGCGATGTTTGCATAATTACCAGTTTACCGGGTACACGTTGATACCCGTCCATGCGCCGAGTGCCGTTGTCAATCCGCCGCCCAGCAAATCGCCCGCGATAAGGCCCAAAAAGAACGGCAACGACAAGCGATAAAGCCGCGCCCCGCCGTAGCGCAAAATCGTCGTTTTGCACGCCCACGCGATCATAAAGGGCAGCCAGGTTGAGGTCATCGTGTTCGTGTTGGCAATCGCGTAGCCGACGGGATGCAGGGGCCACCACATGAAGCGGGCGCGCATCAAAATCAAAAACGTCGTGATAAGGAAACCGCCGAATACCCCGCCGATGCCGTAGGGGTCGGGCTTGACGGGGTTCCGCAAAAGCGACACCAAGTTGTCGAACGGGACGCGCCCCTGCGACGTGCGCCACGCATCGGTTTTGGCTTCGGCCCCGTAGCCGTGCCACAGCATGAGCGCGATCACGAACGAAGCGGTGAGGCCGAAAACGGTTCCAAACGCAATCGCGCCCCACACGCGCCGCCTGTCCGCGCCGACCGTATCCGCCATTTTGAGTGCGTCGAACTGGTGCGGCATGACCATGCAGCGCATATCCCAGTTGGCGACGGCGGGGCGCATGAACGCGAGGATGGTCAAGTCGGCGGGCGTCAAAAAGCCAGTTCCCAAGGTGCGCGTCATCAGGTTGTTCACGTCCACGTCCGGGCCGAACAGCCACGCATTGCCGGTTTCGGCCCGGATGCGCGTCGCGGCGATCATGTAGATAAGTGCGAGAATGACCAAGATGGCGGCGACGACCGGCTGCATTCCGCCCGCGATGCAGAAGCCCATCATGGCGCACACGGCGACAAGGAGACCGATAAAGGCGGCGCGGTAGCTCATGGCCTCGGGACGGTCTTCGATGTCGGACGGCTCGCCGAGGGCTTTGGCCCAAATCTCTTTGAAGTAGCCGCGCCCAACCCATAGCGAAACAAGGGTCAAGGCGATAAACGCGCCCGCGCCTTGATGGGCAAGGTACGGGAAGGTCGCGTGCGTTGCCCCGGTTTGTCCGGCGTCGATGTTGAGCGCGGCCCCGATCACGTTTTCGGCCCGCGTCAAGAGAAAGAAAAACCACGACGAAAACGTCACGTCCACTGGGATGAGGTACGCAATCCCGATCACGAACGGATAAAACGACAGGGGCGTGCGGCCCAGCGCGTTGAACGGCGGCGACGTGATGTAGGTTTGCAAATCAATGTCGGCCCGTAGCGACATCAAGGGGACGCGCGGCACGTTGAGCGCCAGCGTATTCATGCAAATAAGCGTGAACGGCAGCAGTGCGCCGATCCAAAATAATGGCCGCTTGAACAGCGGAATGCCCGGCTCCATAAGCGCGAGCGGAAGCGCGACGGTCGGGAAACTCAACCGTTCGCGGTCGATCCATTGACGCCGAAGCAGCGACACGATGCACAGCGACGCGCCCGCCAGCGACACCATAAACCCGATCCACGTCGCCATTTGCGGCCACCACAACGCCCACGGCGGCGTGGTTTTGCCCTTGTAAAAACCGTCCAAAACGTCGGGGTCGGTTTGCGCCATCCAGTGCGGCACAAACCGATGAAACGTACCTGCCCAGCCGTTCGCGTCGTTTGCGTAATGCCACGCCGCCGTTACGGTCGGGATAATAAAATGCAGCTGCCCCGACGACGACAGCACCGCCGATGTCGTGATCATGACGTACACAACAAGCAGTTCCGCGCCGGTCAAAACCAAACCGGGCAAGATCATACGGCACAGCACGTTGATCGCGGCGACCACGAACACCAAGCAAAACGGCGCGAACGGAATGCTCGTTCCGGCAAGGGCCGTGTGTCCCTGCACGCCGCCCATAATCAGTTCGGCGTAGTGGATCCAAAAATCGCACAAAACCGTCAGCACAAGGCCCAGAAAAAACGAACGCGGCGTCACGCCCATCTCGCGGGCCGTTTGCGCCGCGTTTGCCCCCATGCGCCGCGCCGTCGAAGGAGCCGCTGTGCCCGCATTCGTCGCGGTCGGTGTCGTCGTTGCCATTGTGGTTTATTGTAGCGCGGCGGGCCACTTTTGGCCCCCCTGCCCCCCAATAGGGGGGGGTCTGAGTGGCTCCGTGCCCAAACATAAACTTCACGGTAGAACGGAAACGCTCTTTTCAGAACCCCCCATTATTGGGGGCAGGGGGGCCTGACTCCCAACAGGTACAATACGTGTGGAGCCAAACCAAGTTGACAGAAGAAACCGACGATTCGCGCGTTCGTTGTGCGTGGTCGGAAAGAGATCCGATAATGCGGGCCTATCACGATACCGAGTGGGGCGTGCCGGTTCGGGACAGCCGCCTGCTTTGGGAAACCCTGATGCTCGAAGGGTTTCAGGCCGGGCTGTCGTGGTCGATAATTCTCAAGCGGCGCGACGCCTTCCGCGCGGCCTTTGCCCAATTCGACCCGGTTAAAGTCGCCGCGTTTACGGCAGACGACGTAGAGCGCTTGGTGCAAGACGCGGGTATTATTCGGTCACGCGCCAAAATCGAGGCGACAATCGGTGGCGCGAAGGCATTTCTTGCAATGCAGGATAAGGGCGAGGACTTTTCCCGCTTCGCTTGGGCGTTCGTGGATAACACGCCCATCAAAAACGAAAGCGGCATCGTGCCTGCGCAAACCCCGTTGTCGGAACAAATTTCCAAAGCGTTGAAACAGTGCGGCTTCAAGTTCGTCGGGCCGACCATCACCTATGCGTGGATGCAGGCGGTCGGGTTGGTCAACGACCACGCCCCCGATTGCTTCCGCCGCGACGCCGTATAGGAAGGGGCAACAGCGGGCATTTCGTTGCAAACCGGACGGGGTAAATCGGGGTACAAGCAAACCATGAACCAACCCCTTCGTTTCGGTTTCGCGGTCAAGGTTTTGGGGCAGGAAGGCCTCAAATCCAATGACACGCGAAGATGGCAGTCCGAGCCGCATTTGTCGGTTTCCCTCGGCTATCTGCGCGATATTTTTGCTTACCTCAAAAAAGCCGACATCAATATGTACCGCATGACGTCCGACCTTGCGCCGTATGTGACGCACCCGGATATGCCGCAATTCCACAACCAAATCGAGGAATGCAAAAACGATTTGGCGGCACTGGGCAAAGAAGCGCGGGAGCAAAATTTGCGGCTTTCGATGCACCCGTCGCAGTTCGTGGTGTTGAACAGCCCCGACCCCGTTCTGGTGCAAAAAAGCACGAACGATCTAATTGCCGCCGCGCAAATTTTGGATTACATGGAAATGGGGCCGGAAGCGGTTCTCATTATCCACGTCGGCGGAACCTACGGCGACCACAAAACCGGCTGCGAACGCTGGGTCGAAACATGGAACAACGTTTTGCCCGAACCCGTGAAGCGCCGCTTGGTTTTGGAAAACGACGATCTACGCTATTCGTGCGCCGACGTTTTGGACATTCACAGCCACACGGGCGTGCCGCTGATTTTCGACTATCAGCATTTTTGGTGTAACAATCCCGAAGCCTTGCCGCTCGCGGAAACCGTGGATAAGTTCAACAAATCATGGACGAACGGAGCGCGGCAAAAAATCCATTACTCGTCGCCAAACACGAATATGCGCGAAGTGCAGCAGCGCGACCGCAAAACCGGCAAGCCCAAGAAAGCCATGCTTCCGCCGATTTGGACGGGCCACGCCGATTTCGTGAACCCATTCGAGTTCGCCACGTTTATGCGAATGGTCAAGGACGCCGGGGATTTCGACGTGATGCTGGAAGCCAAAAGCAAGGACTTGTCGCTGCTCCGCCTGCGCCGCGACCTGCCCCGCTACGCCCCCGATGTCGCCATTCGCTTCGGCCTGTCCTCCGACGCGCCCGACCCGCAGGACGACGACATTGTGGAAGAATTGGAAGACGCGGCGGAAGGCGAAGCGTAACTTTGTGACTGTTGCCTCGGGCCGATGAACGACCCGGCAATTAGCAGAAGCGTCC
>CAXTBP010000246.1:0-7207 GCA_964241985.1 uncultured Armatimonadaceae bacterium | reverse complement strand
GTCAAAGCGGGCGCGCGGCAAGTCGAATGCACGATCAACGGCATCGGCGAACGGGCGGGAAACACGAGTTTGGAAGAGGTCGTGATGGCCCTCCATACCCGCCAAGACCGATTCGACGGCATCCGCACGAACATCACGACGACGGAAATCTACAAAACGTCGCGCTTGGTTTCCAACTTGACCGGGATTTTGGTGCAGCCGAACAAGGCGATTGTCGGCGCGAACGCCTTCGCGCACTCGTCGGGCATCCATCAGGACGGGGTTCTCAAAGAGCGCACGACATACGAGATTATCGACCCGAAATCGGTGGGCGTGGGCGGCAGCAACATCGTGTTGTCGCCGCGTTCGGGCCGCGCGGGCGTCCGCCATCGGTTGAGCGAACTGGGTGTTACGTTCGATAGCGACGATCAATTCGAGAAAGTGTACCGTCGGTTCTTGACGGTCGCCGACCGCAAGAAAATCGTCTACGACGAGGATTTGGAAGCCCTCGCCTCGGATGAAGCTCGGCAAGGCGTCGCCAATTTGTACGAACTCGTGCAATTGCAAGTGACCTGTGGCGACCAAGCCCTGCCGACCGCGACTGTCAAATTGCGCCACGAAAACCGAGCCATTTTGATGGATGCCGACACGGGCAACGGGCCGGTGGACGCCGTGTATCGCGCGATTAACCGCATCGTCGGCGTTCCGAATGAACTCATTGAAATCGCCCTGCAATCGGTCACGGAAGGCACGGACGCGCAAGCCGAAGTCACCATTCGCATCCGCTCCGGCGACGACATCTTCACCGGTCATTCCGCGCACACCGATATTATCGTCGCTGCCACCCGTGCCTATTTGAACGCCCTCAACAAACTCGTCGGCAAAACCACGGGCCGCACCGTCAAACCAAATATCGCCACGCCCGCAGAACCCGTGCCCGCGCTGGTGTAAACTGCCGTGCGCGTTTTCGAGGTAGCCTATGCAGCCAGTTGTTTTGAAAAACGCTCGACTACTCCTGCGAGAAATAGCGGCGACTGATTTGCCCGCGCTTGTTGAAATGCTTTCTGATGAGGAACAGGTTCGTTATATCGAGTTTGAAGCAACCGAGTCCAGCGCGCGGGTACTGTTGGATTGGAGCCTGAAATCGGCGCAGGAAGCGCGTCGCACTGCGTACTCCCTTGCTTTGACGCTCCCACCCGACGATAGTTTTGTGGGCACAATCAGCTTGGTTATCCGCGATTGGGAACAGCGCGAAGGGCATTTGGGTTATATTCTCCACCGAAATTTTCAGGGACGCGGTTTGACGACAGCCGCCGCAAAACTCGTTATGGCTTTCGGGTTTGAGCAGTTGGGTCTGCATCGTATCTGCGCCACCTGTCACGCTAAAAATCTGGCTTCGGTTCGTGTTATAGAAAAACTTGGCTTGCGTCAAGAGGCGCATTTCCGCGAGGCATTCTGGCGCAAAAACAAGTGGCATGACCGTTTGATGTATGCCATGCTCGACCGTGAATGGAACGCTTTAACATGATGCCTAAACCGCCTTGCGTAATGCAGGCAGTCCCACCGACGCGCGACGCTGGTTTATCGCCTCGCTGCTGTCACCGTTTCCGACCTCTGCTATTACCCACGCGCCGTCCACTATTTTAATTTGCGTCCCGTACCATTGCGGTTTGCCTTCGTTGACGCGAATACGGTCGGTGAGAAACGCGCCGTGGGAGGCCAGCCCATCGCGGGCGGCGA
The DNA here is from genome assembly GCA_964241985.1 of uncultured Armatimonadaceae bacterium. Lineage (GTDB taxonomy): Bacteria > Armatimonadota > Armatimonadia > Armatimonadales > Armatimonadaceae > CAXTBP01. The sequence goes on along the minus strand of CAXTBP010000246.1, from coordinate 5,488 downwards.
TGGCCTTCAGCAACAAAGGCAAGCATTCTTTTTGGAAGGCGACGTCTTTATCAGCGTGAAGCACAAGAAGAACCGCCGACGCGGCGGCTTCCTGTCCGACCAACCGGTAACCCGGCCAGCCGTGTTCTGCAACAAGTTCTTTCAACCGCGCGGTATTCACACGGTCAACGAACTCAATTTGGGCTATGAGCGTCGAGGGCGGCGCGTTGCCCGAAAATTCGTGAAGGGTCAGTGCATCCCGAACCGTTTGGTCGCGTGCCTGCATACTCAAAAGTTCAAAGCGCAGCGTGTCGTTGCCACGGCCCGCTTCCTGCTCCCTCGGCTCTTTCGTCGCTTCGCAGACGCTTTTTGCTCGCCCGTTATTTTTTGCATCCATTTTTCTGTTGTGCTTGTTTTACCTCGGCGAACGCCGGAGGGAACTTTTCAAGCTGCGCCAACTGTTTTATAATCAGAAAAGAACCGCGCTGGCGCGGGTTAAAACAAAGACAAGGAAACGCAATATGCCGAAATCCGAAAAGCGCGGGCTGTTTTTTAGCGCGTTTGGTGTGACCGTTCTGGGCTTTCTCATTCTTGCCGGAATGAACGCCTACGGACGCGCGGGGCAAAAATCGACGGGCAACACCCAAGCCGTGACAACCACCGCACCCAAAGGCCGCGCCACCGCGACGTTCGCGGCGGGGTGCTTTTGGAGCATGGAAGCCATTTTCAAGCAGCTTAAGGGCGTCGATAAAGCCGTTCCGGGCTATGCGGGCGGCACGATGGTCGGGCCGTCGTATGAACAGGTGGAAACCGGCAAAACCGGTTACGCCGAGTCGCTCATGATTACCTACGACCCGAACGTCATCTCGTACAAGGACTTGCTGCGCGTTCTTTTGACCGTCCGCAATCCAACGACGAAAGACCAACAAGGCAACGATGTCGGCCCGCAGTACCGCTCCGTTATTTTCTTCCAAACGGCGGAGCAAAAACAAGTCGCGCAGCAAGCGATCAAGGAAATGAACGCCGCGCATACGTGGCCCAATCCGATTGTGACCGAAATCAAGCCCTTTAGCACGTTCTACCGGGCCGAAGACTATCACATGAACTATTACGCGCTGAACCCGGGCAACCCGTATTGCTCGGGCGTTATCGCCCCGGAAATCGCCGAGTTCCGCGAAAAATTCAAGCCGCTGCTCAAAAAGTAATCCGACCGCATGAAGGAAGAAGCCCGCCCGTTTGAACAAACGGGTGGGCTTTTTTGTGTATAATAGGTGCTATGAAAACGCAGCGCGGCGCACCAAAAAGAGGGGGTTTTACCCTCATTGAACTGTTGACGGTTATTGGTATTCTTGCGCTTCTTGCGGCAATTTTGCTCCCGGTCTTCGCGCAGGCGCGGGCAAAAGGGCGGCAAACCGCGTGCGCGTCGAATGTCCGGCAAATCGGGGCGGCCCTTTTCCTTTATATGCAAGACAACGACGAAACGTCGCCCAACGGTCGCATTCCGCCGACTATTTTTGCCGGTCACCGAACGTTTCCGATGAACTCGGGCTGGGCCGGACGCATTTTTTCCTATGTCAAGACCGCCGACCTGTACCATTGCCCCGACGATGCGACGCCGGGCGATATACCAAAAAACGCGGTTCCCGTTTCGTATGGCATCAACTGGAATTTGGCGACGGCCCCGCACGCCTCCGATTGGACAGCGCCCGCCCGTACCGTGCTCGGTTTCGAGGTGGAAAATAATACGGCGCGCGTTGTGCGCCCCGATGAGGGCATCGGCGATGGGCTTTCGTATCCGTACACGACCTCGGCGGCGGGCAACGGCTACGGAATGTGGGATTTGGGAACGACGCTGCCGCCGGACAGCGCCCTGAACAAAGGGTACATCACGCGGTACGCGACAGGGATTATCGACAACCACGAAGACCCCGACGTACCGACGGAATACCAATTCGCGCCGCGCGGACGGCACGGCGGCGGCGCAAACTATCTTGCCGCCGATGGGCACGTGGTTTGGCAGCCGGGCACGCGCATTAGCGCGGGCTACGACGCGCATACGTCGCAGGAAGCGCAATCGCACACGGCCTGCAAAAATAACGGTGGCTTCGACGGTTTCCCGTGCGCCGAAGGAACCGCAGTCGGCAAGCACGCTTTGACGTTTAGCACGAAATAAAGGGACGATTGTGGACAACGCCAAAAATGAAGCCATCGTGCGCCGCGATATTTTGGTGGCCTTCGAGTATTCCTACGCGCACGACGATTGGGTGACGCCGCTTGACGAGACCCTTGACGGAGTAACCATTGACGAAGCGGCGTGGAGGCCGAAAGAGGCCGAGCGTTCCATTTGGGAAATCGTGCGGCATTTGACGGTTTGGCTCGAAAATGGCGTGGAGCGCCGGGCGCAGCGGGCGCGCGGCGAGGCTCCCGGCAAACCGATTGAAGGCGCATGGCCCGAACTTCCCGACGTTAAAGATGAGTCCGCGTGGAAAGCGGACGTTGAGCGACTGCAAACCGCTTTAACCGGGCTGCGAACCTTGCTGGAAACCGCGCCGCTTGCGGAACTTTTGGACATGGGCAACGCCAAATACAGCCAGTTGTCCGATTTGATGTGCCGCTTCACGCACAACGCCTACCATATCGGACAAATCACCAAACTGCGGGAATGGTATGCCGCCTCTATCCAGCAATCGTCGAGCGGTTAGGAAGTGCTTTGATTCCGCTTGGAACTGACTTTGGCTATAACAAGGCCAACCGTGTAAAGAAGGAGCGCAATCGCGCCGGAGGGAATGGTAAGCAGCATAAACCAACCGGCGACGGCAAGCGTGACAAGAGGTTCGCCCCAATCGCGTCCGCCGATGACGCAGGGATGCGCTCCGCTCTCGTCCAGTTTGCAGCCGTAGTGCGTGGCCATGCTGCCCGCAACAAGAACGCAAAGCAGGGGCAAAACGGTGTATAAAATTAGCCCGCCATACACCAAAACAGGCACGGGTACTTTTTTCATACACCGTTTTTACCCGCGCCGTTTGCCGCGCGAATAGGGCTTTCGCCTCATTTTTCAGCCCATTGCTCACGTGTGCCGAGAACAAAAGTCCTATTGTATAAAGCACCGGCAAAGCGTAAACTGAAAGTATCTTTTTCAGGTTCGCAACGGCTTTTGCCGTTGCGTGTTTATCGTACCTGCGCCCGTATAGGTTTTGTCTATGTCTCTTGTTGCTGTTTTGCCCGGTGATGGTATCGGGCCGGAAATTGTTTCCGTCGCCGTGCAGGTTTTGCACCGCGCCGCCGATTTGTTTGGATTTGTCGTCGAAACCCGCGAGGTCCTTGTCGGCGGCGCGGCCTACGATGCAACCGGGCATCCGCTTCCGCCCGAAACCCTCGAATTGTGCAAGCAAAGCGACGCTATATTGCTGGGCGCGGTCGGCGGCCCGAAGTACGACACGATTGAACCCGCCGATCTGCGGCCCGAACGCGGCGCTCTTTTGCCCCTGCGCAAGCATTTGGAACTGTTCGCCAATCTGCGGCCCGCCATTTTGTCGCCCGTGCTTGCGTCGGCATCGTCGCTCAAACCCGAACTCGTGTCGGGCGGCTTGGACATTCTGGTCGTGCGCGAACTGACGGGCGGCTTATATTTCGGGCAGCCGAAATCGAACGACGGCACGCGGGCGGTGGATACGTGCGTGTATACCAAACCCGAAATTGAGCGTATCGCCCGCGTTGCCTTTGAAGCGGCGCAAAAGCGCGGCAAAAAACTGTGCAGCGTGGACAAGGCGAATGTTTTGGAAACGTCGCGGCTGTGGCGCACGACGGTCGCGGAAATTGCGCCCGACTATCCCGACGTGACGGTTTCCGATATGCTCGTCGATAACTGCGCCATGCAGCTTGTCCGCGACCCACGCCAGTTCGATGTGATCGTGACCGAAAACCTGTTCGGCGATGTGCTGTCCGACGAGGCCGCGATGCTGACCGGCAGTTTGGGAATGCTCCCGTCCGCCTCGCTCGGCACGCGCAAACTGGATGGTGGGGGCACGTTCGGTTTGTATGAACCGTGCCACGGTTCGGCCCCCGATATTGCGGGCAAGGGAATTGCCAACCCGCTCGCCACCATTTTGTCGGTCGCCCTTCTGCTCCGTTACTCATTTAACCGCGACGAGGCCGCCCGCGCGATTGAAGCCGCTGTGGACGCGGTTTTGCAAAGCGGATTGCGTACCGCCGACATCGCGCAGGCCGGGGAAAATTCGGTCAACACGCAGGCGATGGGCGAGGCCGTCCTTGCTGCGCTGAAAGCCGGAGCCTAACCGGGTGGCGACACGTATCCGGGGCGTGAACGGTTTGACACCCGCGCAAATCGCCGACCAAGTGCAGGAGGGCGGCAAGTTCGTCGTGTACCAATGGTGCATTTCCATTGTCGTCATGACGTTCAAGCGCGGAACCGACGTTTACTACATACGGCCCGGTCAAAGCGCCGTTGTTCCGGGCCTGCCGTGGACGCTGCTCACCTTTATCGTGGGCTGGTGGGGTTTTCCGTGGGGCTTTGTTTACACACCGACGGCCCTTTTCACCAACCTAAGCGGCGGAAAAGACGTGACCTACGCCGTGATGGCGCAGCTTATGCCCAAGCCTGCCGCTATGCCGCTCGCCACCGCCTACGATTTGGACGTACCGCTCAAAAACCCGTGGTAGCACAAGCGCGAACTCTATCCGAAGACACAAGCCGGACGTTTTACCCGTTGGCCTTGATTGACTTCGGATTGGCGGGCTACTTCGCTTTGGAGTCGCGCTGGACTTGGGAGGACGCTGTCAAGAAATCTGCTGCGCGTAGCTTGGACGGAGCCACGCTTTTCGGTGCTTTGTTTTCGCTGCTTATTATTGCCGCTGTTGCGCTAACCGGATGCCTTATTTTACGGAAGCGTTGGTTTGCCGCCGCTGTAGGGCAAACCATACTAACAATCTGTCTTGCAGCCTACACGGGCTTGGCGTTGCTGTGGCTACTTTTTTTCGGGCCGGGCAAACATCAAGATCCGCAAAACGGCGTTCTGCTGGCCTTCGCGCTGACGTTCACCACATTGGTATCGCTTGTTGATGGCCGACGCTTGTTTGGCAACGCGCGAGCAAGCAACTGCGAGCAAGCAACTATGGCGCGGCGGCAACGGAACGCGGATAATACAAACTATGACTGCTGCTAAAATCGCCATCTACGATACGACCCTGCGCGACGGCTCGCAAATGGAGGGCATCTCGTTTTCCGTCGAAGACAAGGTGAAAATCGCCAAACGCTTGGACGCCTTCGGCATGGATTATATCGAAGGCGGCTGGCCCGGCGCGGCTCCCAAAGACACCGAGTTTTTTGCGCGGATGCAAACCGTACCGCTCCAACACGCGCGCCTTGCCGCGTTTGGCTCGACGCGCAAACCGAACATCAAATGCGAAGACGACGCCCTTCTTGCGGGCCTGCTTGCCGCGCAAACGCCAGTCGTAACGATTGTCGGAAAATCGTGGGACTACCATGTGA
>CAXTBP010000245.1:0-7220 GCA_964241985.1 uncultured Armatimonadaceae bacterium | reverse complement strand
GCGGTTATGGGGCATGGATATGTTGGACTTCAAGCGATTGGGCGAAATCAATGCCAACGTGAAAGCGCAAATCGCCATTCTTGCCGTGCCCGCGCACGCCGCGCAAAACGCCGCCGATAAAGCCATCGCGCACGGCATCCGCGCCATCTTGAATTTTGCGCCCGTTTTACTCAAAGTGCCGACCAGCGTGGTCGTGCGCAACGTGTCGTTCGTGCAGGAACTCGCCGTATTGTCGTACCATTTAACCGAATCCAATGCCGCTGCCGCCGCACACCACGCAGGCGTGTTGGAGCAGGCGGCGTAAAACGAAAACGCCGCGCGGGCCGATGCAGACCGTGACAAACCAAGCCGCTCGCTTATGCGCCCGTTTCGCACTTTGCTTTTAACGCCCGCCGCCCGCCGCATCGTGCCGGTCGCCCTGCTTTTGCTGGGCGCAACGCTCGCCTTGTGGGCTGGTTTGCGCTTGCGCAGCGAGCGCGCCATTCCCGTCCCGCCGCTTCAATCGCCCGACACCGTTTTGACGCTCACGGTACTCAGCGTCGGAAACGGCGAAGCGGCCCTCGTGCGAACCCCGACCGGCAAAATCGTCGTGATTGGAGCCGGGCCGCCCGGAAGCGAAGCCGCAATCAGCGCCAGTGTGAAGCAGGCGCGGGCGCAAAGCATCGCTCTTTTGCTTTTGCCGTATCCGTATGCCGAAGCCATCGGCGGCGCGAGCGGCTTGCTCCGCGCGGTTCCGGTTGAGCGCGTCGTGGAAAGCGCGCCCGCCGACGCCGCGCCCGTCAACGACTGGCACGCCCAAGTGCGCGCGTTGTGTAAGGAAAAAAATATTCCCCTGCAAAGCGCAACGGCGGGGGATTCGTTTGCGGTTGATAACGTGCATTTCGACGTTTTGGCCCCGGCGAAAATTCCTCTTGCCATGGAAAACGCAGGTGCGAACAACTCCCTTGTCGTGCGCGTGCGCTGGCGAAAATCCGCGTTTTTGTTTATGGGCGGCGTTGAAAAGGCAGGCGAGGAAGCCTTGCTTTACCGTAATCCGCCGCTTACTGCCGATTTTTTGCGCGTATCTCGTATGGGTGGGGCAAGCGCCACGTCGCCGGAACTTTTGCATTTGGTCTGCCCGCGCTTTGTCGTGGTCAGTGCGGCGGGCGGCCTTCCCGCGAGCAAAGGGGCCGAGACGGTCAAGCGCGGCGACAATCCGCCCAGCGCCGTGCCCGCCTATCCGAGCGGCGACGCACTGCGCCGGGCGTCCGCGACTGGCGCGCCGGTGTGGCTGACCGGGCAGGCCGAACGCCCTTTGATATTTATGAGCGACGGGGCGCGGGTGTGGGCTTCTCCCGACAACCCGCCTGCCGTGCTGATACAATAAACCGCGCTTATGCACACGCAAAACGAAATTATCATTCACGCATCGCCCGACACGATTTTCAATCTTGGGGCCGATATTGCCAACTGGCCCAAAATTCTGCCGCACTACCGCTGGATAAAAGTGCATTCCGACGATGGGCGCGTCAAACAAGCGGAAATGGCGGCCCGGCGCGAAAAATTCCCGGTCAAATGGCAAACCTCGCAGATCCTTTTGCCCGAAGAACATCGGCTGATTTTTTTTCACACGGGCGGCGTGACGCGCGGAATGTATGTCGAATGGACGATTACGCCGCTCCCGCAAGCCGAAGGCGGCGGCGTCCGCGTCATAATTTTTCATGAACTGACCTACCCGGTCGCGCCCCTCACAAACTGGTTCGCCCGAACGGTCGTCGGCGAGATTTTCGTATCCTATATCGCGGGGAAAACGCTCGCCCGCATTAAAGAAATCGCCGAAAGCGGAAGCGGCGCGCAAACTAAAGAAAACCAATCGAAATGACAATGGCGCAGCACTCGGCGCAGGATGATGTGGTCGTAACGGGAATCGGGGCGGTCACGCCGATTGGAACCGGTGCGAAAGAACTGTGGGCCGGAGCGATGCGCGGGCGATCCGCCGTCGCGCCGATTACGCGCTTTGACCCGTCGCCATTTACGTCGCATATCGCGGCGGAAATTAATGATTTCGATCCGACCGATTACTTGGATGCCAAACAGGTGCGCCGTTTGGATCGGTTTTCCCAGTTCGCGGTCGCGTCCGCTCAGATGGCGCTTGACGACGCACAGCTTTCGCCCGGCAGCGTGCTTCCCGAACGGGTCGGCGTCTGTTTGGGAACTGCGCTCGGCGGCATTTCCTACGCGGAAAAAGAGCACGAAGCGTACCTTTCAGGCGGAATAAAAGCGGTGTCGCCGCTGCTCGCGCTTGCTATTTTTGCCGGGGCCGGGGCGTGCAATATCGCTATCGAGTTCGGCTTCACCGGCCCGACGACGGCGAACGGCGATTCGTGCGCGTCCGCGCCCGTTGCGCTCGGCAATGCGATGAATTATCTGAAACGCGGCGAGTGCGATGTGGTTCTCGCGGGCGCGTCCGAAGCGCCGCTCGCGCCGATGATTTATGGCGCGTTCGCCCTTATTCGTTCGATGTCCACGCGCAACGACGATCCCAAAACGTCTTCGCGCCCATTCGATAAAAACCGCGACGGCTTCGTGATGGCAGAAGGCAGTGCGGTTCTTGTATTGGAAACCCGCGCCCATGCTGAAAAACGGGGCGCGCCCACTTACGCCGTTTTGGGCGGCTGCGCGACCACCAACGACGGGCAGCACATGACGGCCCCACGCGGCGACGGCGCGTGCTCGTCGCGGGCCATGCGCCAAGCCATCGCTCAGGCGGGACTCACGCCCACCGAAATTATGGCAATCAGCGCGCACGGTTCGTCCACGCCCTTAAACGACTCGGCGGAAACGCGGGCGATTAAACTCGCGTTCGGCGAAGAATGGGCGCGCCAAATTCCCGTGTTCGGAACCAAAGGAATGCACGGCCACGCCCTTGGCGCGACCGGCGCGTTCGAGGCCGCGCTGTGCTGCCTTGCTATGAAAAACAAGATGGTTCCGCCCAGTATCAACATCGAAACGTCCGACCCGGACTGCGATCTGGACTATGTTACGGACGGCCCGCGCGCATGGTCGCCCGGCCCAATTTTATCCAACTCGTTCGGCTTCGGCGGCATCAACTCGTGCCTCGTCTTCAAGCCCGGCGAATAAACCAATAAAGCAAAAAAGGCCCGTATCGCAACGCGATACGGGCCTTTTTTGCTTTCTATGGCGGTGCGGTTACGGCGTCGTAATCCGCATTTGGAACGCCGTGGCGTATCCGCTCTTTGCCGGACGCAAATCCACGGAGGCGCTCGGCCCGGACAGATTGCAGTTCGTGCTGCCGGTGTCGGTTTGGCGGTAGGAGATCGAATACACGGTATCGCCTGCACCTGCCGTGCCCAGATACACGCGGGCCGTGTTCGTGCGCGGGTCATAGGGATCGGGACTGATGCGTGCCACTTTCACTGTATCGCCCGGCACGGTAACGTAGGCGTAAACATTGCTGAGGTTATCCGGGTACGCAAAGGCGTCATGGTGAATGACGAACTGGAAGGTAACCATACCGCCGACCGTTGCAGACGTGGGCACGTCGCGGAACTCTATGTACGGGGTTGGCCCGTTGCCCGGCCCGCGATCCGCGCAGGGGTCGCTGAAAACGGACAGCGGAACCGACGCCGACTTGCCCGATTCCGGTTCCGTCACAGTGACGGTCACGCGGCTGTCCTTGATGGCGGTCGCCAAACCGTTTTGGTCGATGGACACGTTTTGCGGCGCGTCGGTTTTCCATTGCAAGCCGCTGGGCGCGACCAATACCTGCGCCCCGTTCGCATCGCGCGGGGTCGCCACATAAGTTTGCGTTGCGCCCGGCGCGAGGTTGACTTCCGTGGTGGGCGACAGGTCGAGGCGCGCAATCGTGCTTTCCATCGTCAGCGGCACGTCGATAGTTTTATCCGATTTGATTTCGACTTCGGCTTCGACCTCGGCCTGCGCCACCCCGGACGCCGCCCCGGTCGGGTACGCCCTCACCACATCGCGGAGTTTTTTAGCGGGCAAATCGTCGATTTCAACCACCGACGACATACCGTCGGACGGGCGCGGCACGATGCGCGTGTCCAGCAATTTATCGCCGTCCCAAACCTGAATTTGCACGCTTAACGACGCCTGCGGGATAAGCCGCGTCGCCGTTTTGGCGGGCCATGTGATGCGGAACACAGCCCGCCCCGTTGCCGCGCTTGCGGCGGGCGATCCAAGCGGCGCGCTGTTGGACGAGCCGCTACTGCCGCCGCACCCCGACACAAGAAAGGCGGTGAGGCAAGCAAAACAAACCGCGCTCGCGCACGGCACAAAAAATCGTTTTTGCATGGTTTTTCTTTTCATTTCGCGTGTGCGTTTTATTTTATGGAAACGTTTTGGTTGCCTTTGCCGCACACTTCGTCCGGGTCGAGCGCGCGCACGTACCGCTGCGGACTCTGCGGGAATAAAAGGGCTTTTTTATTGATGTCGGCTTGGTTGTCGGCGTCGGTCAAAGCGTGGGCGAGACCGAAACTGCTTGCCATTACGTCGGTGGAAACGGCGTCTTTCACCAGAATGTTCTTCTGCCTTTGCGCGGCAACCAGCAGGCTCTGCGTGAACAAACCGCCTCCGTGAACGGTAAATTCTTCTACGCCCACTTGCACAACCTTGTTGCCTAATAAACCGACGGCTGGCTGGATCTGATCGGCAGCCGTGAAAACGAGAAGGTCACGCGGTTTTTCGAGGACGTCAAGTTGCGGGCGCAAAATAGGAATCCAGTTGCCCGAATAGCACGTGTCGATGAGAAGTACGATGCGGCACGCTTTGCACGGCCCAAAATCCAGTTCGCGGATGTCCACGAGATTGGTTTTATACACCTTTCCATCCGCTGTCGTGGCGGTTCCATTGACACCCTGCCCGGCTTCGCAAGCCATTTTATACCGTAGTTCCGGCGGAAGCGATTGGTTGCCGAACTGAAGCGTACCATGCGTGGTCACGTACAAAACGAAGGTATCGCCGGTTTTAGCGGCATCGCGGACGGCATTGAAAGCACTGACGATGGCGACGCGCGGCTCCACGGCCTGCTCGAATGTTTTCAAAAACGTCATTTGACCCGGAGGCGGGAACGGCGCGCCGGATAAAAAGGATTGGATTTTGGGCGGGTCATAACCAAAATCGTCGCGGCTGTCGCCTTGAATAATGAGGTAGTGCGTTTTGGCCTCGTCGGGGTCGGCGGCGCGGCACGTTCCCGGCACGGCGCGACCCGCACCCGATGCTGAAGGAGCGGGCGGCGCGATTACCACGGGCAGCGACGCGGCCCGCGAGGCAACCTGCACGGCGTCGGGCGAGACCGCGTTCACGCTCGCCAAGCCGTAAAACGTCGCGCCGTTGAGAAGCGGCCACGAATCCGACTCCTGTACCGTTGTCGCGCCCGTTTCGGCGTCCACAAGAACAAGGAGGGTATCGTGCCCGAAGCGCGCGGATGGAACCAAGTCCACATACACAAACCACGACGGCTGGGCGATGCGGGCCACATTCTCGTCGGACGCAATCGCGCGGTTGATCGCAACCCCGGCGGGCAGCGGCGTGGAGGTCGCCAAAACGTCCGCGCCCGTGAGCGCGTCGCCGCCAAGTTGCGCCCGCGCCGCTTGAAGGGCCGCCTGCGTTGCCGTGGCTCGTGATACGGTCGGCGCGCCAATCGGCAGAACCGCATCGGGCACGACCGTCAGCGGAATTTCCAGCGACGCAGACGCCGCCCCGCCACTGAGTCGCAGTTTCCGCAAACCCGCCGGTATATTGTCAAGGCGCACCAAGCCGCTCGCGCCAATCGTAACCGATGGGCCGTTAACCACTTCGGCCCGCAGGCCGGATGCCGGAACAAAGCCCGCCTGCGTTCCCGCCGCCACGGAGGGCAGCAAGACCACGCCACCGGAAGCGTCCAAAAAAGCGTAGCCTTCCGCCGCGCCGCGCAGGGCGTCGCTCCCGCCGCCGCTGTTATTGCCGCCGTTGTTTCCGCTGCCGCCCGTGGAAAATGCGCCACCAATGGGGGCCGTTCCGCCGCCGCTCCCGCAGCCCGAGGTGAGCGCCAAAAGGAGCGCGGGCAGACCAAGCGATGCGCTTAAAAACTGTCGCCGTTTCATCGTTATTTTCCTTTCTTTGTCGCCGCTGCCGTTCCCGAGACGGCCCGTGCTTTTGTGACAGGGTTCAAAAGAACAGGCCGCGTTCCTGCCGAGGAAGAAACGTTGACTACAATTTGACCGCTGTTATTGATGCCAAAGCCGTCACTGCCGCTGATGCCAGCGGGAAGGAAAGGGGTCAGGTCGGTAAGCGTATTGTTGGCATACACAAAAGCGTGGTTTTTTCCCTGCGCGTTTCGGTACGTGCCGACAATTTGTCCGCTGTCGTTGATGTCGTTTGCCGTGCTGTTTGAGGAGGGGCTGCCGCTTCCTGCCACTCCATCTGCGCCGATCAATAAATCGCGCGCCGTTCCGTTTTCAAAAACCACGGCATGGTACGCCTCGTTGCCGCGCGCAAGATACGAGCCGCCGACGATTTGGCCCCGATTGTTGATAGCGTTCGCGCCGCTTGTCGCCCCTTCGGATAGCGCGCCCAGATAGCGGAACGTGCCGTTCTCGTACAAGAACGCATTGCTGGTGCGGGCGAGTTCGCTGATACCTGCCTGTCCGACAATTTGCCCCGCCTCGTTAATGTCGTGCGGCAGCGTTCCCAAATCCCCTCGGCTTCCCAAATCGGTGATAACGCCGTTATCGGACAAAAAGCCGGTGTATTGTCCGTTGTCGGCGGTGTACGTGCCGACGAGTTGGCCCCGCTCATTGATGGCGCTGGCATTCCCATTGTGACCTAAAATCGGCCCCAGATCGCGGATAACGCCGTTCTCGATAAGCATTGGATGGCTGTACCTGTACGAGGTATCCGAGATACTCCCGACGACTTTGCCGTTGTTTCCCAAACCCTGCGCGTTGATAATTGTTCCGGCGGCAGGGCGAATCGTTTGATACGATCCATTGGTGTACAAAGCGATGTAGCCGTCGTTGCTGTCCCCGGTGTTCGCGGCTACCTGCCCGTCGTTGTTGAAGCCGTATGCCTGCGTGAATTGGGCTTCGGGATTGGACGGCCCCAAATCTACGGCAGTGTAAGCCGCAGCGGACGGCGTGGTTGGCGTGGTTGGCGTCGTGGGATTGGCTGGATCGGTGGGCGTCGTGGGTGTGGTCGGTGTGGTCGGTGTGGTCGGTGTG
>CAXTBP010000244.1:0-7285 GCA_964241985.1 uncultured Armatimonadaceae bacterium | reverse complement strand
CAGCCCGCGCAGGCGGGCTTTGCTTCTTCGTAGACCGCGGATTTACCCGCCGGTCGAAACCCGCCGGTCGAAACGCGATGCCGTTTGGGTAAATGCCTGCCTAAATCGGTTTGAGCAAAAAGGCGCGCTGCTTGCCGTTGCAGGTTCCCTGCCCAACAATCCATCCCTGCGCGTTGATGCCCCGCGCGGTTTGCAAATCCCAGCCGGAACGTGGGGAAACGCACTCGTTCAAATCAACGGGAACGGCGACGCGCGCGGGCAAGGTGGGATTTTTACGGGCCACGCGCGTCCAAAGAACGGCGCGGTTCCCCGACGCCCCGACGATCCAGCCCTGCCCGTTGATGCCATACGCGACGCTGTTTGGCTGGTTTCCAAGCGTTCCCAAATCGCGCATTGCCCCCGTTCCGGTTTGCAGAAAAGCGTGCTGAAGCCGCGCACTTGGGCCTGCTTCGGAAAAGCCAACGATTTCGTTCTTTTCGCTGACGGCCCACGCGCGGCTGTTTTTGCCGCCCGGCAGGGTTCCCAAATCGCGCACTTTTTCAGTCGCGCCCGCTTCATCGGTTTGCACGGCGAAAGCGTGGGTTTGATAGTCCGCCCCACGCTTGGGCCTGCCCGTGTCCGCTTTACCGACCACGAGGCCCGACGGGCTAATCGCGCTCGCATGGCTGTAGGGGCCGCCCAAAGTACCTAAATCCACCAATGCACCGCCGTGGTTTTGCACGAACGCGCGGGCGGGAAGGACGCCGCCGCGTGCTAAGCCGTGCGCACTCCCGACGACTTGGCCTAAATCGTTGATGCCGCTCGCGCGGCTGTACTTGTAGCCGGGCAAGGGCCACAAAAACGCGCCCGCTTGATCGGGCGGTGGGTTATCACTCGCGTTCCACACGAAGCCTTGTGGGCGGGCGCGTTTGTTGTAGCCTAATGCGGCGACGGCCCCATTTGCGCTCACGCCGACCGCGATACTGCGCCGATACGGGGCCGACCCGATTTCGCGCCACTGTCCGGTTGCGCCGTCGTAGGCGAACGCGATCCCGCGCCCGCCCGTGGTTTCGCCGCCCGTGGTTCCAACCACGAGGCCGTTGTCGCTGATCGCGCAGGCGTCGCTGTACGTTTCGCCCGCCTGCCCCAAATCCACGATTTCGTAGCGCGGCGCGCGGCCCGACGCATCGTTTACGGTTGACCCGTTCGGCGGGGCGTCCGCGCGAACCAGCGACGCCCGCGCCCCACCGATTTGCCACGGCAAAACCGCCGTTCCTGCAAAGAGGGCCATAATAAACGCCCCGATTTGGCGCGGCTTACTCATCGGCGGGGCGGCCTGCAAGGCGTGGAGGCGACGCTTCAAGCGTGAAAAACCGGCGGCCGCCGCCATGCCGAGCGCGGGCGCGGCAGCGGGGGCGCGCAAACTGAGCCGAAGCAGAAGCCGCCCTAATTCCCCGCGCTCGTGCGGACAGGACGCGAGGGCGCAGGCGTCGCAGGCTTCTTCGGCGGCTTGCAGGGTTTCGCGGCAGGCCAAATGGGCAAGCGGGAAAAACCACAAAACCGTTTGCGCGATTTGCGGAACCGCGCATAACCACAAATCGCCGCGCCGAATGTGGGACAGTTCGTGCGCGAACACGAGCGTCAATTGGGCATCGGTCAGATTTTGCGCGAACTGGGCGGGCAAAACCAGCACGGGCCGCAGCCATCCCGCGACAAACGGCGAAACCGCATCGGTTGATTCCAACAAGCGCGGCACGGCGCTGACGCGCATGCCGAGTGACGCCGCCGTGGTTTCGGCAATTTCACGGGTGCGCGTTTCGGTGAGCGGCAGCGGAGCCGCGTGCCGCACGATGCGCCGCGTCGCACGTGCGGCCCGTATGGCCCGCAGAACAAACCAAGCAAGGCCAACTCCGTAGATAAAAAAGACAACGGGATACACCACCGCTAAAAAGCGCGCGAACGTAAAGGTTGCCGGGCGCGGTATGGCGGTTTCGTCGGCATCGCGCTCCGTCGCTTGTCCGGCGGGAAAGGCGGGCGAAACGGTTTCGGCGCGTGCTGCGGGCGCACTGGCGAAAACGGGAAGGCTTAACGAATTGGCGACCGCCGTCGCCGCGTTTGCGGCAGCCGTCACGTCGGGCTTTTCGACAACGGAAGGCGAATTAATCGGGGGCGAGACAACGGTTGGCTTAAACGGTTTTGCGCCGCCGACCGCCGGTAAAAAGGGCTGAACGATGGATTTAACTGGCGCGGAAACGGCGTTTCGCACCGCCCCCGGCACAAACAGAGGCATGACGCCCGCGCAAAAAACGCCGAAAATCAGCTTGGCGCACGCCACCCACCACAGCGCGAAACGGAACCGGGCGGGCAAACGCGGAAACGCGCGGCACATCGCCCACACCAAAAGTACGACCACGCCGCCACCCACACACGCCCGGCCCAGCGCGCCCAAAACGCCGCTTTGGGCGAGCGTTTGCAAAACAACCGCGAAAGGGGGTTCGGCAGGAAACATCGTCGCTTCGGCTTCTTTACCTTAACTTACAAACGGCTACGATTTTTTCTCGGGTTCGGCTTCCGCACTGTCCAAACTCTCGACCAAGCGGCGCAGTTCGGTTTGCTCGGCTTCGGACAACGTGCCGCTGTCGGTCACGTCGGTCAAATACGCCACAAACGGCGCGACCGATCCGCCCAGCGTTTTTTGCACGAAGCCCGCGACGAGCGAGCGCATCAAATCCCCTTTTTGCACGACGGGCCGGTACGCGAACGCGGCTTCGGTCGCGCTTCGGTCGCGCTGTAAATAGTTCTTTTGGCGCAGCCGCTCCATAACCGTTAAGACCGTAGTTCGGGCCAAGCCCTGTGGCTCGCCCCACTTTTGCGCGGCTTCGCGCACGGTCACGGGTTCATTCCGGTCGTTGATGTACTGCAAAAGGGACAGTTCTTGATCCCCCAGCGCGGGCGGCTTGGTTGAAGGCATAGCGGATTTAGTATACCCAGAACGACACACGTAGTCAAGGCGCGCAAAGAAAACCAGCGCGCAAACGAAACCGCGCACATTCCACATGGGTTAAAACCCATGTTATTCAACTCGTGAAAAACAAAAAGGCCCGCGTTAGCCAAGCTAACGCGGGCCTTTTCTTTGGAGAATATCACACCCCAGTCGCGGGAACGCCGTGCGCAGGAGCAACGACCGGCGCGCCGCCGTGGCCGCTGCCCCCGCCGTGCGTCACGCCGGGAAGGCCCGGCGCGTCGCCCGCATACGCGGTTTCGCCGTGCTGCGTGATGTCCAGCCCGGCTTCTTCTTCGTTCGCGGAAACCGCGATTCCCATCGTCGCTTTAAGGATCATGCCGAGTATAAACGTCACCACGGCAGCATAGGACACCGCGATTAAAACGGCGATAATTTGCGTCGTGAACGTTTTGGCTTCCCCAGCAAATAAGCCGTTCGCACCCGCCGAGTTGACGGCTTTGGAGGCGAACAAACCGGTCGCCAGCGCGCCCCAAATACCGCCGATGCCGTGGACGCCGAACACGTCGAGGGTATCGTCGTAGCCGAATTTGGCCTTGAGTTTGATGGCATAGAAGGAAATAAACGAAACGCCCGCGCCAATAATCATCGCCGAAAGCGGCGTGACAAAACCCGAAGCGGGCGTGATGGCGACAAGCCCGGCAACGGCTCCGGTCGCAAGGCCGAGTGCGGTCGGCTTTTTATAGGCGACCCATTCAATCATCACCCATACCAAACCGGCAACGGCGGCGGCGATGTGCGTAACGACAAAAGCCGAACCCGCGAGGCCGTTGGAAGCGATGGCGGAACCGGCGTTGAAACCGAACCAGCCGAACCACAAAAGCCCGGTTCCGATGAGGGTCATGGGCAAATTGTGCGGGCGCGTGTCGGCGTTTTTGTCCAGCCGTCGTTTGCCCAGAAGCAGCACCATAACGAGGGCGGACACGCCCGACGAAATATGGACGACCGTTCCGCCCGCGAAATCGAGCGCGCCCATCGTCCGCAAAAAGCCGCCGTCGCCCCACACCATGTGCGCGAGCGGGGCGTAGACCAGAAGGCTCCACAAACCGATGAAAATGACGTAGGCCGAAAACTTCATGCGCTCGGCAATCGCGCCGGAAATCAGGGCGGGCGTGATGATGGCGAACATCATCTGAAACACCATGAAGACTTGGTGCGGCACGGTCGGGCTATATACGGGGTGCGGGTCTTGCCCGACATTGTTCAGGCCCAAAAAGCCCAAGCCGCCCACAAAAGCATTGCCCTTGTCGAACGCGATGCTGTACCCGACGAGCGACCAGATCACAGTCACCAAGGCGACCGCGATAAACGACTGCATCAAAACGTTGAGGATGTTTTTCGAGCGCACCATGCCGCCGTAGAACAGCGCAAGGCCCGGCGTCATCAGAAGCACGAGCGCGGACGAACACAAAAGCCATGCCGTGTCGCCGGTATCGACTTTAAGCGGAGCGGCGGCGGGCGCGGCAGGAGCCTCGGCTTGCGTGCCAGCGGCGACGCCATTATCGGCGGGCGACGCGGAGGGCGCGGGGGACGGCGAAGCGGACGCCGCAGGGCCGGGCGGGTCTTGCGCCCACGCCGCATGGCGCGGCGCACTCCCCAAGCCGACAACAAGAAGCAGGGCCAGTAGCGCGAACACTGCCCGACGAGCCGCCGCACACCGTGCGAGCCGACAAGAAGCAAACAACAAACGCATGAGTTCCTCCCGGAAAGCGAAAACAAGAACGCCAAACGATTGAACGAGAAGCCGAAACGGCTTCGGGGAAGAAAGCAACGCTGCCCACAGCCCCGTATCGACCCGCCGTTTTCGTTTCCGCAAAAAGCGACGCAAACCGGACAAGCCAAAAGGTTACGGCAACTATACCACAAAATGTCAAATATGGGAATTGGGCGCGAAACACCGTTTTCGATTAAAATAAAAACTATGAACGATGAAACCGCCCGCAAGGGCAGCCTGCGCGGCGCTCGCGCCGACGGCAACGACGCTTTGCCAGCCGTTTCTCGGCGCACCTTTTTACACGGTTTAACGGCGGTTACCGCCGCCACCGTCGCGGGCTGCGAAAGTATTTCTCCCACTCCCGCCGTAGCCGTCGGTACAAACGCCGCTTCGGTGGAAGCGGAACTGCAAAATAAACCCGCTGGCGAGGACGCGCCGCTGGCGATTGCCGGAAATCGGCAGGACAAACAAACGGTCGGGCACGGCAAAAATGTCGCCTTATACACGGGCAATCCGTCCCGCTTTTGGTACGCGACCTACGGACTCGAAAACGTGTTCAGTGCCGCCGACGGCGCGACGATTGCGTGGTATCCCGACCAGATTTTGCTGTCCGCCTCGCGCCCGGGAAACGAGCACGGCACGGACATCGCGCCCGCCGTGGACGACGTGCGCTCCGTGTGCGTGACCAAAGACGATGTCGCCGTTTCGGTCATTCGCCTGACGAACCGCACCGACCAAAACCAAACCTACAAATTGGAAATCAAGGGCGACTGCCGGGGCGGGGCCGACTGGCGCGACCGTCCCGGCGGCGTCAAAGAAACGCGATTGAGCGGGGATGGCGCATTTGTGCTGCTGACCGACAAAAACGTGTTCCCCGAGTTTTTGCCCAACGGTTTGAGCATGGCGATTGGCGGCACGATGAAACCGTCGCTCGTGGAGACGAGCACGCCCGGCGCGTACCGCATGGTGTGCGAGGTAACCCTTGCGCCGTATGCAAGCCGCACGGCGACCTTCGTCTGCGCCTTCGACCGCGACGCGGGAGCGGCGGAAGCAAACGCCCGCAAGGCACTGGCGCAAAAGAACCCCGTCGTGCAAAACCGCAAAGAATGGGAAGGTTTCTACGACTCCGACGTTCCGCGCTTTTCGTGCTCGGACGGCAAACTCAACGAACTGTACGATTTCCGCTGGTTTTTGCTCCGCATTTCGACGGCGGGCGGCAACTTGGGCTTGTTCCGCTACCCGGTCGTGATGGAAGGGCGGCAAGCCTTTCAAACCTACTGTTGCTACAGCGCGCCGTTCATGGCCTTCGATATGAACTGGGCGACCGACCCCAGCGTCGGCTACGGGCATATCGCCAATATGGGCGTCGTTTCGTATGAGGACGGGCGGTTTCCGTGGTACGCTTCGCCGCGCACGAACCACGTCCCGCTTGACCACGATTCCAAAACCGGCCTGTCCGCCCTTCCGATGACAGCATGGCGCTGGTATCAAATCCACGGCGACAAGGAAAAACTGGTCGCCATGTACCCGTGGATGAAGAAAAATATGGATTGGTGGATAAGCGACCGCGACCCGGACAAAAGCGGCTTGTTTGAAATCGACCACCAATTAGAAACGGGTATGGACGATTTGCACCGCCGCTGGAAAGGCAAGAAACCCGCCCGCTATCAAGCCATCGACGCGACCTGCTACGCCTACGCCAACTTGCGGGCGGTCGAAAACATGGCCCGCGAACTCGGCAAAACAAACGACGCGCAACTGTTGAAAGCCTACGCCGACAAATCGCTGAACGCCCTGAACACCATTTTGTGGAGCAATAAAGACGAACGCTGGCTCGACCGAAACCGCGAAACCGGCGAATTGTCCGACTACCAAGCGATTACGATGTTTTATCCCTTGTTCGCGGACATGGCGACGCGCGACCAATTAGGCGTTGTCAAACGGTATCTAACGAACCCGGACGCCTTTTGGCTGCCGCACCCGCTGCCCGCCATTTCCAAAGCCGACCCCGAATTCGATCCGGTCAAACGCTATTGGGCCGGGCCGAGCTGGCCCGCCGCGACGAGCCACGTTATCGAAGGCTTCGCGCTCACCGCAAAGCAACACGACCGCTCGCTCATGCCGCAGGCCGCCGAACTGCTGCACCGGGCCGTCAACAACCATTTCACGCCGCGCGTGGATTTCTACGAACGCTACGACCCGTTTTCCGGCAAGCCGCTTTCCGGCTTCCGCGACTATATGCACTCGTGGTGGATCGATATTTTCATCCGTCACGTCGCCGGTCTGACCCCGCAAAACGACGGAACGCTCGTGATTGACCCGCTCCCAATGGGCTTGACGCAGTTCAGTTTGACGGGCGCACCGCACCGGGGCAATCGCGTGGACGTGTTGTACAACGACGCCAAGGCGGGCAAGGGCTTAGTCGTGCGCGTCAACGGCAAAATCCGCCATCAAGACCCCGCCTTCGTTCCGGGCGCAAGCGCGAAGCCGGTTCGGATTTAGCCCCCTCTGTGGCAAGCCCCCTCCCGGTTCGCTTAGGCTCACCACCCTCCCCCGCAAGCGGTAGAGGG
>CAXTBP010000243.1:6900-7297 GCA_964241985.1 uncultured Armatimonadaceae bacterium | reverse complement strand
GGCATGACCCGCGACCGCATCGCCTCGTTTTTGCTGTCGGTTTTCATGGGTCTGATGCTGATGCTCACCCTCGGCGGCTGCGGCAGCGGCAGCGACGGCGGTGGTGGCAACAATACCGATCCGATCACGCCGACCCAAACCCGGCTCATCGGGCGCGTTGTCAACCAAAATAACAACAATGCTGCCGTTGCGGGCGCGGCGGTTTCGTATGCCGGGGCTTCGACGGTAACCGACAACAGCGGCAACTTCAACTTCGTCGTGGCCTCGGGCCAAACCCAAAACCTTGTGGTTGTCGGGCCAGCCAACACCGACGGTTCGGCGGGTTATTACAACACGGGCTATGTCGGCTCGCAGCAGTATTCCCTCGGAAGCACCGGTTATCCCGTCACACCTATCA